>NZ_JBVJLM010000006.1:0-153574 GCF_055584725.1 Kitasatospora sp. NPDC101108
TCCGCCGCTACATCATCTGGCGGAACAAGCACGCCGCCGACGAGCGCCTACGCGAAGTCGTTACCAGGGCGAACGTTGCCTGATGTGGCACTAGGTGACGGCTCTGACAGCCCGTCGTGCCGCGACATCAATGAAACACGTTCTACTCGACCGGAGCGTTACCCAGGTCACACCGTCGCACGGTTGGCTTCTGCCACTATGGGGCCGTGACCGACCTGACAGAACAGCAGAGGCCGACCGATCAGGCGCCCGATCCGGCCGCCCCGTTCGCCGAACTGCTGGAGATCGAGCAGCTGGACGGGAACACGTTCCGGGGCCACTGCCACGCCGGTGCCCCGATGCGCGCCTTCGGCGGCCACGTCGCCGCCCAGGCCCTCGCCGCCGCCGGACGCACCTGCCCCGCGAAGCGCGCGGTGCACTCGCTGCACGGCTACTTCATGCTGCCCGGCGACCCGACCCGGCCGATCGACTACCAGGTCGAGCGGCTGCGCGAGGGCTTCACCTACACCACCCGCCGGGTCCGGGCGGTGCAGGAGCGGAAGGAGATCTTCAACCTCACCGCCTCCTTCAAGCTCCCCGAGCCGACCGCCGACGACCGCCACCGCGCGATGCCCCCGCTGCCCGCCCCGGAGGGCCTGCCCGACGCCTTCTCCCACTGGGACGAGGAACTGCGCGCCGCGATCAAGAGCTCCGACGGCTTCCGCGACCTCGAACTGCGCTTCGTGCCGCCGGACGCCCCGGGCGTGCCGCCGGCCGTCCCCGGGATGCCGCAGCAGTTCGTCTGGCTGCGCATCTCCACCCCGCTGCCGGCCACCGAGCCGCTGCTGCACGCCTGCGCGCTCACCTACCTGTCCGACCTCACCCTGGCCTCCACCGCCGGTCTGCACGAGCAGGCGAACTTCTTCCAGCGCACCGAGCCGCCCCGGCTGCTGATGACCTCGCTGGACCACGCGATGTGGTTCCACCGCCCGTTCCGGGCCGACGAGTGGCTGCTGTTCGCCCAGCGCAGCCCGTCCGCCTCGGACGGCCGCGGCCTGTCGCTCGGCGAGTTCTACGACCGGGACGGCCTGCTGGTGGCCTCGGCCGTCCAGGAGGCGCTGATCCGCAGGCTGCCGTAGGGCGGCGCGTCTCGGCACTCCAGCACTCCAGCACTCCGGCGCTCCGGCGCTCCGACAGCCGCCCGGGGAGCCGCCGGACGCCCCGGCACGCTCCGGAGGGAGCCCGGTTGCCGCCGGGCGAACGGAAGGGGGCCGGTCGGCGTCATACTCCTGAGCGGCCCCGGCCCGTATCATGGTGCGGGTGACCAAGGTTGACCTGTCACCACGGCCGGTGGAGGCGATGTCTCCGCGTCAGCTCGAACGCCGCGAAAGCCTGATCGCGGCCGCGCTCGCCCTGGTGAACGAGATCGGCGTCGAGCGGCTGCAGATGAAGCAGGTCTGCGAGCGGTCCGGAGTCGCCCTGGGGACGGCGTACCGATACTTCTCCTCCAAGGACCACCTCCTGGCAGCGGCGATCGCCGAGTGGCACCGTCTGCTGCTGGCGGACCTGGTGGCCGAACTGCGGGGACCGCGCGCCGGACTGGGGGCCACGGACCGGGCGGTGCGGTTCGTCCGCGGCGGGATGCGGGCCTACCAGCGCCAGCCCGAGCTGGCCCGGCTACGGGTGGCCGTCGCCGCCTCCACCGACCCCTTCGCCAGCGAGGCGCTGCAGGGCATGGCCCGGGCCGACAGCGCCGCCCTCCAAGCGGTGACGGCCGAGGTGCCGGCCGCCGCCAGCGACCTGGTGCGGCACATCGTCGCGCACGCCTGGCAGGGCGAACTGACCGCGTGGGTGACCGGCCGCACCACGCTCGGGGACGCCCGGCGGCGGCTGGAGGACGTGGTGCGGCTGGTGCTGACCCCGTACGAGACCCACTACCCGGCCCCGTACGAGGTCCAGTCCACCGGCTGAGCCCGGTCGGGGGCGCTCAGACCACCGTCACCGGGTGCGCCACCACCGCGCCGAACAGGTAACCCTCGCGGTTGAAGGCCTCCCGTTCGGGCTGGGTGGCGCCCCGGCGGTCCGTCGCGCGGGCGCGCAGTTCGTAACGTCCGGGCCGCTCGGGGCGCCAGACGGTGCTCCAGCGCGTCCAGTCGCCGGCGCACGGCTCCTCGTCCAGCTCGGCGGTCCGCCAGCTCAGCCCGCCGTCCGTGCTCACCTCCACCTGCCGCACCGGTGCCCTGCCGGACCAGGAGCGCCCGTGCAGCCGGTGCTCGCGCCCGGCCTCCAGCCGCGCGCCCTCGGCCAGTTCGAAGGCGGACTTGACCACCTGGGTGGTGAGCGCGGCCCCGCCGCCGGGCGGGTGGCCCGGGCCGAACATCCGGTAGAAGACGGTGTTCCAGGGCGAGTGGAGCGGGTGGTCGGCGACCTCGATGCTGCCGACCCACTTGATCGAGGCGATGCCGACCCAGCCGGGCACCACCAGCCTCACCGGCGCTCCGTGGTCGGGGGTCAGCGGCTCCTCGTTCATCTCGTACGCGAGCAGCGTGTCGTCCAGCGCCTTGGCGATCGGCAGCGGGCGGCGCACCGGGCCGTAGTTGGTGCCGTCGACGATGTAGTCCGGGTCCAGCCCGGTGGGCAGCACGTCCACCGCGGCACCGGTCAGCCCGGCGGCCCGCAGCACCTCGGCCAGCCGGACGCCCCGCCAGCTCGCCGAGCCGATGCTGCCGAGCGTCCACGGTGTGCCCGGGGTGAGCCGGCCCTGCTGGCGGTGGAAGTAGCTGCGGCCGTTGCCGGCGCACTCGATCAGCGCGTGGATCCGGGTGGCGGGCAGCGCCCGCAGGTCGTCCAGGGTGAACTCCACCGCCCGCTCCGGCGCCGGGGCGCCGGACAGGCCGCTGCCGAACAGCTTGAGCCGCCAGCCGGCCGGGTCGATCAGCGGGGTGCTGGTGTGGTTGCGGACGAAGAACCGTTCCACCGGGACATGACGGCCGACGGCGGCCCGGCCGTCGGCGTCGCGCAGCGCCTCCCAGCGCATCTCGGCGTTGGTGTCGCGCTGGACGAACCACTGGGCAGGCAGCGGCTTGACGATTCCGGGCACGTTGACGCTTCCGGACACGGGCCTGGGCACCTCCTCGGCGGCCGCCCGGCCCGGGGCGAACACCGGAGCGGCCGACGCGGGCACGGTGGGCGCCCCGGCGGCGGAGCGCAGCGGTATCCGGACGGCACTGTCCGGATGGCGCTCCACACCCCAGCGTAGGGGTCCCGGCGCTTTCCGTGACCGGTGCGGACGCCCGGACTTCGCGGTTGACCTTCTCACCGGTGTGAATACCTAGCGTTCCCGGTGTCGGAACGAGCGCCCGCCCGGCCGGGCCGCCCGACCGACGATGCAGCCCGTCCGTCCGTACCACCGAGGAAGCACCGAGGAGCACCCGTGCCGTCCACCGCCACCATCCCCGCCCCGCTCGCCCGGATCGTCCAGGGCTCGGGCCCCGGCCTGCTGCTCGCCCACGGCGCCGCGGGCAGCGCCCGGGACAACTGGGGACCGCTGCTGCCCGACCTCGCCGCGCACCGCACCGTCGTCGCCCCCGACTACCCCGGCTCCGGCGACAGCCCGTACGAGCCCGGCGAACCCACCCTGGACGAGTACGCCGACCGGCTGGTCGCGGCCGCCGACGAGGAGGGCCTCGACACCTTCGACCTGGCCGGCTTCTCACTGGGCGCCGCCGTCGCCGTCCGGATCGCCACCCGCCACCCCGGGCGGGTCCGCTCGCTGCTGCTGATCGCGGGCGTGGCCGGCGGGTCGGCCCGGCAGAGCGCCCTGTCCGAGCTCATGGTCGGGCTCCGCGACCGGCCCGCCGACCTCGCCGAGGTGATGCTCACCGTCGTCCTCGGCCACAGCTGGGTGGACGCGCTGCCCGCCGACCAGCTCGCGGCGCTGCGCGAGGGCCTCCGCTCCCCGCTGCCGGCCGGTTTCCCCCAGCAGTTCCGGCTGGCCGCCCGGGTCGACGTCCGCGCGGAGTTGGCCTCGATCGCCGTGCCCGCACTGGTCGTCGGCGCCGCCGAGGACATGCTCGTCCAGCCGTCCCAGCACCGCCTGCTGGCCGAGGGTATTCCCGGCGCCCGCTTCGTCGAACTCCCCTCCGGGCACCTGCCGATGGTCGAGGCACTTCCCCAACTGCGCGACGTGGTACTGGAGTTCCTGAAGAACTGAGCCGAGGGGATCCGGGCCGGGAACGGGCGTGGCCGGGAACAACCCCTATGGCAGCCCGCGTTGACCCGATCATGCGCATCGGAGAACTCGCCCGCCTGACCGGGGTTTCCGCCCGCCTGCTCCGCTACTACGAGGAGCAGGGCCTGCTCCGGCCCGCCCGCACCGCGGCCGGCTACCGCGAGTACGTCGAGGAGGACACCGTACGGGTGTGGCAGATCCGCAGCCTGCTCGCGGCCGGTCTGCCCACCCGGATCATCGCCGGGATCCTGCCCTGCGCCACCGGACCGGTGCCCGCCCTGACGGCCTGTCCGGACCTGCTCGCCACCCTGCGCGGCGAGCTCGCGGACCTGGACGCCCGGATCGAGGACCTCACCCGCAGCCGGCGGGTGCTCTCCCACTACCTGGCGACCGCGCACGCACCGATCGAGGAGCAGGCGGCCTGACGGGACGCCCTACGGGACGCCGTACGGGACGCCGTCGGCGAGGCCCTCCCCGAACGCGGACGGCCTCGCTGACCAGCGCATACGCCCCGCCCGCGGGTCGGGTGGGGCGTATGCGGCCAATCGACGCCCAAGCCCCGCCCGGACTTCACCCGCGCGTACCGACCGTTCACACCGCCCTGGAACCCTCCCTGTCATGAACGCCAGCCCTCAGGCGCCCTACCAGGAACCGCGCTTCCCGCTCCCCCAGCGCCACCGCCGCCTCCTCGCCTGCACCGCCGTCCTGGCCTCCATCGCCCTGGGCACCCTCGGCGTCGGCGCCACCGTGGAGACCGTCCAGCACGGCCCGCTCGCCACCGCCACCGCGAGCAAGTAGCCGCCGCCTCCCGCGCCCGGTCCGGGGGCCGGCGCCCGATCGAAGATCATCAAGGGCTAGGATCCTCCCGCAACACGACGCGAAGGGGAGCCAGTGGCGCGGGTTGCGATCATCGGGGGCGGTATCAGCGGGCTGGGGACAGCACTCATGCTCGGCCGACGCGGCCACCCGGTCACGTTGTTCGAACAGGACACCCGGCAGGCCGAAGGCGACCTGGACCAGGACTTCTACCACTGGAACCGGCCCCGCGTCCCGCAGGCCGACCAGCCCCACTCGTTCCTCGCGCCCGTACGCAGCGTGCTGCGCGCCGAGGCCCCGGACGTCTACGCGGACCTGCTGGCCCGCGGGGCCCGGGAGTACCACGACTTCGACTGGTTCGACGAGCACCCCCCGCACCGGGCCGGCGACGAGGAGCTGGTGACCCTGCGCACCCGCCGCATCGTGCTGGAAGCCGCGCTCACCGCGGCCGTACGGCGGGAACCCACCGTCGAGGTGCGGCGGGGCACCCGGGTGAGCGGCCTCACCGTCGAAGCCGGAGACCCGCCCCGGGTCACCGGCGTGCGGACGGACACGGACACCCACCCGGCGGACCTCGTCGTCGACGCGGCCGGCCGCCGCTCACCGGTCCCCGCCTGGCTGGTCGAGGCCGGCTGCCGCCCGCCCGTGGTGGACAGCCACCGCACCGGGATCACCTACGTGTGCCGCTGGTACCGCCTGCGCGCCGACGGCCCGCGCGACCCCGGGCGGGTGAGGACCGGATCGGCCGCCGGGTTCGCGCTCGCCGGCGTCTTCCCGTCCGACAACGACACCTTCGCGTTGAGCATGGTGCTCTCCACGGGCGACCCCACCCGCGGCGCCCTCACCGACCCCGCCGTGTTCGAGGCCCTCCTCCGGCACTTCCCCGCCTGCGCCGCCTGGCTCGACCTCGACCCCGAACCCCGGTCGCCCGTCCTGGCGATGGCCGGCCTGGACAACCGCTGGACCTCCCTCACCGACGACGTCGGCCCCGTCGTCACCGGCCTGGTCAACGCCGGGGACAGCCTCGTCCACACCAACCCCACCCTCGGCCACGGCGTGGCCCTCGGCCTGCGCGCCGCCCAGTACCTGGCCGGCCACACCGAGCAGGTCGCCACCGACCCCGCCGGCTACCACGCCTGGACCACCGGGACCATCCGCCCCTGGTTCGACGCCCAGGTGACCGCCGACCGCACCAACGAACAACGCCTCAAGGACGGTTCGGCCCTCCCCGACCACCGCGCCGCCGCCCTCGCCGCCTGCGCCTTCGACGACCCGGTCGTCATGCGGGCCCGCGCCCACGTACGCCACCTCGTACGGACCCCCGACGTCGCGTACGCCACCGAGGAGGTCGACCACGCCGTCACCACCTGGCTCGCCGCCCGCCCCCACTTCACCCCGCACCACGACGGCCCCACCCGCGACCAGTGGGACGCCCTCATTCCCGGCTAGCCCCCGGTCCGGCTCGGTCGTAGCAGGGGGGACCGGCTTCAGCCGCGGCCGGGCTGACGACCGTGCCCTTACCGCGCCGAGAGCGCACCGGTCCACAGCGTCCCGACCGGCAACCCGGCGAACCCGTGCGGTCACGGCACCAGCTGCAGGGACCACACGCGTCGGGCGCGGCAGGTGCTTGGATCGGCGCGGAAGGTCGGGGCGGAGCGCGGGCCCGGTGACCAGGGGCGTCGCTAGATGTGCGGGCCCTCACGGGGCGGGGGCGCAGTCGGGCCGGCGGGGCGGGAGTGGCGGCCGGTGCCGGGGGTGGGGTGGAGGTCCGGGGCCGGCGCGTAGCGGGCGGCCGGGGGGCGGAGGAGCCAGGTGGTGCGGGGCGTGGGGGTGATCAGGCCGAGGCGGTGGAGGAGGTCGAGGGCGTCGCGGCGCAGGGCGGTGCGGTCGGCGAGGTAGCGGGCGGGGAGGTCGTGGTCGTCGGCGATGTCGCCGAGGACCCCGTCTATCAGTGCGTCGGGGATCGGGACGTCGCCGCCCGTGTCCTCGCCCGGCAGCGGGCGGACCTCCTCGACCAGGCGTTCCACCAGCAGCAGGGTGGCCTGGGCGAGGGTGCCGGCACCGGGGAGGGCGAGGTCGGTGAGTTCCGCGGCCGGGTCGAGCAGGGCGACGCCCTCGGCGCGCAGTTCGGCCTCCAGCCCGAGGAATTCGGCGAGCGCGGCCGGGCCGCTGAGCCGGTGCTCGCGCAGCCATTCGCGCTGGTCCTCGGGGAGGTCGGCGGCGAGGACGGCCGGCGTCTCGGCGAGGAGGCGGCGCACGGCGGTGCCGGGCTCGGCCTCGGCGGCGCGGCGGATGAGGTCGGCGGCGTCGTCGGCGAGCGCGGGCGGGCCGGCCGGGACGGCGCGGGCGAGTTCGCGGTCGACGGTCAGCACGAAGGCGGTGTCGCCCGGGTCGGCCGGCAGTTCGCCCAGCACCTGCCAGTCGGCCAGCGCGGCGAACGCCATGTCGAGTGACGTGTCGAGCCCCACGTCGAGCCCCACGTCGACTCCCTCGCCGCCCCCGCCCCCGGCCATCAGCTCGGGCGCGGCCGCCCGCATCGCCTGGAGCAGCCGCCCGTAGGGGAGTTGCTCGGGGGCGTCGACGAGCAGGGCGAGCGCGAGTGCGAGCCGGGCGTAGCCGGCCGGGGTGAACGGGGCACCGGTGGCGGGGTGTTCGAGGCGGCGGGCGGCGCCGGGGCCGAGGCCGGCCTTGCAGAGCCGGGCGTGCCAGGGGCCGACGACGAGGCGGTAGCCGAGCAGGGTGTCGAAGCGTTCGGTGAGCCAGTCGCGGTGACGGCGGATCAGGGGGAAGCCGTCGGCGTGCGGGCCGGAGGCGGTGACCAGCGGGTGGGCGAGCAGCAGCCGGGCGGCGATGCGGCGTTCGGCGTCCGGGAGTTCTCCACCGGAACGATCCTGCACGTCGCAGGACAGTTCCGGGAGGGCACGGCTGCGCTCCGGCCTGCGGTGCCTGCCGGGCCGGCCCCGCTTGGCGCCTGACCGGACGACGGGCAGTGCGGCGGCGTCGCGGCGGGCGCGGCGCAGGCCGCCGTCGGCGCGGGCCTCGCGGGCGCGCGGGACGGCGCCCGCGTGGGCGGTCGGGCCGTGCCACCAGCTGACGGCGGGCTCGGCGGGCACGGCCGCGGCGCCGAGGTGGCGGGCGGGGTAGAGGCCGAAGGAGGCGGTGCACAGGTCGTCCGCGGTGCCGGGGGTGGCGGCGGCGAACCAGTGGGCGAGCCGAAGCAGTCCCGGGTCGGGCGAGAGTCCTTCGGCGGAGGCCTGCGGGTCGTCAGCTCCGCTCCCGGCCAGGGCGTCGACGGGGCCGGCCTCGCCGTCGGACCCGCGTGCGGATTCGCAACCGGCTTCGCATCCGGCTCCGCGTACGGCGAGGACGGCGTCGGCGCTTCCCCGGCCCGCCCCGCCCGTGCGTCCGTCCGGCCTGCCGGCGGCCACCCGAATGGCGCCGACCGCGTACTCCTGCTGCTCCATGTCGGGGTCAAGACTAGACGGTGACCGGGTCACCCGGTGGCAGCAACCGTCCTCCTGAGGAAGTCTCCGCAGGAGCCCTCGAACCGGCCGCCCGCCCTCCGCTCTCCCGGCCGGGCCGTCACCGCCCGCGCCCCGCCCGGGTTACGCACCGGTAACCCGGTCTTCCCCCGCCCGAACGGCTCCCGTAGGGTCGGTGGATCTCCCCAGCCGAGCGACCTCGGAGGCAGTCCCCGCATGAGCATCCGCACGACCACCCGCGCCACCGGTCTCGGCGCGCGCCTGCGTTCGGCCACCGGCCTGCTCGGCGGCTTCGCGGCCACCTCGGCGGCGCACCTGGGCTCGATCCTGTCCGGGGCCTCGGTGCTGCAGAACGCCACCAAGCCGGCCCTGATGCCGCTGCTGGCCGCGCACAGCGTGTCGGCGGCGACCGCCGCCGGACGGGAGGCGCCGAAGCTGCTGGCCCCGGCGCTGCTGGCGAGCGCGGGCGGGGACGTGCTGCTGCAGCTGAAGGACGACACCGCGTTCCTGGCCGGCATGGGCTCGTTCGCGGCCGCGCACGTCTGCTACGTCACGATGTTCGTCCAGCGCGGGGCGTTCACCGACCGCCGGCGCGCGCTGGTGGTCGCGGCCGCGTACGCGGCGGCCTGGGTGGGCCTGGTCGGTCAGCTCTGGCCGGACCTCGGGGAGCTGAAGGTCCCGGTGGCCGGGTACAGCCTGCTGCTCACCTCGACGGCCGTCACCTCGGCCGGGCTGGGTTGGCGGACCGGACTGGGCGGGGCGCTGTTCCTGCTGTCCGACACGCTGATCGCGACCCGACTGGCGAAGTGGCGCGAGCTGCCGGGGCATCAGTTCTGGATCATGGCGACGTACGTGCTGGCCCAGTACCTGCTGGCCAGCGGCATCCTCCGGCAGGAGCGGCACGAGGAGCGGCACGAGGAGCAGCAGGACCACACGCGGTTGCGGGCGCGACCGGCCGTCTGACGCGTCGAAGCGCCGCCGTCCCGTCAGGGTCCGGCGGCGCGACGCGCTGGTGCGGAGGGGCCGGGGCCGTCAGGCACTGCGCCTCCGGAGCAGCCAGAAGCCGCCGAGGCCGCCCGCGACCAGGGCCAGCCCTCCGGCCAGCTCCGCGGGGTCCGCCGCGACCGAGCCGCCGAGACCGGTCTTCACCGCGCCGTGCGGGGCGACCTGCTGGCTCCCGGCGCCGGACTGACCGAGCGAGCCGGCCCACTCCCCGGCCGCCTTGCCCCAGTCGCCCAGGCCCTTGTCGGTGCTGGAGGCGGCGACGGTGGTCACGGTGACGCTGGTGGAGAAGGTGCCGCCGTCCGGGCAGGTGCCGTCGACCTTGCTGCTGCCGTTGTACTGGGAGGCCAGTCGGGCGGAGCCGGTGTGCTTGCCGTCGGCTCCCAGGGTGAGGGTCGCGGGGCCGCCCTCGAAGGCGGCGGAGTGGGCCGAGATGGTCTTGGCGTCGGGCTTGTCCGACTTCTCGCAGGAGACCGTGACCGTCACGGTCTGGCCCGGTGCGGCCTGGGACGGGCTGACCGAGGCCGCACCGTCCCTGGCTGCCGCGAGGGGGGCCGTCAGACCGGTCAGCACCGTCGCGCCGATCAGGGCGGCGGCGGCCGTACGCATGGGGCGCATGCCGGAACCTCCGGGATTCTCGGGCGCAGCCGGGGACTCCCATGTCCACGTGGTGTTTCAACTGCACCCGGTCATTCACCGACGGTAGGCAGGGCCTCCGGGCCCGGCCACCGCTCAGAGCCGTTCGAGCGACGGCCCGTCACGCACTGTCACGACGAAGCGCGGAGCCGCGGTGCCTCAGAGGTCCAGGTCCACCACGACCGGGGCGTGGTCCGAGGTGCCCTTGCCCTTGCGGGCCTCGCGGTCCACGTAGCTGTCGGTGACGGCGTCGACGAAGGGCTTGTTGGCGTAGGTGAGGTCGATCCGCATGCCCCGGTTCTTCGGGAAGGCCAGCTGGCGGTAGTCCCAGTAGGTGAAGGGGCGGTCGTACTTCAGCGGGCGCGGCACCACGTCGTGCAGGCCGATCTCGCCGAGGGCCTCCAGCGCGGCGCGCTCGGCCGGGGTCACGTGGGTGAGGCCCTCGAAGGCGGCGACGTCGAAGACGTCCTCGTCGGTGGGGGCGATGTTGAAGTCGCCGAGGACGGCGAAGGGGCGCGGGCCGGCCGCGTCCTCGGCGGCGGCCTTGCGCAGCGCCTCCAGCCACTCCAGCTTGTAGCGGTAGTGGGCGTGGTCGACCTCGCGGCCGTTGGGCACGTAGACCGACCAGACCCGGACCGGGCCGCAGGTGGCGGCGATGGCGCGCGGCTCGACGGCGGGCAGCAGGGCGTCGTCGGCCAGGTAGCCGGGCTGGCCGGGCAGGTCCCGCACGACGTCCTCCAGGCCGAGCCGGGAGACGACCGCGACGCCGTTCCAGCGGCCGGTGCCGTGCGCGGCCGTCTCGTAGCCGAGCTCGCGGACCTGCTCGTACGGGAAGGCGTCGGCCGCGCACTTGAGTTCCTGGAGGCAGAGCACGTCGGGCTTGGCGCTCTCCAGCCACTCCAGGAGCTTGGGCAGCCGCGCGGTGACGGAGTTGATGTTCCAGGTGGCGATGCGGACGGTCACGGCGGGCGGCCTTCCCGGTGGTTCGGTCGGTGCGGACGGGGGTGGGCCGCCCCGGAAGGAGGCCCACCCCGAACATACCGCCCGGCACTGACAACCCGGCCCGATCAGCCGCCGGGACGGGCGTCCGCACGGATCAGCGCGAGCCCGCGGGGCGCACCACCGCGGCCGAGCCGCCGCCGCGCCGCACCGGTTCGGCGGCGGCGACCCAGCGGCCGTCCGGCAGCCGTTCCACGCCGGTGGCGGCGCCGATCTCGCCGCCGGTGGTGAACCGGTGCCCGAGGGCTTCCAGCCCGGCCCGTTCCGGCAGTGCCAGGAAGCCCGGCTCGGCCTGGGTGGCGGCGGTGTTGCGCTGGCTGGCGCGCGGCGCGGCGATGGCCTGCTCCAGGGTCAGCCCCCGGTCGAGGCGGCCGAGCAGCACCTGGAGGGTGGTGGTGATGATGGTCGCGCCGCCGGGGCTGCCGGTGGCCAGCAGCGGCTCACCGTCGCGCAGCACGACGGTCGGGGACATCGAGGACCGCGGGCGCTTGCCCGGACCGGGCAGGTTGGGGTCGGGGACGCCGGCGGTGAGCGGGGCGAAGTCGAAGTCGGTCAGCTCGTTGTTGAGCAGGAAGCCCCGGCCGGGGACGGTGATGCCGCTGCCACCGGTCTGCTCGATGGTGAGGGTGTAGGAGACGATGTTGCCCCAGCGGTCCGCCACCGTGAGGTGGGTGGTGTTCGGGCCCTCGTAGGGCTCGGCGACGCCCTGGCCGGTGTCGGCGCAGTCGGCCGGGTGGCGCGGGTCGCCGGGGGCGAGCGGGCTAGTGAGGGCGTGGTCGGGGCTGATCAGGCAGGCCCGGGAGGCGGCGTAGCGCTCGGAGAGCAGCTGCTTGGTGGGGACGTCGTTGAAGGCCGGGTCGCCGACCCAGCGGTTGCGGTCGGCGAAGGCGATCCGCGAGGCCTCCAGGAAGTGGTGGTAGTACTGCGTGCTGCTGTAGTCCGAGAGGTCGCCGTCCTCCAGGATGTGGAGCGCCTCGCCGACCGTGGTGCCGCCGGAGCTGGAGGGGGCGATCGAGTAGACGTCGTAGTCGCGGTAGGCGACGTGGGTGGGCGCCTGGCGGCGGACCTGGTAGGCGGCCAGGTCCGCGGTGTCGACCTTCCCCGGTCGGGCGTTGCGGCCGGAGGCCGGGTCGACCGGGGGGTGCTGCAGGGTGTTGACGATGTCCTTCGCCAACTCGCCCTGGTAGAAGGCCTTCACGCCGTCCTTGGCGAGCAGCTTGTACGTCGCGGCGAGGTCCGGGTTGCGCAGGACGGAGCCGACCTCCGGGGGCTTGCCGTTCGGCAGGTAGAGCTTGGCCGTGGCCGGGAAGTCCTTGAACCGGCCGTAGTTGTCGGCGGTCTGGCCCCGGAAGGTGTCGTCGACGACGAAGCCGTTCTCGGCGATCCGCTCGGCGGGCCCCAGGGTCTGCGCGAGCGAGCGGGTGCCCCACTGGCGCAGTGCGGAGTCCCAGGTGGCGGGGGTGCCGGGGACGCCGACGGACAGGCCGCTGGTGACGGCGTCGGCGAAGGCGAGGGGCTTGCCGTCCTCCAGGAACAGTCCGCTGTCGGCGGTGTGGCCGGCCACCTCCCGGCCGTCGATGGTGTGCACCCGTCCGGTGGCGTGGTCGTAGTAGACGAAGTACCCGCCGCCGCCGATCCCGGACGAGTACGGCTCGGTCACCCCGAGCGCCGCGGCCACGGCCACCGCCGCGTCCACCGCGTTCCCGCCCTTGCGCAGCACCTCGATCCCGGCCGCGGTGGCGTCGGCGTCCACGGACGCCACCGCCCCGCCCCACCCCACCGCCTCCGGCGCCTTCGGTGGCGGCGCCGCGGCACCGGCGGGTCCGGTGGTGGCCCAGACCAGTGCGGTGGCGAGCAGCAGTGACGGCGCGAGACGGGCCAGAGCCCTCATCCGAGTCCTCCTGAGTCGACGTCAACTCACCAGTTGTTCCACAGGAGCGGTAATCCGACAACCACATCGCACTACTACTCACGGGTAGTTGACATCCCGATGACCCGGGCATTCTCGAAGGTCACGTCGGGTCACGTTCCGGATTCGGTTCCGCACGATCCGGAACATCTCTTTATCTGATCCATATACGGTGTGACGGTCCGCCACGTCCCCGCCACAAGAAGGACCCGGATCCTCCGTGCATTCGTCACCGCCCCCGCCCCCGCCCTCCCAGCCACCGGCAGTTCCGCCGCACCGCCCCTGGTGGCAGCGCCGCGGGGTGCACCTCGCCAGCTTCCTGGTGTTCCCGGTCGCGGCCTTCGCGATCGCCTGGACCTGGCCCCGACCGCTCTGGCGCAAGCTCACCAGCACGGTGGTGGCGGCGTTCTGCAGCCTGGTGTGGCTCGGGACGCTGGTCGGCCCCCAGCCGACCACCCCCGCGCCCGCCCCCGCGCCGGTCGCGGCGACGGCCAGCCCGTCCCCCGCACCGACCCCGACGGCCACGCCGACGCCGTCCGCCACACCGACGCCGTCCGCCACGCCGACGCCCACCCCGGTCGAGACCCCGACGGCGACGCCCACCCCCGAACCGCCCGCGCCGACCCAGGCCCCGCAGAACCACAGCGAGCCGCCGGCTCCGGCCCCGCCCGCACCCAAGCCCGCCCCGCACCCCACCGCCCAGCCGGCCGATCCGGGCAGCGGTGGGAGCACGGATGGAAGCACAGATGGCGGGAGCAGCTCGTCCACTGGCGGCGGCGCGAGCAGCTCGGGCGGGAGCAGCACTGGAGGGTCCGGCTCGGGAGGCTCGACGTCTGGAGGGTCCGGCTCGGGCGGAGCAAGCTCGGGGGGCGGTTCCGCCGGGACCGTGCACCCGGGAGCCTTCTGTGCCCCGGCCGGCGCGACCGGCATCACCGTGAAGGGCACCCCGATGGTCTGCGGACCCGCCAGCGACGGCCGGGACCGTTGGAAGTCTGCCGGCTGACGGGCGACGGCTGACAACTAACAGAGTTCAGATTTCAGCGAACAGATAACGTCATCTGTTCGCTGAAATCTGTTCGCTGAACTCCGTCAGCTGAAAGTTGTCAGCCGTCAGGCGCCCCGCCCCAGGCCGGCCCGGGCCGCACTCCCCCTACAGCGCGCTGCGCTCCACCCGGCGCCGCTTGATGGTGCGGAACCGCCGCGCCACCTGACGCGCCAGATCGGCCGCGCCGACCAGTCCGGCCTCGTTGCCGAGGGCGGCGTGGACGATGGTGGCCTCGGGCCGGAAGCCGCGCCCGGTCAGGGTGCGGCGGAAGGTGTCCCGGGCCGGGCCGAGGAGGAGGTCGCCGGCCTCGGAGACGCCGCCGCCGATGACGAAGCGCCCCGGGTCGAGGCCGGCGGCGAGGTTGGCGATGCCGACGCCGAGCCAGGTGCCGACCTCGTAGAGCAGCTCGACGGCGGTCGGATCGCCGTCCCGGGCGGCCTCGGTGACCAGCGGGCCGGTGATCCCTTCGACCGTCCCCCCGGCACGGGCGAGCAGCGGCTGCACCACCGGGGACTCCTCGGCGACCAGTTCGCGGGCGTCCCGCACCAGCGCGTTGCCGGAGGAGTACTGCTCCCAGCAGCCACGGTTGCCGCACGGGCAGCGGTGCCCGCCGGGCACCACCTGCATGTGCCCGAACTCGCCCGCCAGACCGTACTTCCCGCGGTCGACGTAGCCGTCCCGGACGACCGCGCCGCCGATGCCGGTGCCCAGGGTGAGCATCACCATGTGGTCCTCGCCGCGCCCGGCGCCGAAGCGCCACTCCGCCCAGGCGGCGGCGTTGGCGTCGTTCTCCACGATCACCGGGAAGCGCAGCCGCTCGCTCAGCGCCTGCTGGAGCGGCTCGTTGCGCCAGTTGAGGTGCGGGGCGAAGAGCACCCGGGAGCGGTCGGCGTCGACCCAGCCGGCCGCGCCGATGCCGACCGCGTGGACGTCGTGCCGGTCGGCGAGCTGGAGCACCAGCTCGACGATGACGTCCTCCACGACCTTGGCGCTCCTGCTCTTGTGCGGGGTGTCGGTGCGCAGCTTCTCCAGCACCTTGCCCTCGCCGTCGACGACCCCCGCGACCACCTTGGTGCCGCCGATGTCGACGCCGATGGTGGGCAGCCGCAGTATCCCCGCGGGCAGGGCGCGGCGGCGGCGTTCGGCGCGCGGGCCGAGGCCGAGCAGGGTGGGCAGGACGGCCGGCCGGGTGGTGCCTTGGGGGCTGGTCACGGCTGCGGACGCTCCTCACGGGTCTCGCGGGTCTCACGGGTTTCACGGAGAACGGGGGAATCGAGGGGCTCGGCGGCGGACGGCCGGGCCAGCTCGTGCGAGAGTTCGGCGAGGTCGGAGCCGCCGGCCATCTCGGTGGTGAGCTGCTCCAGGCCGATCTCGGCGCGCGGGTGGCTGCCGGCCATCCGCCCCCGCTTGAGCAGGGTGAAGTGGTCGCCGACCAGGTAGGCGTGGTGCGGGTTGTGGGTGATCAGGACGACTCCGAGCCCGGCGTCGCGGGCCGCGGTGACGTACTTGAGCACCACCCCGGACTGCTTGACGCCGAGCGCGGCGGTCGGCTCGTCGAGGATCAGCGCCTTGGCGCCGAAGTGCACGGCGCGGGCGATCGCCACGCACTGCCGCTGCCCGCCGGAGAGGGTGCCGATCGGCCGGTCGACGTCGTGCAGGTCGATGCCCATCCTCGCGAGCGCCTCGCGGGTGGTGGCGCGCATGCCGTCGGCGTCCAGCCGCAGGCCGCCCCAGCGGCGCATGCCCCGTTCGGAGCCGAGGAAGAAGTTGCGCCACACCGGCATCAGCGGGACGACGGCGAGGTCCTGGTAGACGGTGGCGATGCCGAGGTCCAGGGCCTGGCGCGGGGAGTCCAGCCGGACCTCCTCGCCGCCGACGGTGTAGGTGCCCTCGTCGTGCCGGTGCAGCCCCGCGATGATCTTGATCAGGGTGGACTTGCCGGCCCCGTTGTCGCCGAGCACGCAGCTGATCTCGCCGGCCCGCAGGGTCAGCGAGACGTCCTGCAGCGCCCGGACCGTGCCGTACGACTTGCCGACGCCCTCCAGCGCCAGGAGCTCCTCGTTCATCGCGGCCCCCGCTCGGCCCGGCGCTTGACGTACGCGTTGAGCAGCGCGGCCAGCAGCAGCATCGCGCCGAGGAAGAACTTGAACCAGTCCGGGTTCCACTGGGCGTAGATGATCCCCTTGCTGGCCATGCCGAAGATCAGCGCGCCGAGTGCGGAGCCGACCACCGAGCCGTAGCCGCCGGTGATCAGGCAGCCGCCGATGACGGCCGCGACGATGTAGATCAGCTCGTTGCCGACGCCCTCGCCGGACTGGACGGTGTCGAAGGAGAACAGCAGGTGCTGCCCGAGCACCCACGCGCCGAAGCCGACGCCGAGGTAGAGCACGGTCTTGGTCCGGGCGACCGGCACGCCGACCGCGCGGGCGGCGGCGGCGTCGCCGCCGACGGCGAAGATCCAGTTGCCGAAGCGGGTGCGCAGCAGCACCCAGCTGCCGATGACGAGCAGGCCGAGCCACCACCAGACGGTGGCCTTGACCGCCAGCCCGCCGATGTTCACCTCGGAGGCGAACAGCCGACGGCAGCTCTCGAAGCCCTGCATGTCCGCGATCGACTTGGTGGAGACCGTCCCGGAGACGGCCTTGGTGACGCCGAGGTTGGCGCCGGTCAGCATCAGGAAGGTGCCCAGGGTGACGATGAAGCTGGGCAGTTTGGTGCGGCCGAGCATCCAGCCGTTGAACCAGCCGACCGCCAGCGTGGTCGCCAGCGAGACCAGGACGCCGACCCAGGTGACGGCGGTGAACTGGTACGAGACCATCGAGGAGGTCAGCGCGGCGGTGGTGACCAGCACGCCGGCCGACAGGTCGAACTCGCCGCCGATCATCAGCAGCGAGACCGGCACGGCCATGATCCCGATGGTGGAGGCCGCGTAGAGGACGGTGCCGAGCGAGGAGACCCGCAGGAACGGCTCGGCGGCGCCGGCGAAGACCGCGAACACCGCGACGGCGGCGATCAGCGAGCCGAGCTCGGGGCGGGCGAGGAGCCGCCGCAGGGCCGCCGGGCGGTCCTGGACGAGCAGGTCGGGGGTGGTGGAGGCGCTCACCTGGTCCCCCTCGCGACGTACTCGGCGAGCGCGTCGGCGTTGTCCTTGGTCAGGATCTGCGGGCCGGTCGCGACGGGCTTGCCGCCGCCGAGCATGTCCAGGTTGGACTTGTACAGCCACAGCAGGTCGACGCCCTCGTAGCCCTGGAGGTAGGGCTGCTGGTCGACGGCGAAGCCGACGCTGCCGGACTTGAGCCCGGCCACCACCTGCGGTCCCAGGTCGAAGGTGTCCAGTTCGACGCTCCGGTGGGCGTCCTGGACGGCCTGCAGCCCGGTGGCGGCCATCGGGCCGGAGAGGGTGAGCACGGTGTCGACGGTGGGGTCGGCCTGGAGCTTGGCGGAGATCGCCGCCCGGGCGTCGGGCATGTCGACGCCGTTCACGTAGAGCACCTGGAAGCCGCCGCCGGCCTTGGACTGGGCGCCGGAGCAGCGCTGCTCCTGGCCGACGTTGCCCTGCTCGTGGATCACGCACAGCACGTTCTTGCGGCCGCGGGAGGCCAGCTCGGCCCCCGCCGCCTGACCGGCCGAGGACTCGTCCTGACCGATGTGGGTCAGCGCACCGAACTTCGCGGAGAACTCCTGACCGGAATTGATCGTGATCACCGGGATACCGGCCGCCTTGGCCTTGCCGAGGACGTCGGCCATCGCGTCGCCCTTGGCGAGGGTGACCAGCAGGCCGTCGACCTTCTGGTCGATCGCGGCCTGGACGAGCTGGACCTGGTTCTGGGTCTGCGCGTCGTTGGAGTACAGGAAGGTGATGTTGTCCTTGGCGGCGGCCTGCTCGGCGCCCTTGCGCACGCTGTCCCAGAAGGCGTCCCCGGCGCCGGCGTGGGTCACCATGGCGACCTTCCAGCGCGGGGTGGTGACGGCGCTGCCACCGGCGGCCGCGGCCTTGGCGCGGGCCTCCTCGGCGCGTCTGCCTCCGGTACTGCTGCAACCGGCCGCGGTGACCGCGAGGGCCAGGACGGCGCACACGGGCCAGAAGCGGCGGGACGGGCGAAAGCGGGTAGTGCTCATCCCCATAGTCTCTCTGGCCCGGTCGCGCGGGATCGCACCGCCTCGCCCGGCGGCGCGAACCGGCCGGGCGGTAAGGTGCCCCGGGGGACCTTCCTGGATATTCGCTGAACATCTGGTCCGGAGCACCGCCGTCCGGGTGACAGACTAGGCGCCGACCCGAAGCGGGAACAGCTCGGAAACGTGATGTTCCTCTCAGGTTCCGCACAGATTCGGACGGCAACCGATCATCGGTTCTCAGCCGTCTGATGCCATTGACGTGCGTTCGGGCGACTGGGGCCCGGGCGGCGAGCGACCCGGATACGAGAACTCGATGGAACTGACAGGTACGCCATTCTTCATCCTCACCGTCATCCTTGTACCGGTGTCCATCACAGTGGCGCTGCTGTTCTGGGGGAAGGTGCGCGGTCCCCAGCCGGTGCGCACCCTGTCCCGGATCGTCATGATCATGTTCTGTCAGGTCACGGCCGTGCTGATGGTCTTCGTGATGGTGAACAACGCGAACCTGATCTACGGCAACTGGGACGACCTGCTCGGCACCGGTGACCACGTCCGCGCGGTGCCCTCGGTGCCGCCGGTGGACCCGGCGGGCAACGGCCAGTCCGGCGACGCCGCCAAGCAGCCCCCGAAGGTGCTGCAGAAGTTCGGCGGGGTGAACGACCCGGCGGTGCCCGGCGACGTCCAGAAGACCGAGCTCAAGGGCCAGGTGTCCGGCGTCGACGGCGAGGTGCTGGTCTGGCTGCCGCCGCAGTACAACGACCCGGCGTTCAAGGACAAGAAGTTCCCGGTCGTCGAGCTGATCCCGGGCTACCCGGGCTCCTCCTCCACCTGGTACGGCACCCTCAAGGTCTCCGAGCAGCTCAAGCCGCTGATGCAGCAGGGCAAGGTCGCGCCGTTCATCCTGGTCTCGCCGCGCACCCTGCTGCTGGGCAACCACCAGGACGCGGGCTGCACCGACATCCCCGGCAAGATCAACGCGGACGCCTGGATCACCCGCGACGTCCCGCAGATGGTGATGGACAACTTCCGCGCCGACCCGTCCGCGGACCGCTGGGCGATCGCCGGTTACTCGGCCGGCGCCCACTGCGCAGCCAAGCTGTCGGTGGCCCACCCCAACCGCTACCGGGCCGGCATCGCGATGTCCGGCTACAACGACCCCGGGGTCGAGCCGGACTCGCTGGTCGGCAAGGACGCGAAGCTGCGCGAGGCCAACAACCCGGTCAACATCCTCAAGACCGCCCAGCAGCCGCCGAAGGTCGCCCTGCTGGTCAGCGGCGCCAAGGGCGACGGCTACGAGGACGGCCAGGCGCTCGCCGCCGTGGCCAAGGAGCCGACCAAGATCCAGGTCGAGGAGAGCACCGGCCCGCACACCACCGAGATGTGGAAGAAGATGGTCCCGAGCGCCTTCGAGTGGCTGACCGGGATCATCCCGGCCCAGTGACCGACCGTCACGGCCGGCCGGTTTCCATGACCGGCCGTCACGGCCGAGGGCCCGCCGCGCATGTTCGCGGCGGGCCCTCGGCCGTTTCCGGCTTTGCCAGGGTTTTCCCAGGAACTGTCCGGACACGATCAGGATCGACCGAGATCCGACCGGCACTGACAGAAGACCACCAGACCGTCGGTCAGACCGCCGGTCAGGCCACTGTTCAGGCCCCCGAGCAGGCTCCCGGTCAGGCCAGTTCCAGCGCCAGGTAGAAGTCCACCCGGTCCTCCAGCCGGGACAGGTCCCGCCCGGTCAGCTCCTCGATCCGGCCGATCCGGTAGCGCAGGGTGTTGACGTGGACGTGCAGCTGCCCGGCGCAGCGGGTCCAGGAGCCGTCCGAGCGCAGGAAGGCCTCCAGGGTGCGGACCAGGTCCGCCTGGTGCTCGATGTCGTACGCGATCACCTTGTCCAGCAGCCGGCTGCGGAAGGCGCGGCGGACCTCGTCCGGGACGGCGGCCAGCAGCAGCACGTGCGAGGCCAGCTCCTCGGGGCCGGCCACGCAGACCCGGCCGACCCGGGCGGCGGCGATCCGGCGGGCGTGCCGGGCCTCCTCCAGGGCGCCGCGCAGGCCGCCGGCCTCGGAGGCGGGGGCGGAGACGCCGAGGGTGATCCGCCCCTCCGAGCCGAGCCCGGCCTCCAGCGGGGCGAGGAGTTCGCGCAGGGTGTCGGCGGCCACCGGGGTGTCCAGCACGGGCAGCACCACCACGGCGCCGTTGCCGGCCCCGGCGACCAGGGCGCGGTCGGTGGTGCCGCCGAGCGCCTCCTCCAGGACGGCCCGCACCGTGCCCTCCGGCAGGCCGGTGCCCTCGGCGCTGAGCACCAGCCAGGAGGCGTCCTGCGGGTGGGACTTGGGCTCGGGGCTCTCGTAGCGGGCGGCCATCGCGGAGGACGCGTACAGGGTGCGGCTGATCTCGGCCGGGTCGGCGTCGCGGCGCAGCAGGGCGAGCAGTTCGTCGGCCAGCCGGCGGCGCAGCCGGCGGCCCTCGTCCCGGCGGTGGCGCTCGGCGGCGACCAGGCGGGCCAGGTTCTCGGCCAGCTGCTGGCGCTTGGTGGTCCACTCGGTGACGTCGCCGGCCACCGCGAGCACCCAGTCGGCCAGCAGCGAGCCGGTCCGGGGCGCCTCGGGCCCGGCGGAGGCGCCGGCGGGCAGCAGCGAGTAGGCGCCGCCGGCCAGCCGGGCCCGGTGCGGGGGGCGGCGGCGCTGGCGCTGGGCGGCGAGGTGGGCGCGGACCAGCTGGTCGCGGTCCTCGGCGGTGAGCCGGTCGGCCGGGCCGGCGATCACCGCGCCGGTCGGGGCGAGCACCCAGCAGTCCAGGTCGAGGTCGCCGCCGAGCAGGTCCAGCACCGCGTCCAGTCCGCCGCCGCCGGCCGCCGAGACCAGCAGCCGGTGACGGTCGACCAGGGCGGCGAGGTCGGCGGCGCGGTCGGCGGAGACCTGACGGCCGATGAACTCGGTGACGGTGCCGAAGGCGATGTCGTCGGGGACGGCCAGCAGCGGCATCCGGTGGCGGCGGCAGGCCTCGACCAGGTCCTCGGGCACCGGGCCGACCTCGGCCTCGCCGGCCGCCAGGGCGACCGCGCCGCCGGCCGCGATGGTCCGGACGAACCGCTCGGAGTCGGCCGGACCGCTCCGCCAGAGCATGCCGGTGAGCACCAGCTCGCCGCCGTGCAGGTAGCGGCCGGGGTCGTGCAGGTCCGTGGTCATCACGCCGCTGACCTGCCGGTCCAGCTCCTCCTCGGCCGCGAGCAGGCGCAGTCGCGGGGCGCCGGGGGCGAGCAGGTCACGGACACGCATCCGCGGACTCCTAACGGGGGTGGGGCCAAGGGGGTGGGCCAGGGACTGGAAACGGGATCGGGGGGCCGGATCGAGGGGGTGGGGGTGGGCGGGCGCGCGCTCCGGCGGTGACAGTGTGCCCGAACATCCGTGCTCGGCGTTACGTACCAGCGGGGTCACCGGGTCACGGGGCCGTAGCCCGCGAATCACGACCGGATTACGGTCGTAGGTAGCATCCGGCGAACACCTGGGCTGCGGGATTCTCCTGCTTAGAGGAACGTACAGGATGCCGGGCGGGCTCACAGCCGGGGCTTCATGCCATCGGTGACTGCCAGTGGCCCCGGTCACAGGGGTTCACTGGGCGACACGCCGCCGGACACCCGGCCGGCGAAGACTTGAGGAGACACCCGCATGGAGTTCCTTCGGCCCGCCACCTGGGACGAGGCTCTCGCGGCGAAGGCTGAGTACCCGACCGCGTTGCCCATCGCGGGCGGCACGGACGTCATGGTCGAGCTGAACTTCGACGTGCACCGGCCATCCGCGATTCTCGACCTGAACCGTGTCACCGAGCTCACCGAATGGACGAACGACGGCGGCGTCGTCCGGCTCGGCGCCTCCGTCCCGTACGCCCGGATCATCTCGGAGCTGTCCGCGCCGCTGCCCGGGCTCGCTCTGGCGGCCCACACCGTCGGCTCGCCGCAGATCCGCAACCGCGGCGGCGTCGGCGGCAACCTGGGCGCGGCCTCCCCGGCCGGTGACTCCCACCCGGCGCTGCTGGCGGCCGGGCGGGACGTGTACGTCGAGGCGGCCTCGGTGCGCGGCACCCGGATGATCCCGATCGACGAGTTCTACGTCGGGGTCAAGCGCAACTGCCTGGAGGCGGACGAGCTGATCCGGGCCGTGCACGTGCCGGTCGCGGACGGCCCGCAGCAGTTCTCGAAGATCGGCACCCGCAACGCGATGGTGATCGCGGTGTGCGCCTTCGGCTTCGCCCTGCACCCGAAGAACGGGACCGTCGGCACCGGGATCGGTTCGGCTGCCCCCACGCCGCGCCGCGCCGTCGAGGCCGAGGAGTACCTCCAGGGAGTGCTGGCCGAGCGCGGGCTGTGGGAGAGCGGGGAACTGCTGGGCACCGAGGTGGTCCAGCGCTTCGGCGAACTGGTGAAGGCCGCCGCCTCCCCGATCGACGACGTCCGGGGCACCGCCGACTACCGGCGGCACGCGCTGGCCGTGATGGCCCGCCGCACCCTCACCTGGTGTTGGAACGACTACAGCAAGCAGATCAGGAGCGCGGCATGAGGGTCACGTTCACCGCCAACGGCAAGCCGGTCGAGGCCGACGACGTGTGGGAGGGCGAGAGCCTGCTCTACGTGCTGCGCGAGCGCGTCGGCCTGCCGGGTTCGAAGAACGCCTGCGAGCAGGGCGAGTGCGGTTCCTGCACCGTCTACCTGGACGGCGTTCCGGTCTGCTCCTGCCTGGTCGCGGCCGGTCAGGTGCAGGACCGCGAGGTGCGCACCGTCGAGGGCCTCGCCGAGGAGACCGGCGAGCTCGGCCTCGTCCAGCAGGCCTTCGTCGACGCCGGGGCCGTCCAGTGCGGCTTCTGCACCCCGGGCCTGCTGGTGCAGACCGACGCCCTGCTGGAGAAGGACGCCCAGCCGAGCGACAACGACATCCGCGAGGCACTGTCGGGCAACCTGTGCCGCTGCACCGGCTACGAGAAGATCATGGACGCCGTGCGGCTCGCCTCGGCCCGCAAGTGCGCCGGGGAGGCGTCGTCATGACCACGCGCACCATCCAGGGCCAGAAGAACCTGCAGAACATCAACCAGGCCTCCAAGGACGGCATCGGCGGCTCGCCGCTGCGCCCGGACGGCAACCTGAAGGTCAAGGGCGAGTTCGCGTACTCCTCCGACCTGTGGCACGAGGACATGCTCTGGGGTATGGCGCTGCGCTCGCCGCACCCGCGGGCGAACATCCTCTCGGTGGACATCTCCGAGGCGCTCAAGGTGCCCGGTGTCTACGCCGTGCTGACCCACGAGGACATCCCCGGCTCCAAGTACTACGGCCTGGAGATCCAGGACCAGCCGGCCCTGGCCATCGACAAGATCCGGTACCACGGCGAGGCGATCGCGCTGGTCGCCGCCGACCACCCGGAGACGGCCCGGCGCGCGGTGAAGAAGATCAAGGTCGAGTACGAGGTGCTCACCCCGATCGTCACCGAGGAGCAGTGCCTGGACCCGGAGACCCACGGGTACGTCCACGAGCCGCACGAGTACAAGTCGCACGCGTACGGCAACATCTGCCACGAGCAGAAGCTGGTCTCCGGCCTCGGCGTGACCGACGAGGTGCGGGCGATGGCGGACGTCATCGTCAGCGGCGACTACGAGGTCGGCATGCAGGACCAGGCCTTCCTCGGCCCCGAGTCCGGCCTGGCCGTGCCCGCCGAGGACGGCGGCATCGACCTCTACATCGCCACCCAGTGGCTGCACGTGGACCGGGAGCAGATGGCCCCGGTGCTGGACCTGCCCGAGGAGAAGGTCCGGCTGACGCTGGCCGGCGTCGGCGGCGCCTTCGGCGGCCGCGAGGACATCTCGATGCAGATCCACGCCTGCCTGCTGGCCCTGCACACCAACAAGCCGGTCAAGATCGTCTACTCCCGCGACGAGTCCTTCTACGGCCACGTCCACCGCCACCCGGCGAGGATGCACTACGAGCACGGCGCCACCCGCGACGGCAAGCTGGTCTTCGCCGACTGCCGGATCGTGCTGGACGGCGGCGCGTACGCCTCCGCCTCCCCCGCCGTGGTCGGCAACGCGGCCTCGCTCGGACACGGCCCGTACGTGATCCCGAACGTGAGGATGCACGCCATCGCGCTCTACAGCAACAACCCGTCCTGCGGGGCGATGCGCGGCTTCGGCGCGGTGCAGGCGGCGTTCGGCTACGAGTCGCAGATGGACAAGCTGGCCGCCGAACTCGGCATGGACCCGGTGGAGCTGCGGCAGCTGAACGCCATGTCGGAGGGCGACTTCATGCCCACCGGCCAGCAGATCGACTCCCCCGCGCCGGTGGCCGAACTGCTGCGCCGCGCCAAGGAGATGCCGCTGCCGCCGCCGCTGGACACCGAGCACCTGGACGTCCGCGCGCTGCCCGGCGCGCTGTCCAACACCTCGCACGGCGAGGGCATCGTGCGCGGGGTCGGCTACTCGGTCGGCATCAAGAACGTCGGCTTCTCCGAGGGCTTCGACGACTACTCCACCGCCCGGGTGCGGCTGGAGGTGATCGGCGGCGAGCCGGTCGCCATGGTGCACACCGCGATGGCCGAGGTCGGCCAGGGCGGCGTCACCGTGCACGCCCAGATCGCCCGCACCGAGCTGGGCGTCGAGCAGGTCACCATCCACCCGGCCAACACCGAGGTGGGATCGGCCGGTTCGACCTCGGCCTCGCGCCAGACGTACATGACCGGCGGCGCCGTCAAGCTCGCCGCCGAGGCCGTCCGGCGGGCACTGGTCGAGAAGGGCCGGCGCCGCTACGGCTGGACCCACCAGGACATCACGCTGGCCGGCGGCAAGGTCGTCTCGGAGAGCGCCGGCGTGCTGGTGCCCATCGTGGACCTGCTCGGCGACGAGGCCATCGACCTCACCCGCGAGCACCACCACCGGCCCACCCAGGCCTTCGACAAGGAGACCGGCCAGGGCTTCGGCCACGTCCAGTACACCTTCTGCGCCAACCGCGCGGTGGTGGACGTGGACGTGGAACTGGGCCTGGTCAAGGTGGTCGAGCTCACCGCCGTCCAGGACGTCGGCAAGGCGCTCAACCCGCTCTCCGTGGTCGGCCAGATCCAGGGCGGCTGCACCCAGGCGCTCGGGCTCGCGGTGATGGAGGAGATCATCGTCCGCGACGGGAAGGTGCGCAACGCCTCCTTCACCGACTACCTGATCCCCACCATCCTGGACACCCCGCCGATCCCGGTGGACGTCCTCGAACTGCCCGACCCGCACGCCCCGTATGGGCTGCGCGGCGTCGGCGAGGCGCCGACCGTGTCGGCGACCCCCTCCATCGTGGCGGCCATCCGCAACGCGACCGGTCTCGCGCTCAACCGGATCCCGGTCCGGCCGGAGCACCTGACCACCGAACAGCCCGGCTGAACCCGGGAGTTCGGACCGACGGACCAGCCGGCCGGCACGAGCTGAACGGCACGACCGAGCAGTACTTCCCGGGGCGGCGACGAGTCTTCCCCGCCGCCCCGGGGACCCCCACCCGCTGCCCTCCCACGCCGGGGTTCCGCAGTGGTGCGCACCACCCTCAACTGCACCGCTGGCACTCCCCCCGACGAGTGCCCCCACCAGTGAGCCGATCCCGTCCCCCTGTGCCAACTCCGTTGACTGGCAGTCAGGTCGGCTCGCCCACCCCAACCCCCATTGACACTTGGGAGTGGACATGACCAGGATCCCCACGGAGCCCGGCACCACCGAAGCAGCCAGACCCACCGAGGACGAGACCCACCCCTCGCCCCCGGCACCAGGACCGAAGAGCGCGCTGGACGCGTACTTCAAGATCTCTGCCCGCGGCTCGACCCTCGCCAACGAACTCCGCGGTGGCCTCACCACCTTCATGGCGATGGCGTACATCATCCTGCTCAACCCGCTGATCCTCAGCGGCGCGGACGTCACCGGCGTGAAGCTCGACCACGCCGCGCTGACCACCGCCACCGCCCTCGCGGCCGCCGTCACCACCGTCCTGATGGGCCTGGTCGGCAACGTGCCGCTGGCCCTGGCCGCCGGGCTCTCGGTCTCCGGCGCGGTCTCCGCGCTCGTCGTACCGCACACCACCTGGTCGCAGGCCATGGGCCTGTGCGTGATCTACGGCCTGCTGATCGTGCTGCTGGTGCTCTCCGGCCTGCGCGAGAAGATCATGAACGGCATCCCGCTGCCGCTCAAGCACGCGATCACCATCGGCATCGGCCTGTTCGTCACGATCATCGGCCTCTACAAGGCCGGCTTCGTGCACACCGGCGGCCCCACCCCGCTCTCGCTCGGCCCGTTCGGCGAACTCTCCGGCTGGCCCGTCCTGATCTTCTGCCTCACCCTGCTCACGATCTTCGTGCTGATGGCGCGCGGCGTGCGCGGCGCGATCCTGATCGGCATCGCCGGCGGCACCGTGGTCGCGATCGTCGTCAACAAGCTCGCCCACGTGCCCGCCAAGGCCTGGGCCAACTCCGTCCCGGTCTGGCCCGGCAGCCCCGTCGCCGCCCCCGACTTCGGCCTGTTCGGCCACGTCGACCTGTTCGGCGCCTTCGGCGCCAAGGGCATGGGCGCGATCAGCGCCTCCGTCGCGGTGTTCACCCTGGTCCTGGCCGGCTTCTTCGACGCCATGGCGACCATCATCGGCGTCGGCACCGAGGCCGGACTGGCCGACCAGCAGGGCCGGATGCCCGGCCTGTCCAAGGCCCTGTTCATCGACGGCGCCGGGGGCGCGGTCGGCGGCCTGGCGGGCGCCTCCGGCCAGACCGTCTTCGTCGAGTCCGCGACCGGCGTCGGCGACGGCGCCCGGACCGGCCTCGCCTCCACCGTCACCGGCGCCCTGTTCGCGCTGATGCTGTTCTTCTCGCCGCTGGCCGGCATCGTCCCGGTCGAGGTCGCCTCCGCCGCCCTGGTGGTGATCGGCTCGATGATGATGAGCCAGGCCCGGCACATCGACTGGTCCGACCGCGAGGTCGCCATCCCGGCCTTCCTGACCTCCGTGCTGATGCCGTTCACCTACAGCATCACGGCGGGCGTCGCCGCCGGCGTCATCTCCTACTCGGTGATCAAGGCCGGGCAGGGCAAGTGGCGCGAGCCCGGGCTGCTGATGTGGATCCTCACCGGGGTGTTCGTCCTGTACTTCGCACTCAGCCCGATCAAGTCCTGGCTGGGCGTGCACTAGCCGGTCCTGCGGCACCTCCGGCACCGCCGCCACCTTTGTGCACCACCGCCGCCGTACGGGATCGTTTCCCGTACGGCGGCGTCTCCCGCTACTGTCGAAACCGTGTAAGGAGCCTCCGACATGCAGGACATCGCCGAGCAGTTGCAGGCCTGGCACGCGTCCGGGCGCTCCTTCGCCGTGGCCACCGTGGTCGGCGTCTCCGGCAGCGCCCCGCGCGACCCGGGGGCGGCCCTGGCCGTCGACGCCGCGGGCGAGGCGGTCGGCAGCGTCTCCGGCGGGTGCGTCGAGGGCGCGGTGTACGAGCTCTGCCAGGCGGCCGTCGAAACCGGCCAGCCCGTGCTGGAGCGCTTCGGCTACAGCGACGAGGACGCCTTCGCCGTCGGGCTGACCTGCGGCGGGATCCTCGACGTGTTCGTCCAGCCGGTCGTCCCCGGGGCCGACCCCGGAATGGACGCCGGCCTCGCCCACATCGCCGACGGCACGCCCGTCGCCCTCGCCCGGGTGATCGCCGGACCGGCCGGGATGATCGGCGCCACCATCGCCGTCACCGCCACCGGGCAGCACGGGGCGCTGTCCGTCGGACCGTCCACGGTGGGCGCCCTGGAACGCTCCCTGGTCGCGGAGGCCAGGGCCATGCTGGACGCCGGACGCACCGGGCGGGTCCTGCTCGGCCTCGACGGGCGGCCCTGCGACGAGGACGGGCAGGGCACGGTCACCTGCTTCGTCGAGTCCTACGTGCCGGCGCCGCGGATGCTGGTCTTCGGCGCCATCGACTTCGCCGCCGCCGTGGTGCGGATCGGCAAGTTCCTCGGCTACCACGTCACCGTCTGCGACGCCCGGCCCGTCTTCGCCACCGCCCGGCGCTTCCCGGACGCCGACGAGGTGGTCGTCGACTGGCCGCACCGCTACCTGGACTCCCAGCTCGGCCGGATCGACGGGCGCACCGTGCTGTGCGTGCTCACCCACGACGCCAAGTTCGACGTCCCGCTGCTGGAACGCGCCCTGCGGCTGCCCGTCGGCTACGTCGGCGCGATGGGCTCCCGGCGCACCCACCGCGACCGGCAGGCCAAGCTGCGCGACGCCGGACTCACCGACGCCGAGCTCGCCCGGCTGCGCTCCCCCATCGGGCTGGACCTCGGCTCCCGCACGCCGGAGGAGACCGCCGTCTCCGTCGCCGCCGAGATCATCGCCCACCGGCGCGGCGGCAGCTGCCTGCCGCTGAGCGCCGGGGACGGGCCGATCCACCACGACGCCGCGGCGCCCGTGGCGGAGCCGCGGGCCGCACGGCGAACCCACGCCGCCTGAGGCGGCCGAACCGGTCCGGTCCCGGTCCGGCCCTGTCCCGTGCGGGCCTGTCCCGACCGCTCCGACGTCACGTTGCGTGGCCGCCGGGGCGGCGGGAGGCTGGAGGTGCGGACTCGCCCCGAGCCCGGGGAAGGAGCGGGGACCATGCGCGCCCTGCTGGAGGTCGAACTCGACACCGCGACCTCGAACAAGCTGATCGGCGACGGCTCGATGGCGGAGGGACTCCAGCAGACGCTGGCCCAACTCAAGCCGGAAGCAGCCTACTTCCTCACCCGCAACGGACACCGCGGGATGGTCTTCGTGGTCGACGTAGCGGACGAGGCCTCGATCCCGTCCCTCCTGGAGCCGTTCTGGATCCAGCTGAACGCCAAGGTCGAGCTCCACATCTGCATGAACGCCGACGAGCTCCTGGAGGGGTTGGGTCGAATCAACCGGTGACGGCGTGACCGGGTAGGTCGGCTCAGGCCGTCACCGGGTGACTCAGTCGGCGAGCGCCAGCTTCAGGCCGAAGCCCACCACCACCGCTCCGGTCACCCGGTCCATCGCCCGCCGGGCCGCCGGGCGGCGCAGCCAGCCCCGCAGCACCCGGGCGAAGCCGACCAGCACGGTCGACCAGAGCAGGCCCTCCACGACGTGCACGCAGGTCAGCGCCACGCCGACGGCGAAGTGCGGGGCACCGGCGGGGATGAACTGCGGCAGCACGGCCACGTAGAACACCCCGACCTTGGGGTTCAGCAGGTTGGTCAGCGTGCCGCGCCGCCAGCCGTGCCCGAAGCCGCCATCGACGGACTCCTCCTCCTCGGTGGCGGCCTCGGCGCCGCGCTTGCGCAGCATCCCGACACCCATCCAGACCAGGTAGGCGGCACCGGCCCAGCGCAGGACCTCGTAGGCCACCTGCGAGGCGGTCAGCAGGGCCGTCACCCCGGCCGAGGTCAGCGTCCCCCAGATCAACGTCCCGGTCTGGATGCCCAGCACCACTCCCCAGGCCTGCCGCCGCCGGCCGAGCGCGGAGGTCCGCAGGATCAGCGCGGTGTCGAGCCCGGGTGTGAGCGTGAGCAGCCCCGCGACGAGGGCGAAGGACCACAGGGCGGTTGTCATCTCCATGGGCCCCGATGCTCCCACAGGCCCGATGAGCTGATCAGTCCGCCGTTCCCTGGGGCACGACCCACTCGGTCGGCTGGCCGGTGACGGCGGCGATCATGTCGTAGTCGCCGTCGTAGTGCAGCACGGTCGCACCGTGGCGCTCGGCGGTGGCGGCGATGACGAGGTCCGCCACGGACAGCGCCCGCCAGTTGCCGGCGGCGGTGAGGAGGGCCTGCACCTCGATGGCCCGGTCCCACACCTCGTCGGGTGTGGGCAGCCAGTCGAAGCCACTCAGGCCCTCGCGGATCTCAAGGGCATCCGCCTTCGAGCGGGCGCTGTGCATGATCTCCAGCTCAACGGCGCCGCAGATCGCGACCACGCCCCTGATGATCCGAGGCCTGAGGACCGACCTGACCGCCGGTTTGGAGAAGCGGGCGAAGGCCGACTTGTCGATCAGGAAGCGCTCACTCACCTTTTTCCACCGGTCCGGTGAGATCGGGCAGACCACCATCTGCGAGCCAGGCCATGAACCTCTCGCGCTTCCGGCGCTTCACGAGATCCTCAAGGGCTGCGTTGACAGTAGCGACCTTGGTCGTCGTGCCGAGGATCTCGGCGGCCTCGGCCAGGAGTGCGTCGTTGACGTCTATCACGGTGCGAGCCATGGCTGACCTCCTGAAGGACTACGGGCCTGCGATATCAAAATCAATGCTAGTCGATATCGCAGGCTTGAACCGGGCCTATCGGGTGACATTCACCTGATCAGGTGACGTTGAGACGGGCGGCGAGGCGGAGGAGTCCGGGGCTGAGGCGGGAGAGGAGGCGGGCGGCCTTGGCCTCGGGGGTGACCGGGACGACGGGCTTGCCGGTCCGGACGGCGGTGAGGATGGCGGTGGCGACCTTCTCGGGGGGAAAGCCTCGGCGGGCGTAGAGCTTGGCGGCGCGGGCCTGCTTGGCGGACTGCTCGGCCGCGGTGCTGGCGGAGAAGGTGGAGGTGCGGGTGATGTTGGTGTTGACGATGCCCGGGCAGATCGTGGAGACGCCGATGCCGTGGCCGACGAACTCGGCGCGCAGGCAGTCGGAGAGCATGAAGACGGCGGCCTTGCTGGTGGCGTAGGCGGTGAGCGCCTTCGAGGGCAGGTACGCGGCGGCCGAGGACACGTTGACGATGTGGCCGCCCTGGCCGCGGTCGGCCATCAGGGTGCCGAAGGCGCGGCAGCCGTGGATCACGCCCCACAGGTTGACGTCCAGGACGCGTTGCCACTCCTTCTCGGTGGTCTGCAGGAAGGTCCCGGAGTGGCCGATGCCGGCGTTGTTGACCAGCACGTCGGGCACACCGTGCTCGGCGGCGACGCGCTGGGCGAAGGCGTCCATCGCGGCGCCGTCGGAGACGTCCACCTGATAGGCGTGCGCCTGCGGGCCGATCAGCGAGGCGAGTTCGGCGGTGCGCTCGGCGGCCGCGAGGTCGAGGTCGCAGACCACCACCCTGGCGCCGTCCTCGGCGAAGGCGAGCGCGGTGGCCCGGCCGATGCCGCTGCCGCCGCCGGTGACCACGACCAGGCGGCCGTCGCCGTCGGCCTCCCGGGCCCGTCCCGCCTCGATCCGGGCGGTGAACTCGCGGACCATGCCGGCCACGGTGGCTCCCTTCTCCAGCAGTGCCGACCAGTGGCCGGCGTGCAGTGTGCGTCGGGTCAGATCGGGCACCCAGCGCTCCAGGCCCTCGGAGAGGTAGGTGCCGACGTAGCGGTCCCGGGTGAGGGTGATCAGCTGCACCGGGACCTCGGTCCGCCGCTCACGCGGACTGCCCATCGTGGGGCGGAAGTTGGCCCGGTACAGCTCGATGCCGCGGACCGCGTCGCGGCGCAGGGTGCGCTGCGGGTGGTCGGCGCGCGGGGTGACGTGCTCCAGGTCGCGCAGCACCCGCGGCCAGGCCCGGGCGAGGCCGAGGCGCCAGGCAGCCGGGGCGAGGTAGGGCAGGTGGAAGGCGGTGATGTACCAGGAGTGCAGGCCCTGGTGGAGCAGCTGCTTGAGGTGGCGCGGGGTGGGGCGGCGCAGCCGGTGGCGCAGCCAGAAGCCCATGTGGTCCAGGCTGGGGCCGGACAGGCTGGTGTAGGAGGCGATCCGCTGACGGGCGCCGGGGTCGGTGACGGCCTCCCAGGACTGGATCGAGCCCCAGTCGTGGGCCACCAGGTGCACCGGGCGGTCGGGGCTGACGGCCTCGGCGACGGCGAACAGGTCGTCGGCGAGCCGCTCCAGGCGGTAGCCGTCGCGGTCCGCCGGGGCGGCCGACTCGCCTGCGCCGCGCACGTCGTAGCGGACCACGTGGTGGTCGCGGGCGAGGTCGGCGGCGATGTCGTCCCAGACGGTGTGGGTGTCCGGGTAGCCGTGCACCAGGAGGACGGTGGGGGCCTGCGGGTCGCCCTGCTCGAAGACGGCGAGCGGGAGGCCTCCGGAGCGGACGGTCCGGCGGCGGACCGGGGGCGTCGGTGCGGGCGTCGGTGCGGGCGTCGGTGCGGGCGTCATCGGGTGGCCTCCAGGGTGGTCCGTTCGCCGGTGGGCTCGGTCGGCTCGGTGGTCGCGGTGGTCGCGGCGGTCGCGGCGGTCGAGGCGGTCGAGGCGTTCCAGCGGCGGACGTGCGGGAGGTCGTCGTCGAGCCAGTAGGCGTCGTCCTCGGTGACCACCAGCAGTTCCTCGAACTTGATGCCCACGCCCCGGAACCCGATGTGCGGCTCGACCGCCCACAGGCCGGGGGTGGGCGCGTGCCGGGACGACCGGCCGTCCGCCCACAGCGGCGAACGGCCGTGCAGGCGCTCGGAGATGAGCTCCCGGCCGAGGGTCTGCAGGGTGCGCACGCCGAAGCCGAACACGTTCACCCCGGCCGGGCCGCGCACGGTGGTGCGGGTGACCTGGTGGCCGATCACCCGGCCCGGGTAGACCTGGTGGCGGTTGTCGTAGCCGTGCGCGGCGATCTGCGCGTCCACCGCCGCGTACACCTCGTTGAGCGGCCGACGGGCGCGCACCTCGGCGAGGATCAGCTCGCGGTACACCTTGAGGTCGGCGGCCAGCCGGTCCCAGACCCGGTTCTCGCCGATCTTGCCGCCGTAGCCGATGTCGGCGGTGTAGCCGTCCACGACGGGCGCGCAGTCCAGCACGTACGGCATGCCCTCCTCCAGCCGGCGGTTCCCGGCGAAGAACTGCAGCGGGGTGTGGAAGTGCCGGAAGGCCGTGCGGTCGCCGAACCAGGCGAAGGGGACGTGGAAGAAGTCCTGGACCCCGGCGGCGACCAGGCGGCGGCGCAGTTCGGCGGTGGCCTGCCGCTCGGTGACGCCCGGTTCGATCCAGGCGGCGACCTGTTCGGCGCAGTGGTAGGCGAGTTGCTGGGTCTCGCGGAAGCGGGCGAGGTCGCGCTCGGTGTACGGGAAGGCGGGCGTCGCTTTCACCGTCGGGGCCGTCGGGGGCATCGAGGGGCTCTCCTTCTAGATGTCGAGCACGAGGGTCTCACCCTCGGCGGCCCGGGAGACGCAGGGCAGCAGGGCGCCGGCGGCGCGCTGCTCGGGGGTGAGGCGGCGGTCCCGGTGGTCGGGGCGGCCGGCCAGCAGGCGCACCTCGCAGGTGCCGCAGAAGCCCTGGTGGCAGGAGTACGGGAGGTCGGGGCGGGCCTCGCGCAGCACGTCCAGCGCGGAGCGGTCGGCGGGGACGTCCAGGGTCGGGCCGTCGGCGCCGAGCCGGACGGCGAAGGGCTCGCCGTCGGTGACCGGGGCGGCTCCGAAGCGCTCGAAGTGCAGGGCGGTGGCGGGGGATCCGTCCAGTGCCCGTTGGACGGCGGCGAGCATCGGGGCAGGGCCGCAGCAGTAGACGGCGGCTCCGCGCGGGGCGTGGGCGAGCAACTCGGCGCCGGTGGGGACGCCGCCGTGCTCGCCGTCGGTGCGCAGCACGACGCGGTGCGGGTCGAGGGCGCGCAGCTCGTCCGCGTACGGGAGGGTGTCGGCGCTGCGGCCGACGTGCACCAGGCGCCAGTCGAGGCCGTGGCGCTGCGCCTCTCGGGCCATCGGGAGGAGCGGGGTGATGCCGATGCCTCCGGCGAGCAGGAGCACGGCGGGCTCGGCGCAGAAGGCGAAGCCGTTGCGAGGGCGGCGGGCGGTCAGGCGGGTGCCCGGGTGCAGGGTGTCGTGGACCTCGACCGACCCGCCGCCGCCCTCGGGCAGTCGCCGGACGGCGATGCGGTACCGGTGGCGGTCGGCGGGATCGCCGCTCAGCGAATAGTGGCGCTCCCGGCCCGAGGGCAGGGCGAGGCGCAGGTGGGCGCCGGGCTGCCAGGGCGGCAGCGGGCCACCGGAAGGGTCGGCGAAGGTCAATTCGACGACGTCGGAGGTAAGTTGGCGGCGGGCGGCGATCACCAGCTGCAGCGGCGGGGTGGGGCGGCTGAGCGGGCGCCGGGGGTTGCGGCGCAACAGGGGGCCGCCGAGGGCCGGGGAGTAGCGGTCGCCGAAGGCGGTGAGCCGGCGGATGAAGGCGTCGGCGCGGGGGCGGCCGTAAAGGTCGGGGGGTGGGGTGGACAGGTCCATCCGACGGGTCCTTGGCGTGGGAGAGGAGGCGGGCGGGCTCAAGACGGCGGGATTCGGGCGTCAGCGAACAGATGACGTCATCTGAAATCTGAAATCTGTTTGCTGAAATCTGTTCGCTGAAAGTTGTCGGCTGAAAGTTGTCAGCTGTCAGCTCCCAGCCGTTTGTGGTCAGCCGCGCGCCGCCGCCGCGCGGGCGGCCGGTGAGGTGGCGAGGTAGCCCAGCGCCTGGCTGGAGGACCCTTCCTGGGTCGGGTGGTAGCCCGGCCGCAGGTAGCGCAGCCCCGAGCGGACGGAGCGGATCGGGTCGGGCAGCAGTCCGCGCTTGGCGATCCGGCTCGCCTCCCGCCAGGTGGGCTTGAGCCGCCCCTCCAGCGTCGGGTCGGCGGCGAGCAGGAAGCGGGCGCCGCGCACCCACAGGTGCACCAGCAGCGGCCCCGACAGGGCCATCCCGCGGACCCGCCGGAGGTAGCCCGGGTCCAGGTGGACCATCAGGTCGAAGGCGACGCTGCGGTGCTCGACCTCCTCGGCGCCGTGCCAGCGCAGCAGGTCCAGCATCGTCGGGTCGGCCTTGGCCCGGTCCAGCCCCGGGGAGTTGAGCGCCCAGTTGCCCAGGAAAGCGGTGAAGTGCTCGATCGCCGCGACGAAGGCGACCCGCTCGATGACGTTCTCCCGCCGCTGGGCGGGCGTCAGGCCGGGCTTGTCGCCCAGGACGCGCTGGAAGAGCCAGGAGATCTGCCGGACGTACGGGCGCGGGTCGAGCCCCTGGCCGAGGAGGTGGTCGAGGACCTCCTGGTGGGCCTCGGCGTGGATGGCCTCCTGCCCGATGAAGCCGAGCACCTCCTCGCGCAGCTGCTCGTCCCGGATGAGCGGCAGCGCCTCCTTGAACACCTTGACGAACCAGCGCTCGCCCTCGGGCAGCAGCAGGTGCAGCACGTTGATCACGTGGGTGGCCATCGGCTCGTCCGGGATCCAGTGCAGCGGCAGCCGGGCCCAGTCGAAGCGGACGTCCCGGGGCTCCAGGACGAGGCTCTCGTGGACGCGCGCGGCGGGGGCGGCGAGGGCGGGGACGGGAGTGGAGCGGGGCATGGCAGGCCCTCCTGACCTGGCGGCGGCGGCTCGACTCCGGGAAACGTACTCGCCGGTAGAGACCGCGACAAGGGTTTGGACAACTCTTATCGACATCGAGTCTAATAAGTGACGCGCCCGGAGGAGGGCCCCGGCCCCCGGAACGGGCCGCCTCCGGAAAACACCCGGGCCCCGCCGGACGCGACACGTCCGGCGGGGCCCGTCAGGAGCGGCCTCGGCCTCGGAACACCGGGGCTCGACGCCCCCTCAGACCGCCATCGCCAGCATCAGCGGCGCCGCCCGGGCCGCCAGCAGCTCGGCGGCGGCCTTCAGCTTGTGGATGTTGTCCACCGGCATCGAGGTGGCCAGGCAGCCGACCGTGCTGCCCGCCGTGATCGGCACCGCCGCGCAGACCGTGCCGAGCGCGTACTCCTGGATGTCCAGCACCGGCACCGTGGCCGGCTGGCGCTCCAGCCGGTGCATCAGCTGGTCGGCGTCGGTGACCGTACGGGAGGTGAGCCGGGCGACCGGGTGCCGGGAGAGGTGGTCCCGCCGGCCGTCCGCGTCGAGCTGGCTGAGCAGGCACTTGCCGATCGCGCTGGCGTGCGCGGTGGCCCGGAAGTCCACCCACTCCTGCACGGCGGGCGCGTAGTCGGCCGCCGAGACCGCCTCGACCGTCAACTCGCCGTCGTGGTAGCGGCCGAAGTACACCGCAGCACCCAACTCGTCCCGGAGTTCGGCGAGTTTGCGGTTCAGCCTGGCCTTGACGAGCTGTTCGCGGTTGTACTGCCCGAGCAGGGCGAACGTGCCGCCGAGCACCCAACCGCCGTCCTGGCACTGGAGGTAGCCCTCGATCTCCAGGATCTCCGCGAGCCGCCGGACGGTCGGCAGGCCCAGCGAGGTCTCCCGCGCGAGGGCGACCAGGGTGGCGCCGTCGGGGTGCCGGTCGACGGCCTCCAACAGTCTGAGGGCGTGCTGCAGGGAGGTGAACGGGCCCGTCGGGCCCGGGTCCAGCGCGGCGTGACGACCCGGGGCTGGTGTCGACATGTCGTCCCCTTCCGATGTCCCCCCACGGAGCGACCGCGGGCGGTCTCCAGCCTATCCACCCCGGAACCCGGTCGACTGCCGTCCGTGAATATCCGTGAACATTCCGTGGAGCAACCGCCGCTCGCCTGGTAGAAGGGGCGCACCGGCCCGTACCGCCCGCGCCCCCGAGCCGCGCGGACGGCGCCCCGACCCGCACGCCCCACGCCCCCCGGAACGGCCGACCCCGGAACGGCCGACCCCGGAACGGCCGACGGGCCCCTCCCCCACTGCCCAGGGGGAGAGGCCCGTCGGACGGCCGCCGGGGTGCGGGCCCCGGCGGCCCTGAGGGTGCGGGGTGCGGACAGGTCGTCCGGCGCGGGGTCGCGGCGTCAGCCCTCGTCGCCCGCCCGGAGCTTGGCGACGGCCGCTTCGAGCCGGGCGCCGTACTCCTCGTCGGCGGCGTGGAAGTGGGCGAGGTTCTTCTCGACCACGTCGTCCCGGGTGACCTGCGCGAGGAAGCCCGCGAGGTTGTTGATCAGGCGGGTCTTCTCGTCCTCCGACATCAGCCGGTAGAGCTCGCCGGCCTGGAAGAAGTCGTCGTCCTTGGTGTGGGCCGGGGTGGTGTAGGTGCCGGTGTGGCCGTCGAGCCTGAGCGGCGCGGCGAGCGCGTCGTCGGTCTGGGCCGGGCCGTCGTACGAGTTGGGCTCGTAGTTCTTGCCCCGGCCGGCCGGGTTGAGCGCGTTGTAGCCGTCGCGCCCGTAGTTGTTGGCCTCGGTGGCGCGCGGGGCGTTCACCGGCAGCTGGGTGTGGTTGACGCCGAGGCGGTAGCGCTGGGCGTCGGCGTAGGCGAACAGGCGGCCCTGGAGCATCTTGTCCGGGGACGGGCCGATGCCGGGCACGAAGTTGTTCGGCGAGAACGCGGACTGCTCGACCTCGGCGAAGACGTTCTCCGGGTTCCGGTTGAGCACCAGGCGGCCGACCTTGACCAGCGGGTAGTCGGCGTGCGGCCAGACCTTGGTGAGGTCGAAGGGGTTGAAGCGGTAGTCCGCGGCCTCGGCGACCGGCATCAGCTGGACGTAGAGGGTCCAGGAGGGGAACACCCCGCGCTCGATGGCCTGGTGGAGGTCGCGCTGGTGCGAGTCGGCGTCGGCGCCGAGCACCTCGGCCGCCTGGTGGCTGTCCAGGCTGCGGATGCCCTGGTTGGTCTTGAAGTGGTACTTGACCCAGTAGGCCTCGCCCTCGGCGTTGACCCACTGGTAGGTGTGCGAGCCGTAGCCGTTCATGTGGCGGTACGAGGCCGGGATGCCGCGGTCGCCGAAGAGCCAGGTGATCTGGTGGGCCGAGGCCGGCGAGTGGGCCCAGAAGTCCCAGACGTTGTCCGCCTCCTGCACGCCGGTGTACGGGTCGCGCTTCTGCGAGTGGATGAAGTCGGGGAACTTGATCGGGTCCTTGATGAAGAACACCGGGGTGTTGTTGCCGACGAGGTCGTAGTTGCCCTCCTCGGTGTAGAACTTCACGGCGAAGCCGCGCGGGTCGCGCACCGCGTCGCCGGCGCCCAGGTTGCCGGCCACGGTGGAGAAGCGCAGGAAGAGCTCGGTGCGCTTGCCGACCTCGGACAGGAAGGCCGCCCGGGTGTACTTCGACACCTCGTCGGTGACCTCGAAGTAGCCGTACGCGCCGGAGCCGCGGGCGTGCACGACGCGCTCCGGGATGCGCTCACGGTTGAACCGGGCCAGCTTCTCCAGCAGGTGCTGGTCCTGGAGCAGCAGCGGGCCGTACTCGCCGGCCGAGGCCGAGTTCTGGTTGTCGGCGACCGGGGCGCCGGACTCCGTGGTCAGGATCTTGGACATGGAGGGTCCTTCAGGTGTCGATAAGGCGGTGCGTGGAGAGGTGGAGCGGGCGCACGGGCCGACAGCGGGCCGGTAGCGGGGTGTCAGCGGGGCTGTCAGACGCCCAGCAGGCGCCACAGCGCCGAGCGGCGGCGGGCGGAGTGCTCGCCGTCCGGGCCGTCGGCCGGCCGGAGGCCGGCGACCGCGGCGGTGGCCGCCGCCGGGTCCGCCAGCGGGCGGGCGGCGGCCAGCGCCTCGGCCTCCTCGGCGGTCAGTCCGGCGTCGGCGAGGGCGGCCGCGGCCTCGGCGGCCGGGACCGCGTTGAACCAGCGCAGTGCGAGGGCCGCGCGGCCGGCCTCGGTGAGGCGGCCGGTGAGCCGGAGGCGGGCGAGCCCGCCGTCCGGGTAGACGTTGATCCGCACGTGGGTCACCGGGCGGCCGACGTCGAGCCGGAAGCGGTGCCGGGTGTCGGGCTGGAGGCGGGTGCGGGGCAGGATCTCGAACCATTCGCCGTCGGCCGGTGTCCGCGGGTTCGCGGCCTGCCCGGTCGAGGCGTCGAAGCCGATCAGGTCGGCCCAGCCGGGGGCGTTGGCGACGAAGTGGGTGGTGTCCACCTCGGCGGCCAGGACCTCGCCGCCCCCGGCCAGGGCGATCTGCACCCAGTCGTTGGCCTTGTCGCGCCGACGCCGGGTCTCCCAGCCCTCGCCCATGACGGAGGCGCGGCCGGGAGCGTTCAGGTTGTGCGGGGAGGAGAAGTAGCGGTCGGACGCCGCCTCGGCCACGCCGCCGTACTCCTGGGCGGCCAGGTCGAAGGTGAGGCCGTCCAGTTCGCGCGGGTCGGGCAGCACCTCGCCGTGCACCCGCAGCCGGGCGACGCCGCCGTCCGGGAAGATGCTGAGCCGCACGTGGGTGTAGCGGGTGTCGTCCTGGACGGCGAACTCGTGGGCGGTGTCGCCCCGGAGCGGGGTGCGCGGCACGATGACGGTCCACTCGGCGTCCCGCAGCTCCTCGGGCGAGGGGTGCCCGGGTACGGAGGCGGCCTCGACCGAGGCGCTCTCCGGGTAGTTGCCGGTGAAGTGGGCGGTGTCGACGATCACGCCGCGGATCACCCCGCCGACGCCGAGCCGCACGATCGTCCAGTCGTGGTCCTGGTCGGTGGGGTGCGGCTGCTCGGCGGAGACGCCGCGGCGGCGCTTGGACTCCCAGCCGTCCATGATCTGGCCCTTGTGGCCGAAGGTGTGCGGGCGGAACTCGGCCGGCTTGGCCACCAGCAGGTTCTCGGCGTCCGCGAAGGTGTCCTCGTTGGTGGCGACGACCCCCGCGCCGAGCAGTCGGGAGGCCAGGTTGACCAGCTCGGTGAAGGGAGCGCTGGGGGTGTCGGCAGTGGTCACTGACTCTCCTCGGAAGACGTGTCGGTTCAGAAGCGGTGTCGGCGCGGAGGCCGCTCCGGCTCTCCGGCTCTTCGGCCCGGGGAGCGGCTCCGGCTCAGGAAGCGTGGTCGGGAAGGGACCCGGCGAGCCGGGTGAGCTGCCGGCCGAAGGGCTCGGCGCCGGTGTCCACCGCGCGGCCGCGCAGCCAGGTGGTGCGGACGGCACCGGTCAGCGTCCGTCCCGCGTACGGGGTCACCGGGTTGCGGTGGTGCAACTCACCGGCGCGGACGGAGAATTCGCCGTCGGGGTCGAAGGCCACCAGGTCGGCGTCGCAGCCCGCCGCGATGGCGCCCTTGGTGCCGGTGAGGCCGACCAGTTCGGCCGGTCCGGCGGACATCCAGCGCACCACGTCGGAGAGGGTGTGGCCGCGGCGGCGGGCCTCGGTCCAGATGGCGGGCAGGCCCAGCTGCAGCGAGGCGATGCCGCCCCAGGCGGCCGCGAAGTCACCGCTGCCGCCGTACTCGGGCAGCAGCTTGAGGTCGGGGGTGGACGGCGAGTGGTCGGAGACGACGGCGATGAACTCGCCGTCGGCCAGGGCCTGCCAGAGCGCGTCCCGGTTGGCCTCGTCGCGGATCGGCGGGCAGCACTTGAAGGCGGTGTCGCCGTCCGGCACCTGCTCGGCGGCGAGGGTCAGGTAGTGCGGGCAGGTCTCCGCGGTCACCCGTACGCCGTCCTCGCGCGCCCGGCGCAGCAGCGGCAGCACGGCGGCGGAGGAGACGTGCAGGATGTGCACCCGGGCGCCGGTGCGCCGGGCCGTGCGGAGCAGGTCGGCGACCGCCGCGGTCTCCGCGCCGGAGGGGCGGGAGGCGAGGAAGTCCCGGTAGTGGACGCCCGGTTGCTGCGGTGCGGCGGCGAGTACGGCCGGGTCCTCGGCGTGGATGATCGCCAGCGCCCCGATCCGGGCCTGCTCGGCCAGGGCGGCCTCCAGGTCGGCGGCCTCGACGTGCGGGAACTCGTCGACGCCGGACGGGGCGAGGAAGCTCTTGAAGCCGAACACGCCCGCGCGGTGCAGGGGTTCGAGGTCGGCCACGTTGCCGGGCACGGCCCCGCCCCAGAAGCCGAGGTCGACCCAGGCCTGGCCCTCGGCGGTCTTCCGCTTGACGGCCAGCCCGTCGACCGTGGTGGTGGGCGGGATCGAGTTGAGCGGCATGTCGATGATCGTGGTGACGCCGCCGGCCGCGGCGGCCCGGGTGGCGGTGGCGAAGCCCTCCCACTCGGTGCGGCCGGGCTCGTTGACGTGCACGTGGGTGTCGACCAGGCCGGGCAGCAGGGCGGTGTCGCCGAGGTCGACGAGTTCGCTGTCGCCGACCACCAGCGATCCGTGGGCGGCGACCTGCTCGATCCTCCCGTCCCGGATCAGCACGTCCGCGGGGCGCTCTCCGGCGGGCAGCACGGCCCGGCGGGAGCGGATCACCGCTGGCTGGCTGAACGGCATGGGAACCTCCGAAACCTGGAACTGGGGGGAATTTGGGAAGGGGGGCACACCGGACCACGCGGCCCGGGGAGGCGCTCGCCGGGTGGTCGGAGTGGGTGGGAACCGAAGGATTGCCGGGAGCCTAGGCCCGCCTTCAACAAAACGTCAATGGAGGAACGTACGAGGGATCAGCCCGGCAGGAGCGCTCCGGCCAGCCGCTCCCCCGCCAGCTCGGCCAGCTCACCGGCCCTGGTCATGCTGTCCCCCGGCTGTTCGGCCAGGTCGGTGAGTGCGATCGCGGCGGTGAAGCCGGCCGCCCGCCACTCGGGCTCGGACAGCTCCAGCCGACCCGCCACGGCGGCCACCCGAACCCCCGCCCGAGCGGCCGCCGCGGCGACTCCGGCGGGGGCCTTGCCGTGGAGCGTCTGAGCGTCCAGGCAGCCCTCGCCGGTGACGACGAGGCGTGCCCCACGCACGGCCTCGTCGAAACCCAGCAGTTCGAGCAGCAGCTCGATACCGGGTCGCATGGTGGCGCCGAGCAGGGCGAGGGCGGCGAAGCCCACCCCGCCCGCGGCCCCGGCGCCGGGGGCCTGCCGCACGTCCCGTCCGGTCGCCGCGGCCACCTGGTCGGCGAAACGGGTCAGCCCCTCCTCCAGGACCACCAGGTCGTCCCCGTCGGCGCCCTTCTGCGGGCCGTACACGGCGGTGGCGCCGCGCGGGCCGAGCAGCGGGTTGTCCACGTCGCAGGCGACCACGACCTCGACGCCGGTCAGCAGCTCGGCCAGAGGGCCGGGCTCGATCCGCTCCAGACGGCGCAACGCGGCGCCGCCGGGCGGCAGTTCCACGTCGTCGGCATCCCGCAGCCGGACCCCGAGCGCCTGCACCATGCCGGCGCCGCCGTCCGTGCAGGCGCTGCCGCCGAGGCCCAGGACGATCCGCTTGGCGCCCAGGGACACCGCCCGGCCGATCAGCTGGCCGACACCGTAGGAGCCGGCCGCGAGCGGGGCGGTCCGGCCGCCGGGCAGCCGGGCGAGTCCGGAGGCCTGGGCCAGCTCGACCACGGCGGTGTCGCCGCGGACGGCGAGCGCGGCGTCCACTGGCAGGCCGGTCGGCCCGGCGACCTTGGCCGGGACGCGGTCGAAGCCGGCCGCGAGCGCCGCCGCCAGGGTGCCCTCGCCGCCGTCGGCGACGGGCAGTTCGCGCACCTCGGTGCCGGGCGCGGCGCGCCGGATGCCGGCGGCGATCCGGGCTGCGACCTCGGCGCCTTCGAGGGTGCCCTTGAACTTGTCCGGCGCTACGACCACGTGACCCTGGTGGGGGGTGGGGGGCATCGGTGGTCCTCACTTCCGTACGGGGTCTGGCGGTGGTTCGACAAGCATGTGTCCGGTGGCCCGGGGAACGCGACCCCGCCCGGGTGGTGCGGCCAGGGCCGCGGGAGGTGGGTGGTGCGACCCCCTCCCCGCCGTTCCCCTCGTCCCGCTTCCGACGTACGAGGGGCTCCCCTCGGCGGGGAGGGGGCCAGGCGACACGCAGCAGGCACGACCGAAGTGCCCCCATGGGGAGGGTGTGCGCGTCACCGGCTTGGGTCGACCGGCGGGCGGGCGGATGAGCCCCTGCCCGCACGCCGGTCGGGACGGGCCTCCTGGCGGCGCGGGCACGACCGGATCAGGTACACGCCGCCAGGAGGAGTCTGTCGGGGCGCCGGGCCCCTTCGGTCACCCGACCACGCGGGTCGGGTGACCTCTCGGATCACTCGACCTCGCGGATCACTCGACCTCGCGGGTCGGGTGGTCTCGCGGGTCAGGTGACCCGGCGGGTCACTTGACCTCGCGGCCGGAGAGCCGCTCGACGCCGCGCAGGAGCGCCGAGTGGTCGAGGGAGCCGTCGCCGTTGGCCCGGGCGGAGGCGACCAGCTGGGCCACCACGGCGCCGACCGGCAGGGCGGCGCCCACGGCGCGGGCGGCGTCGGTGACGATGCCCATGTCCTTGTGGTGGAGGTCGATCCGGAAGCCGGGCGAGAACTCGCGGTTCAGCATGTTCGCCTTCTTGCGGTTGAGCACGGTGGAGCCGGCCAGGCCGCCGCCGAGTACGTCGAGCGCGGCGGCGAGGTCGACGCCGGCGTTCTCCAGGAACACCACGGCCTCGGCGAGCACCTGGATGTTGACCGCGACGATCAGCTGGTTGGCGGCCTTGACGGTCTGGCCGGCGCCGTCCGGGCCGACGTGGACGACCGTAGTGCCCAGCGCGTCGAACAGCGGCTTGGCCTCGGCGAAGTCCGCCGCCTCGCCGCCGACCATGATCGACAGCACCGCCTCGACGGCGCCGGCCTCGCCACCGGAGACCGGGGCGTCCAGGGTGCGCACGCCCTTCTCGCGGGCGGCCTTGCCGACCTTGATGGAGGTCTGCGGGGTGATCGAGGACATGTCGATCACCAGGGTGCCCGCGCCGACGTTCTCCAGGACGCCGCCCTCGCCGAGGATGACCGCCTCGACGTGCGGGTCGGCCGGGACCATGGTGATGACGACCTCGGCGTCCTTCACCGCGTCCGCGATGCTGGCGGCGCCGTGGCCGCCGGCCGCGACCACGGTGTCGATCGAGGCCTGGGAGAGGTCGAAGCCGGTCACGTGGTGGCCGGCCTTGACCAGGTTGACGGCCATGGGCTTGCCCATGATGCCGAGGCCGACGAAGGCAATCTTGCGGGAGGCGCTCATCGCGTCGGGTTCCTTACGTGTGCGGGGGGGGAGGGGTGGCTTGCCGGCGGCCTTCGGATGCCGCGTCGCGTCGCGCTGCGGGGCTAGCGGGCCGCGCGCAGCTCACGCGGCAGCCAGCCGAAGCTGTCGGCGCTGACGCCGGTGGAGGGGCGGTACTCCAGGCCGATCGAGCCCGTGTAGCCCGCGGCGCTGAGCCGGGCGAACAGGTCCTCGAAGTCCAGCTCGCCGGTGCCGGGCTCGTTGCGGCCCGGGGTGTCGGCGATCTGCACGTGGCCGATCCGGTCGGCGTGGGTGTCGATGACCGCCGCCAGGTCCTCGCCGTTCTTGGTCAGGTGGTACAGGTCGCAGAGGAACCTGGCGTTCCCCAGGCCGGTGGCGGCGTTGACCTTGTCGACCACCTCGACCGCGGCGGCCGCGGAGACCAGCGGGTAGTCCGGCGACTCGGCCTTGTTGAGGGCCTCGACCAGCAGGACCGCGCCGATCCCGTGCGCCGCCTCGGCGGCGAGCACCAGGTTCTCCAGCGCGAGCGCGTCCTGCTCGGCCGGGTCGACGCCCTCGATCCGGTTGCCGTACAGCGCGTTGAGCGCGGTGGCACCGAGCGAGGCGGCGAGTTCCGCGGCGACCGGGACGTTGGCGCGGAACCGGTCCCGCTCGGACGGGACCGCGACGGTGCCCCGGGCGCCCTGGCTCAGGTCGTCCAGGAAGTTGAGGCCGCTGAGCCGGACGCCCGCGTCGCCGAACGCCTTGCGCAGCGCGTCCAGTTCGGCCTGGCTCGGGTCGTGCTCGGTGCCGAAGGGCCACCAGAGCTCGGCGGCCGTGAAGCCGGCCGCGGCCGCGGCCGCGGGGCGCTCCAGCAGCGGGAGTTCGCCGAACAGGATCGACAGGTTGACCGTGAAGCCGTGCTTGGCAGCCGCCGTCACGTCCATCACCTCTCACTCTCTCTTCCTTCATCCGCAACTTCCACGATCCGGAAGAGGGATTCTGTGTGGTGGAAGCATCTCCGGCCCGGCGAGGGAGTGTCAAGGCTGCCGCAACATTTTGTTGAAGTAGCCCGGAGGGGCCCGCCACCAGCGCCCGCGGCTGTTCGATCGCCCAGCCCCTGCCCCCGCCCACCCCCGCTCGATACAGTGAGCACGTGCGATTGATGGTGGAGTTCACGACAGAACCGTTCGAACTGGACACGTTCCCGGAGCACGCCGCGACGGCCCGCAAGGTCGTCGACGAGGCCGGCCTGGACGTGTCGGTCGGCCCCTTCGGGACCGGCGCCGAGGGTGAGGCCGAGCAGGTCCTCGCCGCGGTGACCCGACTGCTCCGGGAGAGCCTGGACGCCGGGGCGACCCGGATCTCGGTCCAGGTCAGCCTGCTGGACGAGGAGGGCGGTACGCCGTGACCGAGCAGCACCTGGAACACCCGCTGGCCGCGGCGGTCAAGCCGCTGCTGGCCGCCGTCGGCGCCACGCCCGTCCCGCTGGACGAGGCGAAGGCCGAGGACGTCGTCCTGGAATGGGAGGGCGCCCCGGCCCTGGCCGTCCGGCTGCCGCACCTGAGCAGTGCGCTGGACCGGCTGCTGGCCGAGATGACCCGGCAGTTCGACGGCCGCCCGCTGGCCGAGCTGGACCGCTGGGAGAAGCAGCGGGTCGTCGCCCTCCTGGAGGAGCGCGGCGCCTTCACCGTCCGCCACGGGGTCGAGACGGTCGCCTCGGCCCTGGGCGTCAGCCGCTTCACCGTGTACAACTACCTGAACCGCCAGGACGGCTCGAAGTCCTCCTGAGCGGCCCCGGGCCGCCCCGGGCGGTCCGCCGAGCGGGTGACCCCGCCGGTGCCGAGAAGTCTGGATCGGCCCACGGCGGGGCACACTTGGCCAATCGCACACGAAAGGGCCCCGCACCGGGGGCCGGTTCAAAACGTAACCACCAACCGTTCAACAAACTGTTGACGGCCGGGTGGGGCCGATCTAGCTTTTCCGGGTGGCACCACTCTTCAGGAGGTCCACCCGTGACCAACCACCCCCACGCCCTTGACGCCCTGGCCGCGGCCGATGCCGCGGAGCTCGAAGGGATCCTGCTGGAGGTATGCTCCAGCCCCCGCTGGGCCGCCGCCGTCGCGGAGGCCGAGCCCTGGTCCAGCCGCGAGGCCCTGCTCGCCGCCAACGCGGCGGCGATGGCCGAGCTGACCGACGCGGACCTGCGCGACGCGATGGCCGGACACGCCCGGATCGGACAGCCCAAGGCGGGCGACGCCACCTCCGAGCGCGAACAGGCCGGCATCCAGGGCGTGGACCAAGCGGTCCTCGACGAACTGCGCGAGGCCAACGCCGCCTACGAGGCCAAGTTCGGCCACGTGTTCCTGATCTGCGCGACCGGCCGCACCGCGGCCACCATGCTCGCCGCCCTGCGCGAGCGCCTCCCCAACGATCCCGCCACCGAGGCGGAGACCGTCCGGGGCGAACTGCGCAAGATCAACGACATCCGGCTCAACCGCCTCCTCGACGCCTCCTGACGTACCGTCAAGAATGCTTCGTGGGCGGCCCCGGACCGTCCGTGCGTCGCCTCTCCCTTTCACCGACGCACCATCACCTCTGCCATCAGTAAGGTCACCTCACCCATGACTGGCATCTCCACCCACGTGCTCGACACCAGCCTCGGCCGCCCGGCCGAGGGTGTCCCGGTCGAGCTCGCACTGCACACCGAGGGTGGCTGGCAGGTGCTCGGCACCTCCGCCACGGACTCCGACGGCCGGGTCAAGGACCTGCCGGCCGTGGAGGCGGGCTCGGTCGTCCGGCTGCTCTTCGACACCGCCGCGTACTACGCGCGCAAGTCCGAGGAGCCGCCGTTCTTCCCCGAGGTCTCGATCGTCTTCACGGTCGCGCCCGCGCAGCACCACTACCACGTGCCGCTGCTGCTGAACCCGTTCGGATACTCGGTCTACCGCGGAAGCTAGTAGACCGACCTTGAAGCTTAGGAGCCTGTCATGGCCCACGTGCTCGGTCAGAACCAGTACGGCAAGGCGGAGAACCGCATCGTCCGGGTCTACCGCGACTCCACCCGGCACGAGATCAAGGACCTGAACGTCTCGGTCTCCCTCCAGGGCGACTTCGAGGACGTCCACCTCACCGGGTCCAACGCCAACTGCCTCCCCACCGACACCACCAAGAACACCGTCTACGCCTTCGCCAAGGAGTACGGCATCGACTCGGCCGAGGCCTTCGGCATCCTGCTGGCCCGGCACTTCGTCGACGACACCGAGCGCGGCGTCGTGCACAGCGCCCGGATCCGGATCGAGGAGTACGCCTGGGACCGGATCAAGACGCCGGACAGCTCGGCCCGCTTCATCGGCTCGGAGGAGGTCGGCCACTCCTTCGTCCGCAACGGCCAGGAGACCCGCACCACCGAGGTCGTCTACGACGGCGAGAAGGTCCAGGTCATCTCCGGCCTGAAGGACCTGATCGTGATGAACTCCACCAACTCGGAGTTCTGGGGCTACATCAAGGACAAGTACACCACCCTCCAGGAGGCGTACGACCGCATCCTCGCCACCCAGGTCACCGCCCGCTGGAAGTACGGCTACAGCGGTCGCGACGGCGAGGCCCAGCCCAACTGGAACCGCTCCTACACCCACGTGAAGCGGCACATGCTGGAGGCGTTCGCCGAGACCTACTCCTACTCGCTGCAGCAGACCCTGCACTCGATGGGCACCCGGGTCCTCAACAACCGCGCCGAGGTCGACGAGGTGCGCCTCGAACTGCCCAACAAGCACCACTTCCTGGTCGACCTGGAGCCCTTCGGGCTGAAGAACGAGAACGAGGTCTACTACGCCGCGGACCGCATGTACGGCCTGATCGAGGGCACCGTGCACCGCGAGGGCGTCGTACCGGTCATCCCGGTGGTCTGACCTCCCCCACCGCGCCACCCGCACCACCTGTTTCTCCACCCCCACCAACCGGAGTTCGTGTCTGCCTCACGGCGGCCGGCCCGGGGCACTGGAGAAGCACCCCGAGGGATCCTTGCTCCGCCGTCCCGCCCTCGGGGGGTCTCCAGCGCCACGGGCGCGCCGGGAGCCACGGGCACAAGAGGGGCTCGACATGGCACCCAGCAACACCAGCAGTAACGACGGCGGTTCCACCCCAGCAAGAGACCCAGGTCCGGACGGCGCCTCAACCCGCCTCCCCGGCGAGCCGTCCGGGTCCGGGACCCGTCCCGGCACCCACCCCGGAATCCACCCCGTGGACGAGGTGCTGCCCCCGGTGAAGCTGTTCTCCACCGGGCTCCAACACGTCGCCGCGATGTACGCGGGGGTCGTCGCACCCCCGCTCATCGTCGGCGCCGGCGTCGGACTGTCCGCCGCCGACCTCGCCCTGCTCATCTCGGCCAGCCTGTTCACCGCCGGACTGGCCACCCTGCTCCAGACCCTCGGCGTCTGGAAGATCGGCGCGCGACTGCCGTTCGTGAACGGCGTGTCGTTCGCGGGCGTCGCGCCCATGATCGCCATCGCCAAGGGCTCCATCGAAAGGACAGGGGGCCCGAAGGACGCCCTCCCGGTGATCTTCGGAGCGGTGATCGTCGCGGGGGCCCTGTGCTTCCTCGCGGCGCCGTACTTCTGCAAGCTCATCCGGTTCTTCCCCCCGGTCGTCCAGGGCACCGTGATCACCCTCATCGGGGTGTCCCTGCTCCCGGTGGCGGTGAACTGGGCGCGCGGCGGCTCGCCGGGCGCCCCCGGGTACGGCTCCATGCGGGCCATCGGCCTCGCCGCGATCACCCTCGTCGCGGTGGTGCTCTGCAACCGGCTGCTGCGCGGTTTCTGGCAGCAGCTGTCCCTGCTCATCGGTCTGGCGTTCGGCACCCTGATCGCCTTTCCGCTGGGGCTGGCCGACTTCGGCGCGGTCCAGGACGCGAAGGTCTTCGCGCTCCCGTCCCCGTTCCACTTCGGCGCGCCCGCGTTCGACGCCGCCGCCATCGTCTCGATGTGCATCGTCATGGTGGTCTCGATGACCGAGTCCACCGCCGACATGCTCGCCCTCGGCAAGATCGTCGAGCGCGAGGCCGACGAACCCACCCTCGCCGCCGGCCTCCGGGCCGACGGACTGGCCACCGCGATCAGCCCCGTCTTCAACGGCTTCGCCGCCAGCGCCTTCGCCCAGAACATCGGGCTGGTGGCGCTGACGAAGATCCGCAGCCGCTTCGTGGTCGCGGCCGGCGGAGGCATCCTGATCCTGCTCGGGCTCTTCCCGGTGCTCGGATCGGTCGTCTCCCTCGTGCCGCAGCCCGTGCTCGGCGGCGCCGGGATCGTGCTCTTCGGCACGGTCGCGGCGAGCGGGATCCGCACCCTCGCGGAGGCCGGCATGGAGTCCAGCGCCAACACCATCCTGGTGTCGGTCTCGCTCGGTGTCGGCATCATCCCGATCGCCGTACCGAACTTCTACGACTCCTTCCCGGAGGCCGTCCGGACCCTGATGCACTCGGGGATATCCGCCGGCTGCGTGATGGCCGTCCTGCTCAACCTGCTCTTCCACCACGTCGGGACCACCCGCCGGTCAGGATCGGAATCCCTGCCCGGCCAGACCCCCGGCGCGACGGTGCCGACGGCGACACCGTCCTGACCGGTCCGGGCGGGGGCGCGCACCCTGAGGTGCGCGCCCCTCCTGGCCCTCCCCCATAGGAGTGACACCATGGCAGTCCAGCCCCCACCCGCCGACCAGCGGATCGTGATCGAGAACGTCGCGATCGCCACCGTCGACGCCGCCGACACCGAGTACGCCCGCGGCCACGTGGTCATCCTCGGCAACCGCATCGAGTCGGTCGGGGACGGCCCCGCCCCCAACTGGCTGGACAACGTGGTGCGCCGCATCAACGGCGAGGGCCACCTGATCACCCCGGGCCTGGTCAACACCCACCATCACTTCTACCAGTGGATCACCCGCGGGCTCGCCCAGGACGACATCCTCTTCGACTGGCTGGTCGCCCTCTACCCGACCTGGGCCCGGATCGACGAGAAGCTCGTGCACGCCGCCAGCCAGGGCTCGGCCGCCGCCCTGCTCAAGTCCGGCTGCACCACCGCCTCGGACCACCACTACGTCTTCCCCAAGGACGGCGGCGACGTCCTCGGCGCCTCGATCGAGGCCGTCCAGGAGCTCGGGCTGCGCTTCACCGCGCTGCGCGGCTCGATGGACCGCAGCAAGAAGGACGGCGGGCTGCCGCCGGACCACGCCGTCGAGGAGCTCGACGACATCCTGGCCGCCTCCGAGGCCGCCGTGGACCGCTACCACGACTCCTCGTTCGGCTCGATGCTGCACGTGGCGATCGCGCCCTGCTCGCCGTTCTCGGTCTCCACCGACCTGCTCCGCCAGTCCGCCGAACTCGCCCGCCGCAAGGGCGTCCGGCTGCACACCCACGGGTCGGAGACGGCCGAGGAGGAGCAGTTCTGCAAGGAGCTGTTCGGTATGGGGCCGACCGACTACTTCGAGTCGGTGGGCTGGCTCGGCGAGGACGTCTGGATGGCCCACTGCGTCCACATGAACGACTCCGACATCGCCAAGTTCGCCGAGACGGGTACGGGCGTCGCCCACTGCCCGTCCTCCAACGCCCGCCTGGCCGCCGGGATCGCCCGGGTGCCCGACATGCTCAAGGCCGGCGTACCGGTCGGGCTCGGCGTCGACGGCACCGCCTCCAACGAGTCCGGCGAGCTGGGCACCGAGCTGCGCAACGCGCTGCTGATCAACCGCCTCCACGGCTCCCCGACCGCGCTGACCGGGCGCCAGGCGCTGCGTCTCGGCACCATGGGCGGGGCCCGGGTGCTCGGGCGGCAGAACGAGATCGGCTCGATCGAGGCCGGCAAGCTGGCGGACCTGGCGCTCTGGAAGATCGACGGCGTCATGCACTCCTCGATCGCCGACCCGGTCGCGGCCCTCACCTTCGGCGCACTGCCGCCACTGGCGGTGCTGTTCGTCAACGGCAACGCCGTGGTGGAGAAGGGCGAGCTGACCACCGTCAACGAGGACCGGATCGCCCGGGCCTGTGCCCGCGCGGCCAGGGAACTCGCCTCCCGGCCGGTGTGACGGCCTGACACCGAGGACTCCGGGGCGCCCAGGGACGGTGCGTGACCCGGACTCCGCAGGCCCGGCAGGGTGTGCGGACTGCGGCCCCGAACCCACGGCGAGGGTTCGGGGCCGCGGCGTGGGCGCGAACAGAGTTCAGCGAACAGAGTTCAACCAACAGATTTCAGCGAACAGATGACAACTTTCATCATCTGTTCGCTGAAATCCGTTCAGGCCGTCAGGCCGTGCGTCCCAGCGTCGCCAGGTAGGCGCGCCAGCCGCCGTGGTGGGTGATCTCGCGGTGCACCCCGCGCTCGACCTCGCCCCGGGCGAGCAACATGGACAGGCACGGCGAGCCGTCCTCCAGCTCGATCACGCCGAGCTCCAGCTCCCGCGGCTCGCCGGGCAGGATGACGTCCCGCAGGCGCTCCAGACTGATGTCGTACAGCTCGCCCTCGATCGCGCTGTCGACGCCCGGGTCGGCCAGCAGCCCCGGGCAGACGTCCGTACCGCCGCTGTGGTCGATCGAGAAGAAGCGGTAGCCGGGCGCGGTGCGGACCGGGCCGATCAGGGCGTCGGCCACCTTGTCGTGGAACGGTCCGCCGACCATCGCCTGGCCGTTGAAGAAGATGCGCGCCATCAGTGAACTCCTCACACAGAAAAGACCGTTCCGCACGGCGACGAGAGGACAGGTGGATTCGTCGCCGTACGGAACGGAGCAAACGGGGGCGGAACTGCTACAGCCCGGCAGGCGGCAGCGGTGGCGCCGGTGGATAGATTGGTGCTCAGCCCAGCAGGGGAAGCGCGGGGAGGGTCAGGAAGTCCGCGAACTCCTCGGCCAGGGCGACCTGTTCGAAGAGCTGGGCGGCCTCGCGCCAGCGCCCGGCCTGGTAGGCCTCGGCGCCGAACTCGGCACGGAGCTCGGCCAGTTCGGTGGCGACCAGGCTTCGGACCAGCTCGGCGGTGGCCTTCTCGCCGGTGTCGGACAGCACGACCCCGTTGTGGATCCACTGCCAGATCTGCGAGCGCGAGATCTCGGCGGTGGCGGCGTCCTCCATCATGTTGAAGATGCCGACCGCCCCGAGCCCGCGCAGCCACGCCTCGATGTAGCGGATGCCGACCTGGACGGCGTTGTGCAGCCCGGCGTGGGTGCAGGTGCCGCCGGCGCCCGCGATGTCGAGCAGGTCGGCGGCGGTGACCGGCTCCGACGGGCCGGGGTTGTCCTTCTGGTGGGGCCGATCGCCGAGCACCGCGTCGAAGGAGGCCCGGGCGACCGGGACGAGGTCCGGGTGGGCGACCCAGGAGCCGTCGAAGCCGTTTCCGGCCTCGCGGTCCTTGTCCGCCTTGACCTTCTCCAGCGCGGCCGCGTTGACCTCCGGGTCCTTGCGGCTGGGGATGAACGCGGCCATGCCGCCGATCGCGTGGGCGCCCCGCCTGTGGCAGGTTTGCACCAGCAGCCGGGTGTAGGCGGCCATGAACGGCGAGGCCATGGTGACGCTGTTGCGGTCCGGCAGGATGTAGTGCGCACCGGCGTCGCGGAAGTTCTTGACGATCGAGAACAGGTAGTCCCAGCGTCCGGCGTTGAGGCCGGCCGCGTGGTCGCGCAGCTCGTAGAGGATCTCGTCCATCTCGAAGGCCGCGGTGATGGTCTCGATCAGCACGGTGGCCCGGACGGTGCCGTACGGGATGCCGAGTTCGGCCTGGGCGTGGGTGAACACGTCGTTCCAGAGCCGGGCTTCGAGGTGGCTCTCGGTCTTCGGCAGGTAGAAGTAGGGGCCGGAGTTCGGGTCCTCGGCACCCTTGGCGAGCAGCCGGGCCGCGTTGTGGAAGAAGTACAGGCCGAAGTCGACGAACGCTCCGGCCACCGGGACGCCGTCGACCAGCAGGTGGTTCTCGTCCAGGTGCCAGCCTCGCGGGCGGACCACGACGGTGGCGAGTTCGGCGGCGGGCTTGAGGGTGTAGGCCTTGCCGGCCGGGCTGGTGAAGTCGATCCGGCCTTCGAAGGCGTCGATCAGGTTGACCTGGCCGCTGACCACGTTCTCCCAGGTCGGGGAGGTGGCGTCCTCGAAGTCGGCGAGCCAGACCTTGGCCCCGGAGTTGAGCGCGTTGATGACCATCTTGCGGTCGGTGGGGCCGGTGATCTCGACCCGGCGGTCTCGGAGCGCGCGCGGCGCCTCGGCGACCTTCCAGTCCCCGGCCCGGACGTCGGCGGTCTCGGGGAGGAAGTCCAGCGTGCCGGTGCGGGCGATCTCGGCCCGTCGGGTCTTCCGCCTGGCCAGGAGCTCCTGCCGGCGCCCTTCGAAGGCGCGATGGAGGCCGACGACGAAGGCGACCGCCTCCGGAGTGAGCACCTCCTCCGCCCGGTGGACGCGCGGACCGGCGACAGTGACGACCGGAGCGGCGGGGGAGGCGCCGACGGGCCCCTGATCTGCAGCCATGAGCAGGACACTCCTAAGACGGTTGAGCCTGGCAAGGGAGCTCCGGTGGGAACTTCCTCGGGAACTTCCTCGATCGTTACCCGCCTGTCGGCGAGTTCGATTCTGTAAGGTGGAGACTAGTTTCCGCGATACAGAATTTCAACGGTTTGTTGAAGAGGTCGCCGGGACTCTACTCCTCCCCGACAGCGAAGGGAACGCCGGTGGTTGCGACCCCCGACACAGCATCGACGACAGGCGCCGACCGCGCGAGCGGCGGCGTTCAGTCCGTCGAGCGCGCCTTCCAACTCCTGGAGGCACTGGCCGACTCCGGCGGGGTGGCCACCCTCAGCGAGCTCTCCGGCAGTTCCGGCCTCCCGATGCCGACCATCCACCGACTGGTTCGTACCCTCGTCCAGCAGGGTTACGTCCGCCAGGACACCGCGCGCCGCTACACGCTCGGCCCCCGGCTGATCCGCCTCGGCGAGACGGCCGGACGCCTGCTCGGCAGCTGGGCCCGCCCCTACCTGGCCGAGCTCATGGAGGCCACCGGCGAGACCGCCAACCTGGCCGTGCTGGAGGGCGGCGAGGTGGTGTACGTCGGGCAGGTGCAGTCGCGGCGCTCGATGCGGATGTTCACCGAGGTCGGACGGCGGGTGCAGCCGCACTGCACCGGCGTCGGCAAGGCGCTGCTCGCCCAGCTCCCCGAGAACGAGGCGCGCGCGATCCTGGGCCCCAACCCGCTGCCCGCGCACACCGAGTACACCGTGACCGACCCGCAGGAGCTGATGGACCAGCTCGCCGAGGCGCGCGAGCGCGGGTACGTGGTCGACGACCAGGAGCAGGAGATCGGCGTCCGCTGCATCGCGCTCGCGGTACCGGGCGCGCCGACGCCCACCGCCCTGTCGGTGTCCGGCCCGGAGGCCCGGATCCGGGCGCTGGAGGAGCAGGCGGGGGCGTCCTCGCTGGTGCCGGTGATGCACCAGATCGCCTCCCGTCTCGGGCAGGTCCTCGCTCCCTGACGGACCGTCAATCCTTCTGAGCGGGATGCGACGTGGGGACCATGTGACGTGTGGATCATGTGACGTGGAGATGCCGTCGGATCCCTCCCCCACCGTCCTCCGTTCGACGGACGCGTGGGCGGGTTGCTCCGGGTCCGCGGGGCCGGTGCCACCACCCTGGTGCGGACGCGGCCCGCGCCCGAGCGGGCCGCCGGAGCGCGAGGGAGCGGTGAGCGGCGATGGCACGCGGGCAGGACAGGCGCAGGGAGCTTCGGGTCGGATCCGGTGGGGCGCCGTCCACGGCGGTGACGGCGGCGGGTTGCGCGGTCGCGCTGCTGGCCGCCGGACCGTCCTTTGCGGCCCCGGGTCCCGTGCCCCGGCCGAAGCCGCGGGTCGCGTCGGTGGGCCCGGCCGCCGTGCGGTCCGACTCCGACCTGGAGGTGGTCCGGCAGGATCCGGCGGCCGCCCCGCCCGGCGGCACCACCACGGTCCGTGCCTTCGTCGCGAACCGCGGCCCGGACACCACGGGCTCGCCGTTCACGGTGGTCGTCGTCCTGCCGCGGGGCGTGACACCGCAGGGCCCGTACTTCCCCTCCGACTGCGCGGTGCCGGGGGGCGGGCGTACGGTGCGCTGCGTCTTCGGGGCCGGGCTGAAGCAGGGGCGCAGCGCGACCGCGCTCGTCCCGGTGCGGATCTCCCCCGACGTGCCGCTGGGCGTGCTGGAGGGCGGGGCGGTCGAGGTGCACAGCCCGGACGACCGGGACGGAAGCAACAACCGGCAGCCGTTCGCCATCGAAGTGGTCGAGACGGCTGCCGGTTCCTGAGAGCGGCTGGTCTGCGGGCTACACGCGGTCGGCGTCCGCGGTCGGCGTCCGCGGTCAGCGGTAGACGCGCACGTAGTCGGCGGCGAAGGTGATCGGAGTGTTTCCCTGCGGCGCCGGGTGGTACTTGCCGGCGCCGACGGAGAGGTTGAGGATCAGGTACGCCGAGAAGTCGGCGCCCACGCCCTTGCCGTCCGAGAACACCTTGACGCCGTTGACGTACCAGTCCACCGAGTTGGCGCCGTAGTAGGTGCCGATGGTGACCCACTGGTCCTTGGCGACGGCATTGGCGTCGGTGTAGTAGTCCGCGTTGCCGGGGTTGACGTGGTTGGTCAGCTCCAGCAGGTCCGGGTTGTCGGGGTGGTACTCGAAGGAGTCGACCTCCCCGTTGCCGTTCTTCCAGGTCCACAGGGCGGGCCAGGCGCCGGTGCCGGAGGGCAGCTTGACCCGGGTCTCGGCGTAGTCGCCGGTCTTGACCTGGAAGCCCTCGGCGGAACCCTCGGTGGTCAGGAAGCCGGTGTTCCAGGACTGCTGGCCGTTCTCCAGGGTGGGGCCACCGGGGGTGGCGGTGAAGGTGGCGACGCCGTTCGCGACGCTGACGTTGTTCTTGTTCAGCCAGTCGAGCTTGTTGTCGTCCGGGTTGTGGTTGCCGTACTTGTACGCGGTGCTCTTGTCGCCGACCCAGCGCCGGCCCCAGTCGATCGGGGCGTTGAACTCGTCGGACCAGGTCAGCGACTTCCCGGCGATCGGGGAGGCCGGCGCCGGGGTGCTCGGGCTCGCGGTGGCACTCGGGCTGGAGGTGGCGCTCGGGCTCGCGGTCGGCGCCGTGGTGGGCGCGACGGTCGGCGGCGTGGTGGCCGTGGCCGTCGGGGTCGGCTTGGCGGTGGTCGGCGCGGCGGTGGTGGGCGCGGCGGTCGTGGGGGTAGCGGTGGTCGGCGACGGCTTGGCGGTGGGGGTGGCCGTCGGGGCCGGGGCGGGCGTCGACGTGCCGGCCCGGGAGACCACCAGCTGCTGCGAGGGCAGGTTGTGCCAGCCGCCGCCGAGGTCCTGCCAGAAGCCGAACTGGGTGTAGGTCCCGGCGGGCAGGGTGCGCGCGCCGCTGGTGAAGGAGAACCCGCTCGGGCAGAGCTGCACGTTGCCGGCGTTGCCCGGGAAGTCCAGGTTGGTGCCGTGCGCGTCGCGGACGCCCACGCCGACGGTCCTGGCGACGAAGCAGGACGAGGAGTGCAGGCTCAGCGAGGCGGTGGTGGCCTTGCCCGCGACCATGGTGGCGGGGGCGAGCCGGTCCTGGGTGACGGTCGGGCCGGTGGCGGCCTGGGCACCGGCGACGGCCGGCAGCCCGAGCAGGCCGGCGCCGCTGATGGCGAGCGCACCGGTGGCGGCGAGGGCGGCGTTGCGTCCGCGGTGGGACGGACGGGCGTGACGGGGCGCGCGACCGCGCCCGGCAGGCTGGGGCATGGGAGTCCTCTGCGACGCCTGCGAGGTGAGCTGTCGGATTCGGGCTGCAGTTGCCCGGCCGCCCGGGGAGCGGCTTCACCCCTAGCCGGAGCCCGCACGCTGGTGCGTACGGGCCGGGCGCTGACCTTGGTTCCCCCGCTCCCGTCCGCTGTCGTGCTCGGCTGCCCGCCGACGGGTGGACAGGACTCGGCGTCCCGGCGGCGGAGTCCGCGAGGGCGGACGACCCGTTGCAGGCTAGGCAGGCTGTGCGTGAACGGACAACTCCATCCGGCCGGTTGTCGCGCAGCTCACAGTGGTGTCGATCAACGACGCTGCGTGGCCGCCGAGTTGATCGATCCCGGCGCCGCGGCCGGGGGTTCGCGGGTCGAGGCCCGGCGGTTCAGCCGAGCCAGGCGGCCACCTGGCTCTCGGCCTCCGGCGACCAGGCCAGTTCCAGGTGGTTGAGCCCGCTGAGCAGCCGGGTGCCGCCGACGGTCGCGATGCCGGTGGTGTCCAGGGCGCTCGCGGTGAACACGATGCCGTCGCTGGGACCGCGGTTCTCGTCGAGCACGCCCGGGATGTCGGCCGAGCCGCCCGCGAGGAGGTAGGTGGGCACCGAGGCCGGGATCCCGGCGCGCCGGAGCGGGGCGATCAGCGAGCCCGCGTCGACGGCCGCCTGGATGCCCTGGCCGGAGGCGTGGAGGCCCTGGCCGCCGTAGTAGGTGGTCCACCAGTCCTGGGCGGTGGTGTCCACCCCGTAGACGGCGTCCCAGCGGGCGAGCAGCTGGCGCTGGCCCGGGTAGCAGTCGCTGCCGCCGGTCGGCAGCACCCCCAGGCAGGGCTGGGCGGTGTACGTGCCGTAGCAGGTCATGTAGAGGTGCGGGGACGGCGCGTTGGCGGTGCCGCCGCAGGCCGGCCAGGTGGCCAGGTCGAAGTCCCAGCCGTGCGCGTAGACGTAGTCGAGCCCGCCGTTCGGCCCGCCGAGGGTGACCAGGCGGCGCACGTCGCCCGCGTACGGCCGCCCCCAGGAGGGCCGCACCGAGGACACGTACGCGCGGGCGGCGACCTCTCCCTTGCTCCAGGCCACCACGTCGACCTGGGGGACGCCGAGCCGGGCGCGGATCAGCGCGATCGCGTCACCGACGGCCTGGGCCTGGAGCAGGTTGTCGCCGTGCTTGTGGGCGAAGCCGACGGCGAACACCCGGTGGCCGGTCCCGGCCAGGTACTGGGCGAGGCCGGTGGACGGGCAGCTCGCGGCGCCGCAGATGCCGCCCTCCCCCGGGTTCACCCAGGCGCGGTCGGCGTTGTCGTTGGCGCCGTGCACCAGCAGGACGGGGGTACCGGTGCCGCCGGCGTCCCAGCCGGGGGCCGAGTAGAGCAGGAAGCGGCCGGAGTACGGCTCGCCGGTGCCGAAGTAGGTGCGGCGGGGGCCGTCCTGGTCGCCGCGGCCGTCGGCGGGGAACTGCTCGGTGCGGAAGCCGGGGGTGGGGTCGAGGTAGCGCTCGACCTTGGCCCAGCCGTTGCCGGGGGCGGGGAAGGTGGCTTCGAGGGCGAGGGGGGCGGCGGCCGTTGCGGCGGTGGTGGCCGTTGCGGCGGTGGTGGCCGTTGCGGCGGAGGTGGCCTTCGGGATGGTGGCCGCTCCGGCGGAGGGGGCGCCGAGGAGGAGGGCGGTGAGGCTCAGGAGGAGGGCGGAGAGGGCGGCGGGGACGCGTCGTCGGGTGGGGGTACGTCTCATGGGCGTGCACGGTAGGACCGGTCCGCGGTCGCGCCCATGTGCCGGTCGCACACCGCGCGCGGCGTGACGGTGGCAGACCGCACCGTGGCGCGGGGCCGCCCGAGTCCGCCCGGTCGGATAAATTGGAACCCTGGCATTTTCCGCGGTGCACAAGTGCGCCGACTCCGGTGTGCCCGGTCCGTACGGTCCGTCCCACGCTCCCGAGAAGAGGTTCCGCCCCACCATGACCGCGTCCCTGCCCGCCTTCGCCGGCCGTACCTACGTCTTCCGGGTCGACAACGGCGCGGCCTTCCGCAACACCTACTCGGCCGACGGCGCGCGGCTGCGCTGGGAGGGCCTCGGCGAGTCGGCGGGCCAGTGGGAGGACGTGCGGCTGCACGTCGCCGAGATCGCTCCGGGGATCTACTTCGTCAGCTGGACGGAGCAGAGCGGGATCACCGTCAGCCACGTGATGGACCTCAACGCACTGACCGTGCGGGCCTTCTGGACCTTCGAGGGCGAGGGCGGCCGGGTCGGCCAGCTGCACACCGGGACGCTGGAGCGGGTGGCCTGAGCGGTGTGACGACGCGACGAACCCCCGAGGCCGTGGCCGGTCCCGGGGGTTCCGTGCGTTCCGGTCCGGCGGAGTCGTCCGTCAGACGCTCTGACCCGGCTGACCCGGCTGACCCGACTGGCCCGACTGGCCCGGCTGACCCGGCTGGTCCGGGACCTTGAGGTGCTGGGACAGCCACTCCAGCGAGGAGGGCAGCAGTGCGCTCCAGGTCTCGAAGTTGTGGCCGCCGTTCTCCAGCATGCTGTACGAGACCTTCATCGGGCTGTGCACCGCGTCGATGAACGCCTCGGTGTCCTGCTTGTAGCTGCCGTCGCCCTTCTTGGTGCCGGCCAGCAGGACCGAGACGTTCGGCTGCGGCAGGTTCTTCAGCCGCCACATCAGGTTGGCCTCGTCGCGGCGCTGCTTGCTGCCGCCGAAGAGGTCACCGGTGGTCGGGTCGTCGGCGGCCTCGTAGTACCCGGAGAGGGCGACGGCGGTCGGGAAGACGTCCGGGTGGCGCATGGCCAGCTTGACGGCGCAGTAGCCGCCGGTCGAGTTGCCCATGAAGGCCCAGGCCTTCGGGTCGGCCGAGACCCGGTAGCTCGCCTCGATCGCCGAGGGGACGTCCTTGGTGAAGTACGTGTCGGACCGGGCGCCGCCCGGGATGTCCTCGCACTCGGTGTCCTGCGGCAGGGCGGGCGAGGGACGCATCAGGACCATGACGGTCGGCTGCATCCGGCCCTCCTGCAGCAGCTTGAGGGCGGCACCCGGGTAGTTGAAGCGGGTGATCAGGTTCTCGGCGATTCCTGGGAACCCGGTGCTGACGATCACCGCCGGGAACTGCTTCTGCGCGTACTCCGGCTGGAAGTACTGCGGCGGCAGGTAGACGTACCCCTCCGTCGACAGCCGGCTCTCCTTGCCGTCGATCCGGACCTTGCGGATCTCGCCGGACTGGCTGGGCTCGCGGCCCATCGCGCCGCCGCCCTTCACCGAGGCCCGGCCGATGGTCTCGACGACAAGGCGCCCGGAGGCGTCCGCCTTGTTGTGGATCACCACCGGGCCGGTGCTGCCGGTGCCCAGCAGGTCGTCCCAACTGCTGTAGAACGCGAAGTAGTTGTTGGCCACCAGGCCGAGTGCGGCGAGCACCGCGACCTGGGTGGCGAGCAGCGTGCCTATTCGGCCGAGCACCGCCTGCCAGCTCTTCCTGGCGAGTCTGGGCCACAGCCAGACCGTGCCGACCATCGTCACGACCGCAAGCAGTACGGCCAGCGCCAGCACTTTGTGGCTCGTCAGACCCATGTTCCAGTTGCTCCCACGCCTCGAACTCCGCGCCCCCTCCGCTCAGGGACATCCCAGGAGGTCACCCCGGTACCCCCGCCGGGGCGCGAGGACCCACCCTAGCGGGAGCTGTGAGGCAGCTGACCGGCGGCTGGGGGTCGGGTGAGAAGCCGCAGCCCCGCCGTGAGCTCGCGCATGCAGCGGGCGGCGAGGTCCTGCGGAGAACCCGGGCCGGCGACCGGGGCGTCCGAACCGGCCCACTGCTCCAGGGCCACCCGGATCGCCGCCGTGGCCGCGGCGGCGGCCAGCCGGATCTCCAGCGGGTCCGTGCCGTCCGGGCAGCGGGCGGCCAGCACGGACCGCAGCCGCTCCTCCGATCCGGCGTGGACGCGCTGCCAGGTGCCGTCCAGCCGCGGGTCGCGCAGCAGGCTGCGGGTCCAGTGCATGGCCTCGACGGCCTCGTCGTCGGCCGGGGTCAGCGACTCGACCGCCGAGCGCTCCAGCGCCTCCCGCAGCGGGAGGTCGGCCCGGCTCGCGGCCAGCAGGTCCACCCAGCGCTGTCCGCCCGCCGCCAGCAGCGGGGCGACGGCGTCCTCCTTGACCGAGAAGTAGCGGTAGAAGGTGCGCAGCGAGAGGCCCGCGGCGGCGGCGATCTGCTCGGCGGTGGTCGCCTCGGCCCCCTGCTCGGCGAAGAGCGCGGCTGCGGTGCGGGCGATGTCCAGCCGGGTGGCGTCACGGCGGCGCTGGGTCAGGGTCGGGCGTCCGGTCACAGGGATCAGCGTACGCATCCGCGTGCCGCCTCGACACGTCCCGCCGAGATGGCACATCGAGCCTTTTTGGCGCGACGTGCCACTCGGGCGTACCGTGCCCCTGAGTCGAGAGACAGCGAACGAAGGAGACCACCATGGAGCGCTTCAGCGGACGGAACGTCCTGATCACCGGCGGCGGCTCTGGCATCGGCCAGGCCACCGTGCACCGGATCCTCGCCGAGGGCGGGAAGGTCGTCGCCGTCGACGTCGACGAGGACGGCCTGAAGAGGACGCTGGACCGCGCGACCTCCGACGGCACCGCCGACCGCCTGACCCTCCAGGTGCTGGACATCGCGGACGAGGCGGCCGTCGTCACGGGCGTGGCCGAGGCGGTAGCGGCGCTGGGCGGTCTGGACGTCCTGGTCAACGCGGCCGGCATCCTCCGCTCCTCGCACACCCACGAGACCACCCTGGAGTTCTGGAACAAGCTCCTCGCGGTGAACCTGACCGGCACCTTCCTGATGACCCGCGAGGCGCTCCCCGCGCTGCTCACGACCGGCCGGGGCGTGGTGGTCAACTTCAGCTCCACCTCCGCGACCTTCGCCCACCCCTACATGGCCGCCTACGCCGCGACCAAGGGCGGCATCCAGTCCTTCACCCACGCGATCGCCTCGGAGTACTCGAAGCAGGGCCTGCGCGCGGTCTGCGTCGCGCCGGGCAGCATCGACAGCGGCATGACCAACAACCCGGGCCTGCCCGCCGACGCCGACTTCAGCCTGCTCGCCAAGCTCTCCCCCGCCCTCGGCCAGGGCTTCGCCGGCCCGGAGACGGTCGCCGGCGTGATCGCCATGCTGGCCTCCGACGACGGCGCCTTCGTCACCGGCACCGAGCTGCGCATCGACGGCGGCACCCACATGTGACCCCTCCGTCGGCCGGTCGGGCGCGGGGCCTGTGCCGTCCGCTGTACGGCTGTACGGCTGTACGGCACAGGCCCCGCGGGCCCTCCCCGCCCGCGGCGGTCCTCTCGTTCGGACCGCACCTGGCGGGCGCTAGGTGACCGCTCGCGGCCGGCGGGGATCAGCCGCGGCCCGGCGGGCGTCCCGGTGGGCGGCGCGGGCGTTGCCCACCGCGGCGATCGCGGCGCCGACCAGCAGGAGGGCCACCGCCGGCAGGAAGCACGCCCCCGCGATCCGGCCGTAACCGCCGTGCCGGGCGGGGTCGAGGAACTGGGGCGTGGTCCGGGCAGGGGCTGCTCGGATTCAAACGCCGGCGGGCGGACCCGGCCACAGGAGGGGTCGGGGCGGCTCCGGGCCGGACCCGTCCTAGGGACTGCGCCAGTCCGCGGCGAAGGCCGCCGCAGGGTTGGCGACCAGCAGTCGGTCGCGCAGCTCGGGCCCGAAGGTGCGGTCCAGCCGCGGGGCGAGGTCGGTGAGCAGCCGGGCCGGGCCGCCGAGCTCCCGGGCCGTACGGGTGGTGGTGTCGGCGCCGAGCAGCAGCCGGTCGGCGAGGCCGGCCTCGACCAGATCGGCGATGACGTCGAAGGCCTGGAGGTCGGCGGGGTGGCCGATCCGGGAGGGGCTGTCGAGGGCGAGGAACACGCCCTCGGCGGCGAGGCTGCGGTGCAGCGCCCGGTCGGTGAAGCGGGTGAGGTGGCCGAGGACGATCCGGTCGGGACGGACGCCGTGCCGCCCGTGGAGCCGGCGCAGGACGCCGTGCGGGTCGCCGTCCGGTTCGAGGTGGACGGCGATCGGGGCGCCGGTGGCGTGGTGCGCCTCGGCCGCGGCGGCCATCGTCCGGCCGGTGTGCCCGGTGAGCGGGCCCGCGTCGTCGGCGATCTTGATCAGGCCGGGTCGCATGCCCTCGGGGGCGCCGGGGAGCCCGGTGGTGAGCTCGGTGACGAAGCGTTCGGCGAGGTCCGCGTACGGGGCGGTGAGGCTCTGGGTCGGGACGTCCGAGGCGGGGAAGCGGCCCGGGGCGTAGTGGGCGGTCTGGTGCGCGCCGGTGGCGGCGACGACGTGGACGCCGCTCGCGCGGGACAGCTCGGCCAGGGCGTCCGCGCCCCGGCCCATGCCCCACGGGGTCCACTGGACCAGGCTGCGGCCGCCGACGGCGGCGAAGGCGCGCAGCACGTCCGCGGCGGCGGCCGGGTCGTCCAGCTCCTGGCCGGGGAAGCGGGGGCTGCGGATGAACAGGTGGTCGTGGGAGTCGGTGACGCCCAGCTGGGCGGGGTCGATGTCGCCCAGCACGGTCCGTACGGTGCGGGTGGCGGGGGCGGTGGTCATGCGCGGGCCTCCGCCGGGGTCTCGGCCGCTGCCGGGGCTTCCGTCGTCGGGGTGTCGGCCGCCGTGAAGGTGGCGGTGGCGACCCGGAGGCCGGCCAGGGCCTTGGGAACGCCGACGTACGGGGCGAGGTGGACGATCACCTCGGTGATCTCCTCCCGCGTCATGCCGATCCGCAGGCTGTTGCGGACGTGGTCGGCGAGCTGGGGCTCGACACCGCCCAGGGCGGTGAGTGCGGCCAGATTGGCGATCTGGCGGTCGCGCAGGGCGAGGCCGGGGCGCTGGTAGGTGCCGCCGAACAGGCTGGTGACGATCCAGTCGGCGAAGCCGGGGGCGAGCCCGTCCAGTCCCCCGAGGGTGGCGGCGGCGACCGGGCCGGCGAGTTCGGCGAGCAGGGCGTAGCCGGCTTCGCGGTCGAGCGGGGCGGGGGTGAGGGCGTCGGGGGTGAGGGCCTCGGGGGTCATGGTGGCGGGGGGCGTGACGGCGGGGGGCGTGATCGCGGAAGTCATGGTGGCGGAGGGCGTGGTCGCTGTGGTCTCGGTGGCGCGGGGCATGGCGGCTGGGCCTTTCACCAGTGGCGGCCGGCCGGCAGCCGGTCGAGTTCGGGGCGGGACAGGTGCAGCACCTGGTAGCGGGTGCCGGGCGCGTCCTCGGGGGCCGGGCCGTGCCAGAGGGCGAGGGTGAGCAGCTCCCAGCGGCTCGGGTCCACCGCGACGGCGGCGGTGTGCAGGGCGGACCGCCGGGGACGTCCGGAAATCCCGGCGGGTCCGGCGGGTTCGCTGGGTTCGGCAGGTACGGCGGGGTCGGTGAGCCGGGCGAGTTGGGCGAGCTCGGCGACGGCCTGTTCGACGGCCTCGGCCGGGTCCGCGGCCTCCGGGAGCCGTACGGTGGCGCGGGTGGCGGTGGTCGGGGCGTCGGTCCGGGCGCCCTCGACCAGGCCCGCGCCGAGCCAGTGGTGGACAACCGGGCGGCCGAAGTCGGCGCTCAGTCCACGGAATCCCGGGCCCCAGAGGAAGCCGTTCATGCCCTCTGCGGTGCGCCAGAGGTAGAACGGCGCGTACTGGTTGACCGGCGAACCGTCCCGGCCGCGCTCACGGACCAGGTACGCCTTCAGGCCGAGGCCGGGGCAGGTGTCGAGCAGGTGGCCCTTGTCGGCCACGCGCTTGCGGATGATGCCCATGTCGTAGTCGGCGGGGAGGGTGATCTCGTACTGCATGGCGTGCACGGCGGAACTCCTGGACTCGTACGTCTGATGGCCTGGAAGGGCCGCGGGGGGGTGCTGCGCGGTGGACGCCGGACGTCGTCCGTCAGGCCTGCCGTCGATGGACTGCGAGCAGACCGAGGGCGCCGCGGACGGCCTGGTCGAAGGGCGCCGCGCTGTCCGCGGCGCGGGCCAGGACGTAGCCGCCCTGGACGACGGCGACCACGGCGGCGGCGGTGTCCGCCGGGTCCAGGCCGGGGGCGAACTCGCCGTGGGCCTGGCCCTCGGCGACCAGTTCGGCGATCCGGCCGCGCAGCCAGTCGAAGGTCTCCTCGACCGGGGCCCGCAGCTGCGGGTCGGCGACCACGTCCGGGTCCTGGGCCATCCGACCGATCCGGCAGCCGCGCAGCACCTCGCGGTCGCGGTTCAGGTAGGCGGCGATCCGGTCGTACGCGGTGCCGGGGGCTGCGAGGTCGGCCTCGGCGGTGCCCCGCATCTGCTCGGCGCTGCGACGCAGGGCCGCGGCGGCGAGGTCGGGCTTGCCGTTGAAGTGGTGGTACATGCTGCCCTGGCCGACGCCGGAGCGCTGCTGGATGGCCTTGGGGCTGGTGCCGACGTAGCCGCGCTCCCAGAGGAGGGCCTGGGTGCTCTCGATGAGACGGTCCTGGGTGCTCATGCGGATCACTGTACATACCAGTAGGTACAGTGAGGAAGGGGTTTCCCGGACCAGGAATGACCGACGCCGGAGGACCGAGGGCCGTGCGCCGCCCCCCGGCGGCCACGGCCCCTCGACCGTTCGTCATCCCCCTTGCTGGCATTGGGCATTCCGCCACGGCCGGTGGCGCGCGTCACGTCACGGACGGTGGCGGGCATCACGCGGGACAGGGGGTGCGCGGCGCGTTGCGCGGGCGGGCGGCCAGGGGAGTTCGCGCCGGACCGCCGGGGCGGCTGGCAAGATGTCCGCCATGAGCTACCTCGCCGCGGATGACCGCTATGCCTCGATGACCTACCGGAAGGCCGGCCGCAGTGGCGTGCAGTTGCCCGCCGTGTCCCTGGGCCTCTGGCACAACTTCGGTGACGCCCAACCGCTGGACGTGCAACGGGCGGTACTGCGCCGGGCCTTCGACCGCGGCGTCACCCACTTCGACCTGGCGAACAACTACGGCCCGCCGTACGGCAGCGCGGAGCGCAACTTCGGCTACCTGTTCGCGCAGGACTTCCGGCCGTACCGCGACGAGCTCTTCATCGCGACCAAGGCCGGCTGGGACATGTGGCCCGGCCCGTACGGCAACGGCGGCAGCCGCAAGTACCTGCTGGCCAGCCTCGACCAGTCGCTCGGCCGGATGGGCCTGGACTACGTCGACGTCTTCTACTCGCACCGCTACGACCCGGACACCCCGATCGAGGAGACGATGGGGGCGCTGGACAGCGCGGTGCGCTCGGGCAAGGCCCTGTACGCCGCGATCTCCAACTACCCTGCGGAGCAGCACCGCGAGGCGGTGGCGATCCTGCGCGAGCTGGGCACGCCGGTGCTGATGAACCAGTCGGCGTACTCGATCCTCGACCGGCACGTGGAGGAGGCGGGCGTGCTGGACGCGGTGGGCGACACCCAGACCAGCCTGATCGCCTACTCCCCGCTCGCCCAGGGTCTGTTGACGGACCGTTACCTTTCCGGCGAGGTGCCCGTCGGGTCGCGGATGTCGGTCGGGAAGTTCCTCACCGAGGAGGTGCTGACCGGTCGGAAGCTGGAGCAGCTGCGGGCGCTGAACAAGGTCGCCGAGGGGCGCGGGCAGAGCCTCGCGCAGCTGGCGCTGTGCTGGGTGCTCCGGGACCCGCGGGTGGTCTCGGTGATCATCGGGGCGAGCAGCGTGTCCCAGCTGGACCAGAACCTCGACGCGCTGGCCGGCGGGCCGCTGACGGAGGAGGAGCTGGCGGAGATCGACCGACTGAGCGCCTGAGGGTGACCGGTGACGACTGCCAGCTGGACGACTGACAGCTGACGGCGGACAGATGACAGCCGACAGATTTCAGATGACAGATAACAGCTGACAGATTCTGAAATCTGTCAGCTGTTATCTGTTGCCCGTCAGCCGGACCCCGGTCCCGCGGTCAGTGGACCGGCGTGTACTTGTACCCGACCCGACGCACCGTCACGATCGACTCGCGGTAGGCCGGTCCGAGCTTGCGGCGCAGCCGGGCGACGTGCACGTCGACCGTGCGGCCGTCCCCGACGTGGCCGTAGCCCCAGACCGCCGAGACCAGGTGGTCCCGGGTGTGCACCCGCTGCGGGTGCTCGGTGAGGTGGGCCAGCAGCTCGAACTCCAGGTACGTGAGGTCGAGCAGCCGCCCGTCGACGTAGGCGTTGCGCCGCTCGGCGTCGACGGTGATGCCGCGTCCGGCCGGCCGGACCGACCGGACGGCGCCCGGTGCACCGGCGCCCGGCAGACCGACCGGCCCCGGTGCCGGCGCCGGGTTCTCGGCCGGCACCAGCACCAGGTAGCCGACCATCGGGTGGCCCGCGGCCCCGCCGGGCTGCGCACCGTACTGGGCGAGCAGTCCCTGCGGCAGGGCGCCCTGCGGTAGGGCGGCGACGACGGTCGCCCCCTCCGGCAGCGCGGCGAGCAGCGAGGCGGGCGCGGGAGGAAGGACCGCACCGGGCTGCGGCCCGGCGGCCGGGGCCGGTCCCGGCCGGCCCGGTCCGACCACCGGGGAGCCGGACGGCAGGGGGACGGTCGGGACGGTGGAGGGAATCGAGGAGACGGAGGGGACGGACCGGACCGCGCGCAGGTGCGGGGTCGCGGTGGGCAGGGGCAGGGTGGCCGTGGAGGAGGAAGACATGGTGTGCCGCTCATTTCGCGCGTGACGGACGGGGTGGAGTCGTCTGCGCGTCGACCGGGCGTACTGCCGGAGCTGGACCGGGTGGAGTCGGGCTCAGCGGGCGGAGGGCCGGGACGCGCTGGGCGAGCCCGGACACGTCTGGTCGAACAGGTGCGGTTGCCGGGACGGCCAGAACGGTTCGAGGTCGTGGCGACCCCGTCGGCGGTCCGGGTCGGGACCGGTCCGACCGGTCCGACCGGTGGGACTGCTGAGGCGGACGGTGTTCACTGGTGGTTTCTCCGCGGAACGGGGCCGGTTGAGGCGGGCCGCGGGTGCACCTGACGGGCGATCCGCTGCGGCCTGGTCGACGGGTTCGGTGGTACGCCGGGCGGCGGCCGGGCGTGGGCCGGAGGTGCCGGGGATGTACCGGGTCGGGGCTGGACCGGTCAGCGACAACAGGCGCTGCAGATCAGCGCGTGGTCGATGTAGCGGCGGGCGGTGAGCACCGGCATGACGGGACCGGGCACGGCGGCGATGCGTCGCTGGTCGACGGTCATCCCTGCTGCCCTCCCCCTTCGTCCTGCTTCGTTCCGACGGCCCGTGCGATGGCACGGCCGGAACGGCTTCCGTCCACAGAGCCTTCCACGCCCGAGCCCGTCTAGGCAACCTTCCGAACGCCGGACGTCCGCCATGTGGACAACCGAATGAGACGCCGGATGTACGAAGGGCCCCTGACCAGCACCGATCCCACGGTCCCTCAGGTCGAGACTCGGGTCGCCCCTCGGGTCAGCTCCTCGGGCCGGCCCCTCAGGTAGAGGCTCAGGCCCGTCGGCGGAGTGCGGCGGCGTGCTCGACCAGCGCCACCAGCAGTTCCTTCCCGTCCTCCCGCAGTCGCGCGTCGCACAGCACGACCGGGATCCCCGGGTCGAGGTCGAGCGCGTCCCGGACCTCGTCCGGCGCGAAACGCTCGGTGCCCTCGAAGCAGTTGACCGCGACCAGGAACGGGATGCCGCGCTGCTCGAAGAAGTCCACCGAGGGGAAGCAGTCGGCCAGTCGCCGGGTGTCGGCGAGCACCACGGCGCCGAGCGCGCCGCGCGCCAACTCGTCCCAGACGAACCAGAACCGGTCCTGCCCGGGCGTCCCGAACAGGTAGAGCGCGAGGCCGGGCCGCAGGTCGATCCGGCCGAAGTCCATCGCCACCGTGGTGGTGCGCTTGGCCTCGACGCCCGAGGTGTCGTCCACCGGGCGGCCCAGTTCGCTGAGCTCCTCCTCGGTGCGCAGCGGACGGATCTCGCTGACCGAGCCGACCAGCGTGGTCTTGCCCGCGCCGAACCCGCCCGCCACCAGGATCTTCACCGCGACGCCCGGACCGCCCCGCCAGCGCGGGTCGCCGTCGCTCCCCAACGGTTTCGGCGCGGCACCGCCGGGAGCGTTCCCGGGCGTGCTCGGCGGGGTGTGGTCAGAGCGCACGGAGTCCATTGATCACGTCTCGCAGCAGGCGCTCGTCCGGCAGCTCGGCGAGCGGAACGGGTCGGGTGACGCTGATCAGGTCGGCGTCGTAGAGGTCGCCGAGCAGCACGCGCACCACGCTGACCGGCAGGTCGGTGTAGGAGCCGAGTTCGGCGACGGACAGCGGCTCGTGACGGCACCAGGCCAGCAGGGTCTGGTGCTCCGGGTCGAGGACGTGCGCGGGCACGGCCCCCGCGTCCGGCCCGGGGTCCTTGGCGGTGACCAGCGAGATCAGGTCGAACAGGCCCTCCTCGACCGGCCGGGTGCGGCCCCGGGTCATCGAGTAGAGCCGCACCACCGGGCCGGCCTCGTCGTCGAACCACCGGTCGTCGACCGGGGTGCGCGGCTGGAACAGGTCGACCTCGGGTCCGTCCGGGGACCCCGGTGCCTGCTCCACGCCGTCCGCCCCGGCCGGACCCCCCGGTGCCGTCGAGCCCTCCGGTGCCGCAGAGCCGCCCGGCCCGTCCGCCTTCGGATCCGCCATCGGACCGCTCAGCCCCTCGGCGCGGCGGCTTCGGTGCGCGGCTCGGCGGCCAGGTGCTCGCCGACCCGCTTGACCAGCAGGGCCATCTCGTAGGCGATCTGGCCGATGTCCGCCTCGGCCTCGCTCAGCACGGCCAGGCAGCTGCCGTCGCCGGCGGCCGTGATGAACAGGAACGCCTCGTCCAGCTCGACCATGGTCTGCCGGACGCCGCCGACCTTGAAGTGCCCGCCGGCACCCTTGGCCAGGCTGTGGAACCCGGCCGCGACGGCGGCGAGGTGCTCGGCGTCCTCCCGCTCAAGGTCGCGCGAGGCACCGGTGGCCAGCCCGTCGCTGGAGAGGATCACCGCGTGCCGCAGGGCCGCGACCCGGCCCACCAGGTCGTCCAGGAGCCAGTTGAGGTCCCCGGACGGCTGCGTCGAAGTGGTCATGAATCAGTTCCTTCCGCTGGAGCGGGTGGTGCGGGTACTGCCGGTGCTGAGGGTCCTGCGGGTGCAGCGGGTGCTGCGGGTGCAGCGGGTGCTGAGGGTCCTGCGGGTGCTGCGGGTCTCACTTGAGGTACGGGCGAGCCGCCCGCAGGGTTCCGCCGCACCGGCTGGCCGGGCCGGATCCGGCGGGCGAGCGGTGCCCGGTCGGCGTCCTCGGGGGCGGGACCGGGCAGCGCCGCCGGAGCCGGCGCCGGGCCGATCGCCCGCCGGGACTGGTCCGGCGGCTGCCAGGCCGGTACGGCCGTGGGGCGGGTGCCGGGCGCGGCCGGACGGTTCGCCGCAGCGGGGGCGTCGGCATCGGCGGCGGCACGACCCGGAGCGGTGCCGTGTTGCCGAGGGACGGTGGTGGTCCCGCGTCCACGGGTGAAGCCGCGCTGGAATGAGGCGAAGGTGGCCCGGGCCTCCTCCGGGGAGCGTTCCCGGGCGTCCCGGGCGTCGGCGGCCACCTCGCCCGACGACCCGCCTGCGCGGTCCTCGGTCCCGGCACCACCGCGGAGCCGCTCCTTCGCCTGCTCCTTGAGCTGTGGCGCGAGGTTCGCCTGCCGGACCCGCCGGGGCAGACCGCCCGGCGTCCGGAGCGCCGACTCCACCGGAGCGGCCTCCACGGCGGCGGTTTCGGCCGCGACGGTTCCGGCCCCGCCGACGTCCACCGGATCGCGGTCCACCGGCGCGATGTCCACCTGCCCGTGGAGCGCCGCGGCCTCCGCCGCCTCCCGCCGGTGCCGCCCCGTTGCCGGCGCGTCCTCGGCGTCCGGTCCGGGCGCTGCTACCAGGACCGGCCCGTCCTTGGTCCGCGCCGCCCGGCGCGGCAGCCCGTTGGCCGTACGCCCCGCCTCCGGAACGGACGGCCGGGGCCCGCCGCTCCCCCGGTGTCGCCCGCCCGTACCCGCCGCGCCCGCCGCGCCCGCCGCCGCATCCGCGCCGGAGGACCGGACCGGGTTCGCTCCGGCGGGAGCTCCCGCCGGAGTGTCCGGGGCCGCGCCGGGGGCCGGGTCCGGCACCGCTACCAGGTCGCGCCGCCCCGCCGTGCGCCCCGCCGTGCGCCCAGCCGTCCGTCCGGCCGGGCGGCGCGCGCCCGCACCGGCGGCGGGCGGCTCCGGCAGGCCGTCCGGCGCTTCCGCCAGCAGCTCGCGCGGGATCAGCACCACGGCCGTCGTCCCGCCGTACGGCGAAGGCCGCAGGTGGACCCGGATGCCATGCCGCCGGGCGAGCCGACTGACCACGAAGAGTCCCAGCCGGTCGGTGTCGGCGAGGTCGAACTCCTGCTCCACGGCCAGGCGTTCGTTGATCTCGGCGAGCAGCTGCTCGCCCAGTCCGAGCCCGCGGTCGTCGATCTCCAGCGCGAAGCCGTGCGCCACCACCTCGCCCTGGACGGTGACTTGGGTGTTGGGCGGGGAGAACACCGCGGCGTTCTCGACGAGTTCGGCGATCAGGTGGGTCACGTCGGCGACGGCGCTGCCGAGCAGGCCGGTGCCGGGGAACGGCCGGACGATCACCCGGGCGTAGTCCTCGACCTCGCCGACCGCCGCGCGGACCACGTCCACCATCCGGACCGGCTTGCGCCAGGCACGGCCGGGCGAGCCGCCGGCCAGGATGATCAGACCTTCGGCGTGGCGGCGCATGCGGGTGGTGAGGTGGTCGACCTTGAAGAGGTCCTCCAGCTCCGCCGGGTCCTCGGTGCGGCGCTCCATGGTGTCGAGCAGCGTGAGCTGGCGGTGCAGCAGCACCTGGCTTCGCCGGGCCAGGTTGACGAAGACGGCCGAGACGCCGCGGCGCAGTTCGGCCTGCTCGACGGCGGCCTCGACGGCGGCCCGCTGGACGGCGTTGATGGCCTGGCCGACCTGCCCGATCTCGGCCTGTCCGAAGTGCAGTTCGGGCGCCTCGGCGGCCACGTCCACCGCCTCACCGCGGCGCAGCCGCAGCATGACGGCGGGCAGCCGGGTGGAGGCGAGTTCGTTGGCCGCGTTGCGCAGGTTGATCAGCTCACGGGCCAGGCCGCGGCCGATCCGGAAGGAGATCATCACTGACAGCAGGACGGCGACCAGGCCGATCGCGCCGGCGATTCCACCGCGCCACAGGGCCGCGATCGCGGCGGAGCGGCCGCGATCGTCCAGCCCGGCGGCGATCCGGGAGTTGATGGAGGAGAGGTCGCCGAGCGAACGGTCGGCGGTCTCCCGCCAGTTGTCGACGTTGAGCGCCTGGACCACCCGATCGGGGCCGCCGGCGCCGACGAAGTCCGCCTCGGCGCGGGCCAGCGCGGCCCAGGCCTCGCCGCCGCGCAGGGCGATGTAGTCGGCCTGGTCGGTGGGTTCGAGCTCGGCGATGTAGACGGTGAACAGTGCCTGCTGGTTGTGCAGGGCGTCCAGTGCGGTCTGGTACTGCTCGGGGGTGGGCTTGGTCGCACCGGTGCGCAGGCCCTCCATCGCCGCGTCCTCCTGGGAGAGGTACTCGCGGGCACGCACCAGCTCGATCAGGATCGTCCCCTGGCGCGGCAGTTGACCGCTCTGCCGGGCGACGTACGCGGACCGGAAGCCGAACACCGGCCGGACCAGGTCGCTGTACTGCCCGAGCGCGAACTCCCAGTTGAGCGCCAGGCGGCCGACCTGGGCCCGGAGCGGGCCGATCTGGTCGGCGGCGGCGATGATCTGCACCAGGCGGGCCCGCTGGGCGGTGGAGAGCCGGTCTCCGGCCGCGTCCTTCTTCTGCCGCAGCACCGCGAGGCTGCGGTCGGTGGCGTCGGTGGCGCGGGAGAAGGCGTCCCGGGCGACCGGCGAGTTCGGGTCGGCCAGGTGCTGGACGGCGGCGCGGCGCTCGTTCTGCAGGTCGGCCGCGTACTGGTCCACGGCCGTTCCGTAGTCCTTGTACGTACGGCTGATCGCCAGCTGGTTCCAGGCGTCCCCGGTGGTGGCGATCGTCTCGTACGCCCACAGGGCGATGAGCGCGACGATGGGCACCAGGAGCAGCGCGATGATCTTCGCGCGGATCGAGCTGCTGCGCAGACGCATGGAGTCCTCGGTCGGGAAGTGCCAGGCGCGGACGGGGAGCGGTACGGAGGGGATTCCGGGGTGCTGGGGAGGTCGGGTTCGGCGGGACACTGGGGAGGCCTGGGAGGGAAGCTGGGGAAGCCTCCCGGCCACAGGTCTGCGAGACTCTACTACGCCCTGACCACACGTTCGAGGGTCGAACCATTCCGCTTCTTCACCTTGCCCAGGACACGTCAGAAGCCGGTCGGGGTCCGGCCGGTACCACCGGCGCACCACTCGCGCGCCACCGGCGCTCCCGCGGCACTCCTTCGCCAATCCTTCGGGGCTCTCTCGGGGCTCCCTCGGGGCTCCCTCGGCGCTCTCTCGGGCCTCCCTCGGTGCTCCCTCGGGGCTCCCTCGCCGCTCAGTCCGCGTCCGGTCGGCGCTCCGTGGACCGGCGGGCCGCGGCGCCCCCGGCGGCCCTTCCCGGTTCCTCCGCAGTTGCGACACCATTCCCACGGACCGGTGCCGATCTCGTCGCGCCACCGTCACAACCCTGGGCAGTGACAGGCCGATCCGATAGTTTCGCTCCACCCGCACGACCGGGCGCCGCCGCCCCGGTGCCCGTGCGCCGGGATCGGCGGACTGCGCCGCGAGACGCGAACTGGGGAGGACCGTGCGCGAGTTCACCACCCCTGCCCCGGCCGGGCCCGAGGCCACCGGAGGACTCGCCGACTCCCTCTACGACACCGCCGAACGCACCCCCGACCTGGTCCAACTGGCCCGGCGGACCGGCGACGGGGGCTGGCAGGACGTCACCGCCCGGGAGTTCCGCGACGAGGTCCTCGCCCTCGCCAAGGGCCTGCTGACCCACGGCGTGCGCTACGGCGACCGGGTCGCGCTGATGTCCCGCACCCGCTACGAGTGGACCCTGTTCGACTACGCGCTCTGGTCGATCGGCGCGATCACCGTCCCGGTCTACCCCACCGCCGCGCCCGAGCAGGTGCGCTGGATCCTCGCCGAGACCCAGGCGGTGGCCTGCCTGGTCGAGGACGAGGACGCCGCGATGACCGTCGGCGCGGTCTGCGACGCCCTGCCCGACCTGACCGGGATCTGGCAGCTCGACCGCGACTGCGTCGCCGCGATCACCGAGGACGGCCGGGACGTCCCCGACGCGCTGGTGCACCGCCAGCGGCTGGGCGTCGCCGCCGCCAACGTCGCCACCGTGGTGTACACCTCGGGCACCACCGGCCGCCCCAAGGGCTGCCTGATCACCCACGCCAACCTGGCCGCCGAGGCCGACTCGCTGCTGGCCGGCTGGGGCGAGGTGCTCCGCGACACCGGCGGCGGCCAGCCCGCCACCCTGCTGTTCCTGCCGCTGGCGCACGTCTACGGGCGGGCCGTGCAGATCGCGGCCGTCCGCGGCGGCTTCCGGATCGGCCACATCCCGGAGGTCTCCACCGACGCGCTGCTGCCCGCTCTGGCGAGCTTCCGGCCGAGCTTCCTGCACGCCGTCCCGTACGTCTTCGAGAAGATCTTCCAGCGGGCCAGGCGCGCTGCCGAGGAGGCCGGGCGCGGTGAACTCTTCGAGCAGGCCAGGCAGGTGGCCGTCGACTGGGCCGCCGCCCGCGAGCAGAAGTCCTTCGGCCGCGGGCCGGGACCGGGAGCGGCGCTGCGCCTGCGCCACCTCGCCTACGAGCGGACCGTCTACCCCCGGCTTCGCGCCGTGCTCGGCGGCCGGGTGCGCACGGTGATGTGCGGGGGCTCCGGGCTGCGACGGGAGTTGGGCCTGTTCTTCACCGGCGCCGGACTGCAGTTGTACGAGGGCTACGGCCTCACCGAGACCACCGCCGCGATCACCGCCAACCCGGCCGGGCGGCAGAAGCTGGGCACCGTCGGGCAGCCGGTGCCGGGCGCCTCGGTGGCGATCGCCGACGACGGCGAGGTGTGGGTGCGCGGCGGCTCGGTCTTCGGCGGCTACCTCAATCACCCGCAGTGCACGGCCGAATCACTGGTCGAGGGCTGGTTCGGGACGGGCGACCTGGGCCGGCTGGACGAGGACGGCTACCTCACCATCACCGGGCGCAAGAAGGACCTGATCGTCACCAGCAGCGGGAAGAACCTCGCCCCGGCGGCACTTGAGGAGCGGGTCGAGGCCCATCCGCTGGTCTCCCAGTGCCTGGTGGTGGGTGACGACCGCCCGTACGTGGCGGCACTGATCACGCTCGACCCGGCCGCGCTGGCGCACTGGCTGAAGACGCACGGGCGGGAGCAGTTGGACGCCTGGGCGGTGCTCACGGACGAACAGTTGCACGTCGAGATCCAGCGTGCGGTGGCGGCGGCGAACACCGCCGTCTCGCGGGCCGAGTCGATCCGCGCCTTCCGTCTGCTGCCAAGGGAGTTCAGCCTGGAGCAGGGACTGCTGACGCCTTCGCTCAAGCTGCGGCGGACGGCCATCGCGGAGCACTACGCGACGGACATCGAGGAGCTCTACCTCTCCTGACCTCCCTTGAACACGGTGGCCGCGACGAGATTCTGACGCCCTGTCTTGTCCGGTTGACCGATGGATCGTTCGCGGCACCGGTTCACCTGCCGTTCCCTTGACGGGCCGATTGGTCCAGTCCATTGTTGCTCTTCGGTCCGCGTGCGGCGCACCGGCGCCATCCGCTCCCCGCCCCTCCGGGAGTGCCCCGGTTCCACGGTCCAGATTCCCGTTCGCGCCCTCCCCACGGGTGCGCCCCCACCTGCTGGAGTCCTCACGTGTCGATGTCCACGCGCCTGTCCGCGCTGGCCGCTTCCGCCGCGCTGCTCACCGCCCTGGCCGTTCCGACGGCCTCCGCCGACCCGGGAGGTCGGGGCGGTGCGGGCGGTGCGGGCAGTACGGGCGGTGCGGGCAGGGTGACCGGTTCCGACGCCCCGACCGTCAACCTGGCCACCAACCCCGGCTTCGAGCTGCCCTCCCCCAACCTCGCCGACCGGGGCAGCATCCCCGGCTGGAGCTGCACGGGCGGCTCGGCCGAGGCGGCCGTCACCGCCACCGCCGCCCACTCGGGCACCTCGGCGCTGACCGTCACCCCGGCGAACGCCGACTCCACCGGCGAGTGCGCGCAGACCGTCGCCGTCCAGCCCGACACCACGTACACCGCCTCGGCCTGGGTGCGCGGCGACTTCGTCCACCTGGGCGCCACCGGCACCGGCCACGACACCGCCCCCGCCTGGACCGAGACCACCTCCGGCGGCTGGCAGCAACTGACCACCCGCTTCACCACCGGCCCGGACGCCCACAGCATCCGGCTCTACGTGCACGGCTGGTACCAGCAGGGACCGTTCTCGGTGGACGACGTACGGGTGGACGGCCCGGCCCCCGCCCCGGCGGTCGCGGCCGGCTCGGTCCCGACCGCCGACAAGGTCGTCTTCTTCACCGTGGACGACGGCTGGCAGCGCACCCCCGAGGCGGAACGGTTCATCGCCGACCACCACCTGCCGATCACCGCCTTCCCGCTGCCCATGCCGGCCGGCGCCGACCCGGAGTTCTTCAAGCGGGTCACCGTCGCGCCCGGCTCCTCCGTCCAGGACCACAGCGTCTCGCACTCCGACCTCAGCAAACTCCCGCTGGAGCAGCAGCAGGTGGAGATCTGCGACGCGCGCGACGCGATGACCCGCCTGTTCGGCACCCCGCCCGTGGTGTTCCGCCCGCCGTTCTTCGCCTGGAACGCCGACACCCTGCGGGCCGCCGCCAACTGCGGTATCCGCACGGTGCTGACCGCGGACGCGGACTTCAGCTGGGGCGCCTCCAACATCTGGCACCCGAGAGGGCTTCAGCCCGGCGACGTGGTCCTGATGCACTGGACCGACACCCTCGCCACCGACCTGCCCCGCGCCCTCGCGGCCGCCGAGGCCGCGGGCCTCAAGCCGGCCGGGCTGGTGGACTACCTGCGCTGACGGCCCGGCGGGCGGACGACCGGCAGTTCACGGATGACAGATGACAGCTGACAGATTTCAGATGATGAAATCTGTCAGCTGTCATCTGTGATCTGTTCGCGCTCGGCTGTTCACGCTCGGCCGTTCGCGCCCCGCTGGTCGCGCCCGCCCGTTCGCCCGTGATCTTGCTCGTTGACAGAGCGGCCGCGTCATAGCTCTAATGAGGGCGTGCAGCGCGGCGTCGGCCACAGAGCAGTGGGCCGGCCGGCAGCCGAGCCAGCACCTGATATCCAAGGGGACGATGCGCGATGAGTACTTTCTCCGCTGCCCTGATCTGACGTAGGCGGTCACCGCGGTGTCCGCCGACTGTTTGCGTGCACCGCGTGTGGCCGCGAATCCCCCGAATTCTCAGGAGACTTCACCACACACGCATGCTTATGTCCTTCAATCTGAACGTCATCGAGGAATTCCGCGCGAACGGCGGCCGGGTCGGCGGCCCCTTCGAGGGCGGCGACCTGCTGTTGCTGACCACCACCGGAGTGCGCTCCGGTCGACCCCACACCGTGCCGCTGGGGTTCGTCCGATCCGAGGGGCTGCTCCTGGTCGTCGCCTCGGCGGCCGGGGCCCCGGAGCACCCGCAGTGGTACCGCAACCTGCTGGCCCATCCGGTGGTCCGGGTCGAACTCGGCACCGAGACCTTCGACGCGATCGCCGTGCCCGCCGAAGGCGACCGCCGGAAGCGACTGTTCGAGGCCGTCGTCCGTACGGCACCCGGGTACGGCGACTACCAGGCGCACACCGAGCGGGAGTTGCCGGTGGTCGTGCTGGAACGGCCCGAGGCGCCACCGGGCCTGCCTCGCGAGGTGCGCAGCCTGGCCGACAAGCTGCTGGAGACGCACACCTGGTTGCGGGCCCAGCTGCGCCACGTCCGGGCCGAGGCGCAGGCACACACCCCCGGCCGCCCGGCCGGACTCGGGCTCCAACTGCGCCAGCACTGCCTGGCGTTCTGCGCGGGGTTGACCCACCACCACACCGGGGAGAACGCCGCGATCTTCCCCGCCCTCGCGCGCAGCCACCCCGAGCTCGCCGGAGTGCTGGAGCGACTCGGAGAGCAGCACCGGGCGATCGGGCGGATCAAGGAGGAGCTGGTGGCGCTGCTCGACGGAATCGAGATCTCCGAGCCGGACCGGCTCAGGTCCGAACTGGACCGGATGTCGGCCGAGTTGGAGGCGCACCTCGACCACGAGGAGGCGGAGCTGCTGCCGGCGCTCGCCGAGATCCCCTTCCCGCCGGTGCGGCCGGGGCCGCCGACCGGGCCCTGACACGGCGGCGCCGTCTGCCCCTCCCACGGCGGGGGAGGGGCAGACGGCGCCGGATGTCACGCCGAACGTCACGCCGGCTGTCACGTCAGAGGCCCGGCGGGACGGTGCAACCCGGGCGGGACGGGCCCGGCCTCAGGACTGGCTGAAGACCGGGAGGTAGCCGTCGGCCTGGCCGGACGAGTTCGGGTGGTAGCTCTCGTCGATCGGCAGGGTGGTGCTGTGCAGCCAGGTGTCCAGCCCGCCGCAGATCTCGTGCCCGGCGAAGACGTCGCGCACGTCGGCGAAGGTGAAGCCGGCGTTGGCGACCTCCTTGGAGATGACGCCGTCGAGCGTGTCGGCGGCCTCGTTGATGGCGGCGCGCTTGGTGTCGCCGATGCCGAAGAGGCAGTAGCCGCCGATCTGGTAGAGGTGCGGGTAGCCCATCACCACGACGTGGGCGTGCGGCGACTTCGACTTGATCGCCGAGTACACCTGGTCCAGCTGGCCCGGCAGGGTGTTGGTCGCGTAGTTCTCGGCGGTGTTGACGGCGTTGAGGCAGTCGCTGTCGGAACCGAACACGCAGGTCTGCATGGTGCTGGAGAACCCGGCGTCGTTGCCGCCGATCGTCAGGCTGACCAGCGTGGTGGAGCTGTTCAGCGCGGAGATCTGGCTGTTGAGGACGTCACCGGTTCTGGCGCCCGAACAGGCCACGAAGGAGAAGGAGGACGGGGAGTTCGCGTTCGACCACAGGTAGGCGTAGGCGTTGGTGCTGCGCTTGCAGCTACCGCTGTCGCTCAGGTAGCTGCCGGCACCGACGCCGGCCGAGTAGGAGTCCCCGAGCGCCACGTAGTTGACGCCGGCAGCGTTGGCGGACGACGCCGTGAAGAGCGTCGTCATGGCGAGGACGGCCGCTGTCGCGGCGACGGAGAGAGCACGAGCTGGGCGGAACATCGCACCTCCAGGTATGACGCGGGTCACGAAGAGAGATACCAAGCGGTAGTCGAACAGGGAAGCTTGCTCGTCAAGGGAACTGACGGATGGTCAGTCGACGGTCGGCGGGTGAACTGTCCTCGGCGCGGCCGCACAAGACGACCGGGCACGGCGACCGGGCACGGCGACCGAGCGGGCGACCGGGCGGACGGCCCGCCGACGACGGACGGCCGTCATGGCCGAGCCGCTCAGGAGCGGCTGAAGACCGGGAGGTAGCCGCTGGCCTGGCCGGCCGAGTTCGGGTGATAGCTCTCGTCGATCGGCAGGGTGGTGCTGTGCAGCCAGGTGTCCAGCCCGCCGCAGATCTCGTGGTCGGCGAAGGCACTGCGCACATCACCGAAGGTGAAGCCCGCGTTGGCGACCCGCTTGGCGATCACGCCGTCGAGCGCGTCGGCCGCGCCGTTGATCGCGGCGCGCTTGGTGTCACCGATGCCGAAGAGGCAGTCGCCGCCGACCTTGTAGAGGTGCGGGTAGCCCATCACCACGACGTGCGCGCGCGGCGACTTCGACTTGATCGCCGAGTACACCCGGTCGAGCTGGCCCGGCAGGGTGTTGGTCGCGTAGCTCTTCGCCGCGTTGACGGCGTTGAGGCAGTCACTGTCGGAGCCCAGCACGCAGGTCTTCATGGTGTCGGCGAAGCCCGCGTCGTTGCCGCCGACCGACAGGCTGACCAACGTGGTGGAACTGTTCAGCGCGGCGATCTGACTGTTGAGGACATCCCCGGTTCTCGCGCCCGAACAGGCCACGAAGGCGAAAGAGGACGGCTTGTGCGCGTTCTTCCACAGATAGGCGTAGGCGTTGGTGCTGCGTTTGCAGCTACCACTGTCGCTCAGGTAGCTGTCGGCACCGACGCCGGCCGAATAGGAGTCCCCGAGGGCCACGTAGTTGACGCCGGCCGCGTTGGCGGCTGACGCCGTGAAGAGCGTCGTCATGGTGAGACCGGCCGCCATGGCGGCGACGGACAGGGCACGAGCAGGGCGGAGCATTGAACCTCCTGGTATGACGCGGGTCACAGAAGGGATACCAGGCGGTAGCCGCGCGGGGAAGCGCTCATGCCAAGGACATTGACGGTCAGTCTGATAGCGGAAAAGTGAACTTGCCCCGACGGAGCGTGAGTTCACGCAGGTGGGTGTGGGTGTATGTCGACGCGCATCGGTCATCGCGTGTAGACAAAAAAGTTTCGAGAAGTCAGCTCACCGTCAGCCGGGGGTCGGCGGGTGGCCGCCCGTGCGTCAGCTCCCCGCCGCGGAAGGGAAGTTGCGCCGAAGAGCCGGACGGTGTTCCGAGGGCGCGGTTCAGCGCCCCGGCGCGCGCCCGCCGCCCGGGTACACGGGGCCGGGGAAGACCGTGCAGCCCTCGACCGGCAGCTCCTCGATCGTCTCGTTCGCGGCGGCGGGCACGCCGAGCCAGTGGACGGCCGTGGCGACCGCCGCCCGGGCCTGGCGCAGCCCGGGCGCACCCCAGCCCAGCAGCTCGACCGCGAGCCCGGGCGCGACCAGCAGCCGCCGGTAGTGCCGACCCGAGGCCGGGTCGGCCTCGCTCGGCCCGACCGCCCGCAGCGCCGCCGCCATCCGGACCCGCGCGCACTCGTGCCCGCCGTTCGCCGAACCCACCCGGTCGTAGAGGTAGCCGAGGTAGTACGGCCGGCCGATCACGGCCTGGGCCTCCTCGCCCGCCTCCCTGGCCAGCGCGGCCGCGGGGTCGCCGTCGTCCTCCGGCTCCAGCGAGCCGCCGGGCAGTGAGCAGATCCCGTCCCTGGGGTTCACCAGGGTCAGCACCCGCCCGTCCGGGGCGAAGAGCCACCCCCAGGACTGCTTGGTCGGCAGCCCGTCCGGCACCTGCTCGCCCGGCCGCCACGGCCAGCCCGCCGTGGGACGTCGGCGCACCTTCCCGAGCAGCTCGGCGATCTCCGCCGTGAACTCGATCCGGCCCATGCCGCACGTCCCCCCTCTCGCTGTCTGGCTCGCCGGACCTGCGGAGCACGGTTCGGAACGGAGCGGCCGGAGCGGCGGCGTGGGGTACCGCGCGCTCCTGCTGTTGATCTTCTCCGATCTTCCCCGAACAGGCGGTCGATGAACAGTCCCCAGCGCCGCATGGTGGATGCGGAGGCCGCGAACGCCCTGATCACCCCAGCGGCCCACCCCCGCCCCCGGCCTCCGGGAAGCCCGGCAGGGGGAACCCCGGCTGCGGGACCACGCCGGGCGGGAAGGGCAGCCCGCGCGCCGCGTCGTCGGCCAGCTCGTCGAACACCTCGTGGGCGGTCATCGGCCGCAGCCGCCCACCGGCCAGCGCCCAGCCCCGCACCCGCGGCCCCGGCCTCGCGCTGCCCGGCGATCCGCCCGGCGGTCCGCCCGAGGGCCCGTCGGGCGACCTCCCCGGTGAGCCGTCGGGCGACGCGTCTCCGGACGTCGTGGACGGATCGCCGTGCAGCAGCAGCGCGCCCTCGCCGCCGGAGGCCACCCCGGCCGCGAGCGTGACGCAGAACGCCTCCGCGTCCCGCCCGGCGGGGTGCAGGCGCCCCCGCTCCACGCAGACGTCCACCGCGGAGGTGAGCTCCTCGCCGTCCTCCGGACCGTGGCAGCGCAGCGTCAGCAGATGGCAGCCCTCCCCCGCGCCCTCGGCCAGCGCCAGGTAGACGGAGGTCACGTACCGCATCACCGCCGCCATCCGCCGCTGCCCCGCCGGGTCGTCGCCCACCGCGCCCAGCAGCGCCGCGCAGGCCACGGACATCCGCACCCGCGCCCGGTGGTCGTCCAGCAGCACCGGCACGAGGTCCGCCAGCGGCTCCCCCGCGTAGACGAAGGGCTCCCCGGCCAGCTCCGGATCCCCCGCGTACGCGACCCGGGCGGCCGGGGCCCGGGGATCGAGCCCGAGCGCCGAGCAGTAGTCCTCGAAGTCAGCCGCCTCCAGCACGCGCAGGTGCACCTCCAGCCCCTGCTGGTACAGGCCGGTCAACTGCTCCTCCACCCGCAGCAGGTACTCCTGGTGCCCGAGCGCGCCGAACAGCCCGTACTTCGCCAGCCCGGCGAAGTCGGCCGCCTCCACGGCCAGCGCCACCGCCACCGGCTGCGGCGGCGCGCCCCTGGCCCGGCCACCGCGCCGGCGCCCGCGGGCCCCGGCCCCACCGGATCCGACGGCCCCGGCGACCCGTCCGCCCGGCGGTCGGCCCCCGCCGGGCGGCGCCGCCCCGCCGGGCCCGCCGACCGGCAACCCGCCGACTCCGGCCCCGGGCCCGCGGCCGCCGGACAGCCACGCCCGGGGGCCCCGAACCGCCCTCGGCGCCGCCAACGCCCGCGCCTCCCGCAACGACCGGCGCCGCACCACCACGACGCCCAGCACCTCGTACACCGACTCCCGCACAGCCATGGGTTTCCTCCCGTTCGCTCGACCAGCACGACGAAGCACGAAACAACACGAACCAGCACCGACCGCCCCGACTCCCGGAGCCGCCGACGCCACGGAACATACACAGAGCCACTGACAATCGACCCCGAGTAATCGAACACCGGCAGTCGATGCCGCTCCGAGGAGCAAACTTGGCCCCCCAAGCCCACCCGAACCGCCCTTGCCTCCCTCCCCCACGGAGGAACACCATGCGCCCTTCCCGACCGACGGACCGTCAGCTGAGCCCGGCGCGGACCCGACCCCGCCGCCACCCCCGCGATCCCCTGCGCCCCCGGACCGACGGCAGCCACGGCACCCCGGCACCTCCGTGACCACTGAGCCGTCCGTCAGTGTCAGTGGCGGGCGTTAGGGTCGGGGACCATGCGACTGCTGCATACCTCCGACTGGCACCTCGGGCGCTCGTTCCACCGGGAGAGCCTGCACGACGCCCAGCGCGCCTTCCTGGACCACCTGGTGGCGGTGGTCCGGTCCGAGGGCGTGGACGCCGTGCTGGTCGCCGGGGACGTGTACGACCGGGCCCTGCCCGGCCTGGACGCGGTCGCACTCTTCGACGACGTGCTGCACCGGCTGGCCGACCTCGGCGTACCGACGGTCTTCATCAGCGGCAACCACGACTCGGCCCGCCGTCTCGGGGTCGGCGCCGGACTGATCGGCCAGGCCGGGATCCACCTGCGGACGGACCCGGGCGAGTGCGCCGAGCCGGTGCTGCTGGCGGACGAGCACGGCCCGGTGGCGGTGTACGGGCTGCCGTACCTGGAGCCGACGCTGGTGCGCGAGCGGTTCGGGCTGGCCAGGGGCGGGCACGCGGCGGTGCTCGGCGCGGCGATGGACCGGGTCCGGGCCGACCTCGCGACGCGCCCCGGGGGGACGAGGGCGGTGGTGCTGGCGCACGCCTTCGTCACCGGCGGTGCGCCGAGCGACAGCGAACGGGACATCGCGGTCGGCGGGGTCGCCGCCGTACCCGCCTCGGTGTTCGACGGGGTGCACTACGCCGCGCTCGGCCACCTGCACGGCTGCCAGACCCTTGCCCCGCACCTGCGCTACAGCGGATCCCCGCTCGCCTATTCCTTCTCCGAGGTCCGCCAGCGCAAGACCATGTGGCTGGTCGACCTCGCCGCCGACGGCTCGGTGGCGGCCGAGCGGGTCGACTGCCCGCAACCCCGCCCGCTCGCCACCCTGCGCGGCACGCTGGAGGCCCTGCTCACCGACGAGGGCTACACCGAGCACGAGCAGTCCTGGGTGCAGGTGACGCTCACCGACCCGGCCCGTCCCGGCGAGCCGATGGAGAAGCTGCGCCGCCGCTTCCCCCACACCCTCCAGCTGCTGTTCGACCCCGAGGACGGCGGGGCCGAGCCGTCCCGGTCGTACGCGGCCCGGGTCAGCGGCCGGGACGACCTGGAGATCGCCGAGGGCTTCCTGCGGCACGTCCGCCCCGGTGCCGAGCCGGAGCCGGACGAGCTCGGCTGGCTGCGCGAGGGCTTCGAGCGCGTCCGCGAGGGTGCCGACCGGAAGGCGGACCTGCCCCGATGAGGCTGCACAGGCTCACCGTCACCGCCTTCGGCCCGTTCGCGGGCACCGAGACGGTGGACTTCGACGCGCTCGCCGCCGGCGGGCTGTTCCTGCTGCGCGGTGCGACGGGCGCGGGCAAGAGCAGCGTGCTGGACGCGGTCTGCTTCGCCCTGTACGGCGAGACGCCGAACGCCCGCCGGGCCAACCGGCTGCGCAGCGACCACGCCGACCCGGGGCGGCTGACCCAGGTGGAGCTGGAGCTGACGCTGGGCGGGCGGCGGCTGCAGATCACCCGGCTGCCGGAGCAGCGCCGGCCGAAGAAGGTCGGCACCGGCACCACCGTCGAGCGCCCGCAGACCCTGCTGCGCGAGTGGGCCGCCGACGCGGGCGACGGCACGCCCGGCTGGCGGCCGGTCAGCACGTCGCACCAGGAGGCCGGGGAGGAGATCCACCGGCTGATCGGCATGAGCCGGGAGCAGTTCTGCCAGGTGGTGCTGCTACCCCAGGGCGACTTCGCCCGCTTCCTCAAGGGCGACTCGGAGGAGCGCGGCAAGCTGCTGCGCCGCCTGTTCGACACCGAGCGCTACGGGCTGGTCGAGTCCTGGCTCGCCGAGCAGCGCCGCGCCCAGGAGAGCGCCGTCCAGTCCGGCCGGCGCCGGCTGCGCGATCTCGCCAGCAAGGCCGAGCAGGCGGCCGGGCCCGCGGCCGAGCCACCCGGGGACTGGGTGCCGGCCGAGGACGGCGACGCGGACCTGACGGCCGGGGTGCTCGGCTGGGCGGCGATCCTGCGCAGCGGCGCGGCCGAGCAGCTCGCCGTCGCCGAGGCGGCGCTCGCGGGTGCCGAGGCGGCGCAGCGGACGGCCCAGCACGGTCGTGAGGCCGCCGAGGAGCTGGCCGGGCGGCAGCGCCGGCACCGGGAGGCGCTGGCCGAGGCCGAGCGGCTGGCCGGGTTCGAGCAGGCCGCGGCCCGGGACCGCCGGCGCCTGGCTGCCGCGCAGGAGGCGGTCGGCGTGGAGTCGGCACTGCGCCTGCGGGACGGCGCGGCCGAGGCGCTCGGCCGGGCGCGCCAGGCGGAGCAGCGGTGCCTGGAGGCCGTCGCCCGGGCGGACGGCGACGGGCAGCTGCCGACCGGGGCCGGAGCCGACGCCGCCGAGCTGGCCGCGGCCGAGCTGCGGCTGCGCGCCGAGGTGGTCCGGCTGGAGACGGCCCGGGACGACGAGCGGCGCTGCGCCGAACTCGCCCGCGCACAGCGTGCCCTGACCCGGGACCGGCGCGGCGCCGAGGATCTGGCCGAGGAGGCCGAGGACTGGCTGGCCGAGTTCGACGGCGAACTGGGCCGCTTGGAGGAGCAGCAGACGCGGGCCCGGACGGCGAGCGCCCGGGTCGAGCAACTGGATTCCCAGCGCCGCGAGTTGACGGCCCGCCTGAGCGCGGCCCGGGAGCGGGACGACCTGCGGGCGCAGATCGCCGCCGCCGAGCCGAAGGTCGCCGAGCTGCGCACCGCCGCACTGGACGCCCGAGAGTTCAGCCTGGACCTGCGGGACCGCCGCCTCGCGGGCATGGCCGCCGAGTTGGCCGAACAGCTGCGCCCGCACGAGGCCTGCCGGGTCTGCGGTTCGCCGGAGCACCCGGCACCCGCCGAGGCCGCCGAGGGCGAGCGGGTGAGCGCCGAGGACGAGGAACGGGCCGGCCGGGCCCAGGCCGCCGCCGAGCGGCTCCGGGACGAGGCCGACCAGGCGCTGACCGCGCTGCGGGTGCGCGAGGCGGCCGCCGCCGGTGCGGCCGGGCCCGACAGCACCGAGGTGCTCGCACGGTCGCTCGCCGAGCTGGAGCGCGAGCACCGCACCGCGCTGCACGAAGCGGAGGAGCTCGGCCGGGTCGGCCAGGAGATCGCCCGGCTGTCCGAGGACCGCGCACACCGACTGAGGGAGCTGAACGAGGCCAGGGAGCACGCCGCCGTGCTCACCGACCGGCTGGCGAAGCTGGACGAGGAACAGCGCGAGCTGGGCGCCAGGGTCGCGGCCGCCCGGGGCGAGGCCGCCTCGGTGGCCGACCGGGCCGCGTCTCTGACCGGGCTCGCCGAGGCGGTCGCCGCGGCCGCCGCGGCCGTCCGGACGGCGTCGGAGGCACGGGCCCGGTTCGACGCGGCGGAGGAGGAACTCGGCGAGGCCGCCACCGCTGCCGGCTTCCCGGACGCCCGGGCGGCGCTCGCGGTGCTGCTGCCTCGCGAGGAGCGGGAACGGCTGGAGGCCCGGCTGGAGCGGCACCGCGCGGAGTCGGCCGCCGTCCGGCACGAGCTGGCGCTGCCCGAACTGGTCGAGGCCGCGGCCCTGCCGCCGGTCGACCTGCCCGCCGCCGCGGCCGCGCTCTCCGCCGCCACCGACCGGCTCGGCCGGGCGCACGCGGCGCGGTCGGCGGCCCAGGAGCGTTGCGCGGCACTCGCCGGGATCGGGCGGCAGCTGGGGGACCTCGCCGCCGAGCTGGCCCCTGCCCTGGAGCGGTACGGGCGGATCAACCGGCTCGCCGCGCTGGCCGCCGGCACCTCCACCGAGAACCGGCTGCGGATGCGCCTGGAGTCGTACGTGCTGGCGGCCCGGCTGGAGCAGGTCGCGGCGGCGGCCAGCGACCGGCTGGTCCGGATGTCCGGGGGCCGCTACACCCTGGTGCACAGCGACGACCGGGGCACCGGCAACAAGCGCTCCGGCCTGGCCCTGCGGGTGGTCGACGCCTGGACGGGCACCGAGCGGGACACCGCGACGCTCTCCGGCGGCGAGAGCTTCTTCGCCTCGCTGTCCCTCGCCCTCGGCCTGGCCGACGTGGTCACCGACGAGGCGGGCGGGATGCCGTTGGACACCCTGTTCATCGACGAGGGCTTCGGCACCCTGGACGAGCAGTCCCTGGAGGAGGTGATGGACGTCCTCGACGGCCTGCGCGAGCGGGACCGCGCGGTCGGCATCGTCAGCCACGTCGCCGATCTGCGCAGCCGCATCCCCGCGCAGTTGCTGGTCCGCAAGGGGCGGCGCGGCTCCACCCTCGCCCTGGCCGGACGGGAGGACGCGTAGCGGCGGAAGAACGCCGTCGGGTCCTGTCGGACGCCCCGGGGCCCCGGGCGCCTCAGCCCGAACAGGCGATCCGCTGGGCCTGCTGCCAGGCGCAGGTCGGGCACAGGGTGCTGCCCGGCTGATCGGCGGGCAGCACCGTCGGTTCGCCGCACAGCACGCAGTCGGCACGCGGCCCGGTCGCGGCCGGATCCTCGCGCAGCGCCGCCTCCGCCGAGTCCGCGGGCGCCAACTCGCAGACCGCCGCGTCCTCGTCCGAAGCGCCGTCGTTCGTCGCGGTATCGCTCATCCCGCCTTCCTACTCCCCGCCCCCACCCGACCGCAAGCCGCCCCCGGCCGGGCCGTTCACCGTACGGGCCCCGCCCGTTTCCGCCCCCCGCAGCCCCCGCCCGAAGCGCTCTCCCGGTCCCCGGCTACCGTGGCCGCCATGGTTGGCGATCTTCAACAGCGACTGCGAGCCGCCCGGGCCGCCGGGCCCACTTATCCGGAGGTCGGGGCCACCCGCCACGGCCGGCTGCCGGGCGGGTACGCGCACCTGCGGCGGCGGGTGCACCTCGGGCACGGGCCGGAGGTGCTGGAGCGGGCCGGGCGGTACGTGCTCGGGTGGGGCAGTCAGCTGGGGACCGGGTTCGCGGTGCACCCCGGCGGCCCCGCCCGGGAGGGGGCCACCGTCCTGCTGCGGCTGAGCCTGCCGGGCACCCGGTGGCCGCGGCTGGTGATCCCCTGCCGGGTGGTGTGGACGGTGGCCGAGCCGGACCGGATCGGCTTCGCCTACGGGACGCTGCCCGGCCATCCGGAGTGCGGCGAGGAGTCGTTCCTGGTGTCGATGGACGCCGAGGGCGAGGTGTGGTTCGAGGTCGCCGCGTTCTCCCGGCTGTCCGCCTGGTACGCCCGGCTGGGCCGCCCGGTCGCGCTGCTCTGCCAGCACCTGGCGATCGAGCGCTACCTCGCCGCCGTGGCCGGCCACGTCGCTGCCGACCGCTGACCGCCGGCCGCAGCACCGCTCAGCCGAGGAAGGACAGCCGGACGGTGCGGCGCGGGTTGTCCCCGTTGGTGTCGATCAGCACCACCGACTGCCAGACGCCGAGCGCCAGTTGGCCGCCGAGCACCGGCAGGGTCGCGTGCGGGGCGACCAGGCCGGGCACCACGTGGTCCCGTCCGTGTCCGGGGCTGCCGTGCCGGTGGCGCCAGCGGTCGTCGGCCGGGAGCAGGTCGCGCAGGATGGCGAGGAAGTCGTCGTCACTGCCCGAGCCGGTCTCCAGGACGGCGATCCCGGCGGTGGCGTGCGGGACGAAGACGTTGAGCAGTCCGTCCCGCCCGGCGGCCCGCTCGTTGAGGAAAGCGACGCAGCGGTCGGTGATGTCGAGCGCGACCTCGCGGTTGCCGGTGGTGATCTCCAGGGTGGTGCTCTGGAAGGCGCCGGTCGACCCGGCCGACGTGGAGTGGTTGTTGTCCGCCATGGCGCCATCCTCACCCAGGTCAGCGGGTCGGGCGTAATGCCTCGCCGACTGCCCGCGCCGGGGTGCCGAGCTCGCGTAGGGTGAGAGGTTCAGACCAAAATCAGCGGTCCCGGTCTCCGGATACACCGACGACCCGACGGACCGGATGGTCCGACGGGTCGTTCAGGGACCGGCCGCCGGGCCCGGGGCACACCCCGCCCCCGGGACCGGGTGCTAGCCGCGCCCGCCGAAGAGGCTCCGCCGCAGCCGGCGCAGCGGCGCCAGCAACGAGACGCGGGTGTGGCGACGGCGGGCCGCCGCCGGGGCGTCGGCGCCGCGCGGCGTCAGCTCCCTTATCAGCCCGAGCGCCTCGGCGGTGTCCACCGCCGAGAGCGCGGGCGCGCCGAGCACGGCCAGGTGTCGGTCGATCCGGTGGCCGGTCGCGCCGACACCGCACTGGACCGCCGGCACACGGGGCCGAGTCCGCACTTGCATGTGTTCCATCAGTTTTCCCACCCCTACGAGGCGCCAGGGCCGTGAGGCGAAGACTATCCGTGAGGCACGGCCTTCGCGCAACCGTCCTCGGTGTTGTGCCACCGTACCGTGCGACGTCAACTGACGATGCACCAGGGGCCGCCAGGGCGGTCACGACTAGGCATCAATGATGGTGCACGACCGGCCGCCCGTCATCAGGGCCGGGAAGTGCGGGCCCGGCGCCCGGACCCGCGGCACGCGCCGGGCGCACCGCGGCGGGCGCACGGTGCGCCCGCCGTGTCGACGAATCGCCTCCGGAGGCACCGCCGGGAAGCCCGTGGCACCGCCGACGCCGGCCCCTCGCGTGCCCCTTCCCAAGCCCCTTCCGCTGCCCCTCCCCCCAGCCCCGCCTACCACTCCGGAGTCACTCCGGCGCCACTCCAGCACGGCTCCGGCACGGCTCCCCATATAGGGGACAGCCGCCACGTCGACAAAGCGATCACCCGCGTCACCGTCCGACTTCATCCGACTTCATGAAGTGAACGCATTCGGGGGATTGACTCCCGCCTATCCTCCAAGCAATATCTGATGCGCACGCCCAGGTGCCCGCACCGCACCATGCGCGTGTTCGAGTGATAAACGACTCGATGAGGAACTCCGGCTCCTGCGGGCCACTGCCCGGCCACCTCGACGCTGCGGTGGCCAGGCCCGCGCGGTGCCCGGACCGGCGGCCGGCCGTAGAGGGTCGGCCGGGCCGCCACCAGACTGCCGGTGCCGCCCCGCTCGGGGCCCGGCACCGGCGGTTCCGGGCCGGTCACCCGCCGATCGCACCGCCCGGCCTCCGCGGCCGGACGTCCCCGCAGGTCGCACCCCGTGGATCGGTAGACTCGGCCAGCGTGTCCCTCCTCCTCAGCATCGTGCTCCCGGTCCACGGCGTGGAGCGGTACCTGCCGCGCTGCCTCGACTCGATCCTCGGCGAGACCCCCGCCGCCGAGACCCGCTTCGAGGTGATCGCGGTCGATGACCTCTCCCCCGACGGCTCCGGCGCGATCCTGGACGCCTACGCCGCCCGCGACCCCCGGCTGCGCGTGATGCATCTCACCGAGAACCAGGGCCTCGGCGGCGCCCGGGCCGCCGCCCTGCCGCAGGTGCGCGGCGAGTACGTCTGGTTCGTGGACAGCGACGACTGGCTGCCCGAGCGGACGGTCGGCGTGATCCTCGACGAGCTGGCCCAGGAGCGCCGCCGCGAGGTGCCCGCCGACGTGCTGCTCACCGACTTCACCCACGTCTATCCGGACGGCGGGAGCGAGCCCAACCCCTGGCGGCACGTGCTGGTCGGCTCCCCGCTGGTCGAGGGCTGCACCCTGGCCGAGCACCCGGCGCTGTTCCAGACCGTGATGTCGGTCTGGAACAAGGTGTTCCGCCGCGAGTTCCTGGAGGGCCTCGGCGTCGCCTTCGGCCGCGGCTACTACGAGGACATCTCGGTCACCTACCCCGCCCTGCTGGCCGCCGAGCGGCTGCGCTACCTGGACCGCCCCTGCTACTTCTACCGGCGCGGCCGGGACGGCGCGATCACCGCGACCTCCTCCCCCAAGCACGCCGACGTGTTCGCCCAGTACGACGCGATCTTCGCCTTCATCAACCGTTCCGACCGCCCCGGCAGGCCCGTCCCGGAGTCACTGCGCACCCTGGTCTTCGACCGGACCGTCCGCCAGGCGCTGAACATCTACGACACCCCCGGGCTGGTCCCCGTCGCCCGGCGCAAGGACTACTTCCACCGCATCGCCCTGCACTTCGAACGCCACCGCCCGGCGGACTACCGCTTCCCCGGCGGGGTGCGCGGCGTGCAGTACCGGCTGGCCGCCCGCGGTGCCCGGGTCGCCTACGCCGAGCTGCGCCGCACCGGCCGGCTGCCGCGCGAACTCAAGCGCGGGGCGAGGGCGGTGGCGCCCGCGGTGAAGAAGGGCGTGCGCAGCGGCGCCCGGTTCACCGCGTACAACGCCTTCCGCCGGCTCCCGCTGGACGAGCACCTGGCGGTCTACGCCGCGTACTGGCACCGCGGTTACGCGTGCAGCCCGGCGGCGATCTACGAGAAGGCGAAGGAACTCGCCCCGCAGATCCGCGGCGTGTGGGTGGTGGAGAACCGCCGGCAGGCCGACACCATGCCGCCCGGCGTCCCGTACGTGATCGTCAACACACCCGCCTACCTCAAGGCGATGGCGACCGCCAAGTACTTCGTCAACAACGTCAACTTCCCGCGCACGATGGCGAAGCGCCAGGGCACGGTGCACGTCCAGACCCAGCACGGCACCCCGCTCAAGGCGATGGGCATGGACCTGCGGGGCCGCCCCGAGGCGGCCGAGGGGATGGACTTCGACCGGCTCCAGGAGGCCATCGACCGCTGGGACTTCCTGGTCTCCTCCAACCCGCACACCAGCGAGCACTTCGCCCGGGCCTTCCCCGGCCGGTACGAGATGCTGGACACCGGCTACCCGCGCAACGACCGGCTGGCCAACGCCACCCCGGAGGAGGTCCGGGCGATGCGCGAGCGGCTCGGGCTGCGCCCGGGCACCACGGCGGTGCTGTACGCGCCGACGCACCGCGGCGGCAAGGGCGGCTACGTGCCGCTGCTGGACGTGGCGGAGCTGGCCCGGCGCCTCGGCCCGCGCTTCACGCTGCTGGTGCGCACCCACTACTTCCACACCGGCGGCCCGGGCGACCTGACGGCCGGTGAGGACGCGGCGCGGATCGTGGACGTGTCGGCGCACCCGGTCGTGGAGGACCTCTACCTGGCGGCGGACGCGCTGGTGACGGACTACTCGTCGATGATGTTCGACTACGCGGTGCTGGACCGGCCGGTGGTGATATTCGCCCCGGACTGGGAGGAGTACCAGCGCGAACGCGGCGTCTACTTCGACCTGTTCGCGGAGCCGCCGGGCGCCGTCACGGTGGACCTGGACGGGCTGGCGCGGGCGCTGCGCGCGGGCGATCCGGAGCCGGGGGCCCGGGAGCGGTTCCGGGCGAAGTTCTGCGTCTGGGACGACGGCGGGGCGGCGGAGCGGGTGGTGCGCCGGGTGTTCCCGGTGGGCCCGGGACGGTAGCGGAGCGGCCGCCGGGCGGGGCGGGACCGGGGCCCGCCGACGGGCGGGACCGGGGCCACCGACGGCCGAGGCCGGGACCGCCCCGTCGGCGGCCCCGGCCACGTCCGCGCGGACTCAGCGCTGGCGGGCCGCCAGGAACTCCTCGAAGTCCAGGAAGCCCTGGTGACGGGTGTCCATCGCGTGGATCAGTGCCTCGGCCATCGAGATGGTGACGCTGTGGTCGCCCATCTCGTTGGCGGCCAGCGCGTACTCGGCAGCGGTGATCTTGCCGTCGCCGTTCTTGTCGAAGCGGTCGAACATCTCCTTGATGGCCTCGACGCTCTCCATCGTTTCCTCCTGGGCACTGCGGGGTCTTGCGCGGTTCGGACGGCCGTACCCTACCCGGCCGTGGTGTGCGCCACGGTGTCCGGGAGTGGACGGGCGCCGGGGTGGGTGTCGTAGTCTGCGGGTCTGATTGCTGACCCGGGCTCCTCCCGGGCGGTCGTTCGTCCAGGGAGGGAACCGTGCTCGACCTCGCCACCAGGCTGGTGCTGAAACCCGTCTCACGCGGGATCTGGCGCCCGGTCATCGAGGGCATCGAGAACGTGCCGCGCAAGGGCGGGGTGATCCTGGCCAGCAACCACCTGTCGTTCATCGACAGCGTGGTGATCCCGCTCACCGCCCCGCGCCGGGTGCACTTCCTCGCCAAGGCCGAGTACTTCACCGGCACCGGGCTCAAGGGCCGGGTCTCCAAGGGCTTCTTCGAGGCGATCGGCGCGGTGCCGGTCGAGCGCGGCACCTACCGTTCCGCGCAGGCCTCGCTGGAGTCGGCGCTGGAGATCCTGGAGGCCGGCAAGGCCTTCGGCATCTACCCCGAGGGCACCCGGTCGCTGGACGGCCGGCTCTACCGCGGCAAGACGGGCGTCGCCTGGCTCGCGCTGACCGCGGGCGTCCCGGTGGTGCCGGTGGCCCTTGAGGGCCCGGAGCACATCCTGCCGATCGGCAAGCGCGTCCCGCGGATCAAGAAGGTCACCGTCCGCTTCGGCGAGCCGCTGCACTTCGACGAGCTTCACGGGCAGGCCCGTTCGCTGAAGGCCCGTCGGCAGGTGACCGACGAGGTGATGGCGGCGATCCAGCGGCTCTCCGGCCAGGAGGTCGTGGAGAGCTACAACGAGATCCCGAAGGCGGCCTGACCGCCCTTCGGCCCGGTCCCGCGCGGCCGACGGCCGCGGGGCCACGCACCGTCGGTGCCCGACCGGGTCGGCCGACAGCCGGGGCCCACGGGGTCACGCGTGACCGAGCGCGGCGGCGTCCGCCAGGGCCGCGACCTCCGGTGCCTCCCGGCGCAGCAGCGCCGCGTACCGGCCGTCCAGCTCCACCAGCTCCTCGTGGGTGCCGAGTTCGACCACCTCACCGTGGTCGAGCACGGCGATCTGGTCGGCGGAGCGGACGGTGGAGAGCCGGTGCGCGATGGTGATGGTGGTGCGGCCCGCGGCCAGGGTGTCCACGGCCTGCTGGACGGCGCGCTCGGTGCGGTTGTCGAGCGCGCTGGTGGCCTCGTCCAGGATGAGCACGGGCGGGTTGCGCAGGATGGTGCGGGCGAGCGCGAGGCGCTGCTTCTCGCCTCCGGAGAAGCGGTAGCCGCGTTCGCCGACCAGGGTGTCGTAGCCGTCCGGGAGGGCGGCGATGGTCTCGTGGATCTGCGCGGCCCGGGCGGCCTCGACCAGTTCGGCGTCGTCGGCGCCGGGCTTGGCGAAGCGCAGGTTGTCGGCGACCGAGGCGTGGAAGAGGTAGGTCTCCTGGGAGACCACGCCGACCGCGCGGGCCAGGGTGTCGAAGGACAGCTCGCGCACGTCCACGCCGTCCAGGGTGACCCGGCCGCCGGTGACGTCGTACAGCCGCGGCACCAGGTAGCTGAGGGTGGTCTTGCCGGAGCCGGTCTCGCCGACCACCGCCAGTGAGGTCCCGGCCGGGACCTTGAGCTCGACGCCGGCCAGGGTCGGGCGCTCCTGCTCGGGGTCGTAGCGGAAGTCGACGGCCTCGAAGCGGACCTCGCCGCGGATGTCGGTCAGGTCGACCGGCCGCGGCGGTTCGGCGATCTCCACCGGCAGGTCGAGGTACTCGAAGATGCGCTGGAAGAGCGCGAGCGAGGTCTGCACGTCCACGCCGGTGGAGAGCAGGCTGACGGTCGGGCGGAACAGGCCCTGCTGGAGGGTGACGAAGGCGACCAGGGTGCCGACCGAGACGATCGGGGCGCCCGCGGCCGAGGTCAGCCCGGCGGCCCAGTAGATCAGCGCGGGCATCGCGGCCATCACGATCATGATGGTGTTCATCCGCCAGCGCCCGGCCATGCTGGCCCGCACCTCCAGGCCGGCGAGCTGGTCGGACTGCTCGGTGAACTCCCGGGCGAGCGAGTCGGATCGGCCCATGGTGCGGCCGAGCAGGATGCCGCTGACCGACAGCGATTCCTGGACCGCCGAGCTCATCGCGGCCAGCTGCTTCTGCCGCTCGGTGGTGATCTTCTTGCGCTCCCGGCCGACCCGCCGGCTGATCCAGACGAACAGCGGCAGCAGGAGCAGCGAGACGACGGTCAGCCGCCAGTCGAGGGCGACCATGGCGACGATCGAGGCGATCACCGCGGTGAGGTTGGAGACCAGGCTGGTCGCGGTGGAGGTCACGGTAGACTGCATGCCGCCGATGTCGTTGGCGATCCGGGACTGCACCTCGCCGGTGCGGGTGCGGGTGAAGAAGGCCAGCGACTGTCGCTGGAGGTGGCCGTAGACCGCCGTGCGCAGGTCGTGCATGACCCGCTGGCCGACGGTGGTGGAGATCAGCGTCTGCAGCACGTTGAAGATGCTGTTCACCACGGCGGTGAGGATCATCCCGAGCGCGAGCAGGCTGAGCAGCCCGGTGCGGCCCTGCGGGATGGCGGTGTCCAGCACGGCCCTGAGCAGGAACGGCGAGACGACGGACACCACGGCCGAGGCGGCGACCAGCAGTCCGACGGTGGTGAGGCGGCCCCGGTACGGGCGGAACAGCGCGAGGATGCGCCGCCACTGGGCCGGCGGGCGGGGGTCGCCCTCGGTGCGCTCGGGCGGGGTCCAGTCGATGGCGGCGGGCCTCAAGAACGGGCCTCCCTGGATCGGGCGCGCGGGGGCGTGGCCGCGGCGGCGGGCATGGCGGTCGGTCGGGCTTCAGCATAGCGAGAGTAGCTCATAGTTAGGCAAGCTAATAGTGAGGGTTGCTCTATTCCCCCTCGCCGTGCCGGCCCGGCCGACCGCCGCGCGCCTCAGTTCGTCCGGTAGGTGCGCGCAGCCTTCGAGGACAGGCCGCCGAGCTTGCCGGACGGCAGCACCCGGGCGATCGCCACGGCCAGCTTGTAGCGCTTGCCCGGCACGGACACCGAACGGCCGCGGGCGAGGTCACGCATCGCCTCGTCCACCACCCGCTCGGCCGACAGCCAGGACCAGGACGGGATGTTGCCGGTGCCCATGCCCGCCCGCTGGTGGAACTCGGTCCGGGTGAAGCCCGGGCACAGCGCCATCATCCGCACGCCCGTCCCGCCGAGGTCGCGCAGCACGCCCTGGGTGAAGCTCACCACCCACGCCTTGCTCGCCCCGTAGGTGCCCCGCGGCAGGAAGGCCGCCACCGAGGCGACGTTCACGACCGCGCCCCGGCCGCGCTCGCGCATCCCCGGGAGGGCGGCCGTGGTCAGCCGCAGGACGGCCTCGATGTGCACCTTCAGCATGTCCAGCTCGCCCTGGAGCGGGACGGTCCCGAAGGCGCCCTTGTTGCCGAACCCGGCGTTGTTGATCAGGAGGTCCACCGGGCGCTCGGCGTCGGCGAGCCGGGCCTCGACGGCGGCGATGCCCTCGTCGGTGGCGAGGTCGGCGGTCAGCACCTCCGCCTCGGTGCCGTACCGGGCGTGCAGGTCCGCGCTCGAACGCTCCAGGCGCTCGGTGTCCCGGGCCACCAGGACGAGCCGGTAGCCGCTGCGGGCGAGCCGGCGGGCGAAGGCGGCTCCGATGCCGGCGGTCGCGCCGGTGATCAAGGCTGTGGTCATGCCCCTGACGGTACCGACTCACCGCAGCCACGCCCACACCCAGGGCGACTCACCTGGTCGGCGGGCTGCGGATGCCGGCCATCGATCGTGCTCGTACCGTCGGACGAGGGCATCGCCCGGCCGGGCGGTGCGTTCCAGACGAGGAGGCACACCTGATGCTCACCCAGCTCCGGACCGAGACCGCCTCGGCGTCACGCAGTGCGACGCCCACCGAGGCCGAGACCCTCGCGAGCCTGATGGTGGAGGACGAGGCCGTGGTGTCCGACGCGCCCGCCTACCTGCCGGAAGCCCAGGGCCTGCTGCTGCTGGCCGGGCTGCTGACCCTCTCCCCCAAGGCGCCCAAGGCGCCGAAGGAGAAGCCGGCCCGGTAGCCGGGCCGCTCCGCCCAGGGGCTCGCGCCCAGTACCACTTCTCGGATGCCCGAAGGAGGGACCCTCCGCATGCCGTTCGCCGACACGTCACTGCGCGACGAGTACGCCGCAGCGGTCGAGCGAGTGGCGGGCCGGACCCTCGACGCCCTCCGGGACGGCGGGGGTCCGGCCGCACTCACGACCCGTGACACCCCCGCGCCCCGCCCGCTGCTGGCCGCCGTACGGGTGCTCGGCCCGGATCTGTTCGCCCCGCAACTGCTCACCGGGGCAGAACCCGACGGCCCCACCGCCGAACTGCTGGCCGAGGCCCGGCGCACCCTTCCCCCTCCGGCGGCCCGATCCGGGGAAGCGGCGCTGGTGATCGGCTGGCAGGACTGGGCCGCCGAACGGGTGCTGGCCCGGACACCGTTCGGTGCGGCCGCCTCGCCCTCCCCTCCGCCGCCCACGCTCCCCGCGCCGTCGCCCGGCCCGGAAACCGCCGGATGGCAGGCCTGGTCCGTACGGATGGCACAGCTGTCCGTCCTGGCACTGCCCGGCCTGGACGGCCCGGTCCACGACGACGCCCGCAGCCACACCCTGGGCCTCGCCCGCGGCACGGCCCGCGCCATGCTCCGGAACGACCTCACCACCGCCGTCCGACTCGCCCGCTGGCTCGCCTGGGCCCGGGCCGACGGCCGGCCGGTCCGGCTGGAGGTCGCCCCCGTGCTGGAGCGGATCCGCCTGGCCGGCCCCGGCAGCGCCCGCACGGGCCTCGAACTCGTCGTGGCCCAGAGCCTGTTGGGCAGGACCTCGCGATGACCGACAGCCAGGTGCTCACCATCGCCCAACGGCTCGGCACCCGGGCGCTGGCCTGGTTGCACGCGCACTACACCGACGGCAGGGGACGGCTCACGGACAGCACCGTCATCGACCTGGCCGATCCGGACGACGCCTACAAGCCGCTTTGCGAGGCCGCGCTGGCCGCGTCCCTGGTGCTCCGCGAGGGCGTCGCCGGCCCCCGCGACACCCGGGCGGCGCAGGAACTCCTCGACACCGCCTGGGCCCAACTGCGCGGGGGCGACCTCCTCTACGACCGACAGTTGCGCCACGTCGTGATCACCGACCCGCTGGAGACCTACGCCCACTTCGCCCGGGCGGGCTACCGCCACGCCGCCCTGGAGGAGCTGCTGAACTCGCTCGGCCGCCTCCGGGCCGTCCACGCCCTCGAAATGCAGGGGAGCCGCCGGCTCGCCCTCGCCAACGCCTGGCGGATCGCGGGACTCGAACACCGGCCGGACTGGGCCGCCCTGGCCCGGCACACCTGGCTCGGCGCCCGCCCCGAGCCGTGGACCATCGCCTGGGCGATCGGCTACCAGGTCACCCACACCGTGTTCCACCTCACCGACTGGGGCTCGCGGCCCGACTGCCTGCCCGAACCGGTGCGCGACTACCTGAGCGACTGGCTGCCGGTCTGGCTCGACGTCTGGCTGGAGACCGAGCAGTGGGACCTCGCCGGCGAGTTGCTCATCGTCGACTCGTGCATCGGCGAGCCGGTCACCGGCCGGACCGGCTGGGAGGCCCTGGACGCGATCCAGCACGCGGACGGACTGATCCCGCGTGACGGCACCACACCCGTCGACACAGACCCGGAGGACACCTTCCGCGAGCACGAACACACCGCCGTGGTGGGCGTGGTGGCGGCCACCGTCGCGCTCTCGCGCGCGCTCGGCGGCACACCGGTGGTCGCATGAGCGAGCTGACCACCGCGCTCGCGGCGACGCCACGGGCGGCCGGGCCGTACGCCACCGCCGTGACGGTCGCCGTGGCACACGGGGAGCGCGAGGAGGTGCGCTGCCACGGGCGGCTCGGGCACGGGCGGACGGCGGCCGGGTGCGAGCCGGACACGGTCTTCGAACTCGGTTCGGTCAGCAAGACGTTCACCGCGCTGCTGCTGGCGGAGATGGCCGCACGCGGTGAACTCGCCCTGGACGACCCGCTGGAGCACCACCTGCCGCCCGACTGGCGCCCGGCCGCCGTGCGTTCGGACGAACCGATCCGGCTGCTGCACCTGGCCACCCACACTTCCGGGCTGCCCCGGCTGCCGCCGGGACTGCTCGCGAGCGCCGCGCCGTCCTGGTTCACCAATCCGTACGCCGCTTACGGCGAGGAACAGTTGAAACGCGGCCTGGCCCGAACCACGGTGCGCGGCAGACCCGGTAGCCGGTACTGCTACTCCAACTACGGGTTCGGCCTCCTCGGGCGCGTGCTCGCCGAGGCGGGCGGCCTTCCGTACGGGGAACTGCTCGCCGAGCGCGTCTGTGGACCGCTCGGGCTGTACTCCACGACATGCGCTGCGGATGCGCCGCGCCTGGCCGTCGGACACCGCCGCGGACGGCCGCTGCCGCCCTGGCGCATCCCCGGGCTGCCGGGCGCGGGCGCCCTGCGGTCGTCCGGGGCCGACCTGCTGCGCTACCTCGGCGCCCACACCCGTGGCGCGGAGGGCGCGTTGGGGGCCGCGCTGCGGGAGGTCCAGCGACCTCGACTGCGGCTGCCCCGCTCGGCCGACCGGCTCGGCCTCGTCTGGATGCACCGCCGCTCGGGCGGCCGGGACCTCTACTTCCACTCCGGCGGGACCCGCGGATTCACCAGCTTCGTCGGCTTCTCGGCCCAGGGCCCGGCCGCCGTCGCCGTCCTGGCCAACACGGCACCGGCGTTGGACGGGCGGCTCGTCCAGGCCGGGTACGAGCTGCTGCGGGCCGCCGCCCGGGGCGGCTGAGGGCGCCGCCCCGGGGACAGGACCTGGACAGGTCCTGGACCGGTCCTCGGCCTATCCTGGGCCAGTCCTAGACCGCCACCGCCTTGGCGCGGTCGGCGGCGATGCGGACCGCGAGGCCGGCCAGGACGGTGCCCATCACGTAGCGCTGGACGCGCAGCCAGGCCGGGCGGCGGTTGAGGAAGCCGGCGATGCTGCCCGCGCTCATCGCGATCAGGCCGTTCATGCCGACCGCGATCGCGATCTGGGTCAGGCCCAGCACCAGGCTCTGCGCCGCGACGTGGCCGCGCCCGGGCACCACGAACTGGGGCAGCAGCGAGATGTACATGACGGCGATCTTGGGGTTGAGCAGGCAGGTCAGGAAGCCCATCGTGAACAGGCGGCGGGGCGGGTCCGGGGGCAGCTGCTGCGGGGCGAAGACCGCCGTACCGCCGGGCTTGACCGCGTTCCAGGCCAGCCAGAGCAGGTAGCCGGCGCCGGCCAGCTTGATCGCGGTGTAGAGGACGGGGACCACCGAGAAGACCGCGGCCACCCCGGCCGTCACCGCGACCAGGTAGACCAGGAACCCGACGGCGACTCCCGTCAGCGACACCAGCCCTGCACGGCGGCCCTGGGATATCGAGCGCGAGACCAGGTAGATCATGTTCGGCCCCGGCGACAGCACCATGCCCAGCGCCACGGCCGTGATGCCGAGTACCGCGTGGCCGTCCACCGCATCCAGGGCGTCCGCGGCGTTCTTCAGCTCGTCCATGCGTCGAGGCTAGGGCGCGGGGCGATCTCGATGCAATGATGACTTTGCGCTCGGTGCAATGCTGGTCGCAGGTGGATGAGGGGTTGGCACGTGATGGACGACTACCGGCTGATCGCGGACGAGGTCGCCGCCGACATCACCGGTGGACGGCTGCGGCCGGGCCAGCAGCTGCCCACCCAGCGCGCCTTCGCCCGCAGCCGGGGCATCGCCGCCTCGACGGCGGGACGGGTCTACCGCGAACTGGTCCGGCGTGGGCTGACCGTCGGCGAGGTCGGGCGCGGCACCTTCGTCCGGGCCGGGCGGTCCGCGGAGGACGGGCGGATCGCGCTCGCCGAACCGGCCGCCGCGCCGATCGACCTGGAACTCAACTACCCGAGCGCGCCCGGGCAGGCGGAGCTGCTGGCCCGCGGACTGGCGCCGCTGCTACGGGCGGACGCGCTGGGCGAGGCGCTGCGGCCGGTCGGCGCGGCCGGGACGGACGCGGCGCGGCAGGCCTTCGCCGGGCTGCTCGCCACGGGCGAGGGCAGCTGGGAAGTCGACGCGCGCGGGCTGCTGTTCGCGGGCAACGGGCGGCAGGCCGTCGCCGGGGCGCTCGCCGCGCTGGTGCCGCCCGGGCAGCGGCTGGGGGTCGAGGCGCTGACCTACCCGGTGGTCAAGGCGGTGGCGGAGCGTCTGGGCATCCGGCTGGTGCCGCTCGCGGTGGACGAGCACGGGCTGCGGCCGGACGCCGTCGCGACGGCCCACCGGGCGGCGCCGCTGAGCGCGGTGTACGTCCAGCCCCGGGTGCAGAACCCGCTCGGTGTCAGCCTGCCGCCCGAACGGGCCGTCGCGCTGGCGGCGGAGCTGCGGCGGCTGGACCTGCCGGTGGTCGAGGACGCCGTCTGGTCCTTCCTGCGCCCCGGACCGTCGCCGCTCGCCGCGCTCGCGCCCGAGCGGACGGTGCTGGTCGACAGCCTCTCCAAGCGGCTCGCACCGGGACTGACCACCGGGTTCGCGGTCGTCCCCGACGGGCTTCGCGAACGGGTCGCGGGCGCGCTGCGGACCGGCGGATGGACGCCGAGCGGCTTCGCGCTGGAGGCGGCGGTTCGCTGGATCGGGGACGGGACGCTGGCGGCGGTGACGGCGGCGAAGCGGACGGACGCGGCGGCGCGACAGGCGCTGGCCCGGGAGGCTCTCGCGGGCCAGCGGGTGCGGGCGGACCCGTGCTCGTACTACCTGTGGTGGGAACTGCCGGGCGCCTGGCGGGCGGAGACCTTCGTCGCCGCGGCGGCGCGGGCGGGGATCTCGGTGACGCCCGCGTCGGCCTTCGCGGTGGACCCGCGGAGCACGCCGTCCGCGGTGCGGGTGGGGCTGGCCTCGCCGCCGCTGCCGGTCCTGGCGTGGGCACTGCGGGTGCTGGCGGGGATCGCGGACGGCTGACCGCCGACGAATGACAAGTGACAACTGACAGATGACAGATTTCGAAATCTGAAATCTGTCATCTGTCAGTTGTCATCTGTTCGCTGTTACCTGTCAGCTGTCATCTGTTCGCCGTCAGCGGTCCGCCGCCACCCGTCACCCGTCCGCCCCCGCCCGGCTCCCGCGCGCGGCCGTGTCGGCGGCGCCGCCGGCCCCGACGGCACGCAGGCGGGAGGCGGCGGTGGCCGCCAGCTGCGGGGCGAGCTTGGCCACGTCACGGGAGCCGACCACCGCGATCAGGCTGGGCAGCAGCCAGCGCACCGGCTGCATGCCGCGCAGCCAGGCCTGGGCGTACACGTGGGCGGACCGTCGGGCGATCCCGGCGACGATCCGGTCCACCGCGGGCTCCAGCGGATAGGTCTTGTTGGCCGGCCACGGCAGCCGGCCGCGCATCTGCTTCAGCACGGTGTCCTCGTCGGCGCCGCGCACCATGTCGGTGTCGGTCCAACTCAGGTACCCCACACCGACCTTGACCCCCTGGTAGGCGACCTCGGCGCGGATCGAGTGGGCGAAGGCCTCCACCCCGGACTTGCTGGCGCAGTAGGCGCTCATCAGCGGTGCGGGCGTCAGCGCGGCGAGCGAGGCGATCTGCAGCAGGTAACCGCGGCTCTCGACGAGTGCCGGCAGGAAGGCCCGGGCGGTGGCGACGCTGCCGAGCAGGTTGACCTCGATCACCCGGCTGAACGCCCGGTGGTCGCTGTCGGCCAGCGGTCCGCCGATCGCGATCCCGGCGTTGGCGACCACGGTGTCGATCCGCCCGTAGTGCTCCTTGATCCGGTCGGCGGTCTCGTTGAGCGCTTCCAGGTCGGTGACGTCCACCTCCCAGGCGGTGGCGGCCGCGCCGCACTGCGCCGCGACGGCCTTCAGCTCCTCCGGCTCCAGGCCCAGCAGCGCGACCTTGGCCCCGCGCCGGGCCAGCTTGCGGGCCAGCGAGGCACCGACCCCGCGGGCGGCCCCGGTGACGACGACGACCTGCGCGGACAACGGCGGGATGGCGTTCATGCGGCGGTGGTCCTCTCGACGGCGACGGCGGGGGCAGGGACGGAAGCGGGGGCGGAAGCCGGGACGGAAGCGGGGGCGGCACCGGTCAGGTGCGCGGCGGCCATCCGGTGGATCTCGGCGGCGACCTCCTCCGGCCGTTCCAGCGGCGCCATGTGCCCGACTCCGGGAAGCAGCAGCAGCCCCTGCGGGTCGGCGAGTTCGGCGACGATCCGGTGGGCGTGCACCGGCGGGGTGAGCCGGTCCGCGGTGCCCACCACCACCGCGGTGGGCGCGCTGATCCGACCGAGCCCGGCCCGGACGTCCAGCCGGTCGAGCACCCCGGCCCAGTGGAAGCGCACCCCGGTGGGGCAGGCGTGCACGATCCGGGCCGTCGCCTCGACCTGGCCGGCGGGTGAAGCCGGTCCCATCGTCGCGTACTTGAGCGCCGCCCGGCTGACCGCCGAGACCGGGCCGAGCGGCAGCCGGGAGCGCAGCAGTTGCCGGTGCAGGAAGCGCCGCAGGCCCGGGGCACGGACGGCGTCCGGCAGGACGGTGAGTTCGGCGACCAGCTCGCTCGGACCGGTGGAGATCAGGACGTTGGCGGCGGTGCGCTCGGCCACCTCGGGTCGGCCGCCGGCGGCCATGATGGTCATCCCGCCCATGCTGTGCCCGGCCAGCACCGCCCGCTCCCCCGCCGGAACGGTCCGGGCGAGCACGGCGGCCAGGTCCTCGGCGAGCGCCCGGGTGGAGTAGCGGGCCCGGCTGGGCGGGACCTCGCTGTGCCCGTGGCCGCGCTGGTCGTAGGCCACCACCCGGTAGCGGTCGGCGAGTCGGCGGATCACCGGGGCCCAGAACGCGGTCGAGCAGGTCCAGCCGTGGGAGAGCACCACGGTGGGCGCTCCGGGTCGGCCGTGCACCTCGACGTGCAGCCGGACGCCGTCCGCCGAGCGGATGCTCAACTCCTCGACGGGCGTGGGCGGTTCGTACTCGGCGGGGAGCTGGACGGAGCTCATGCGGCGGCCTCCTGGACGGTTCGGGCGGTGGTCGGGGCGGTGCGCATGATCAGCTCGTACTCGCCGAGGTCGACCTTGCGGGTGGCGCGCCGGAAGGAGGTCGTGGAGCCGGGCCAGAGCACGGTGTTCTTGCCGCTCGGGTCCAGGTACCAGCTGCGGCAGCCGCCGGTGGTCCAGACGGTGCGGTCCATCCGGTGCTGCAGTTCGAGGTTCCACTGCCGCTGGGCGCGGACGGTGGGCTGCATGGCGGCGGCGCCGATCGAGTGGAGCGTGGTCAACGCGTCCACCATGTAGTTCAGTTGGGACTCGATCATCAGGATCATCGAGCTGTTGCCGAGGCCGGTGTTGGGGCCGATCACGAAGAACAGGTTGGGGAAGCCGTGCACGGTCGAGCCGCGCAGCGCCTCCATGCCGTCCTTCCACTCCTCCGCCAGGCTCGTCCCGTTCGCGCCGAACACCCGGGTGCCGATGGGCATGTCGGTGACGTGGAAGCCGGTGCCGAACACGATGGCGTCCACCTCGTGCTCGCTGCCGTCGGCGGCGACCAGGGTGGAGCCGCGCAGCTCGCGCAGGCCGGAGGAGACGACCTCGGTGTTGGCCGCGGCGAGCGCCGGGTAGTACGTGTTGCTGAGCAGGATGCGCTTGCAGCCGATCCGGTAGTCCGGGGTGAGCCTGGCGCGCAGCGCCGGGTCGGGGACGCCCTGGGCGATGTGGCGTTCGGCGAGCTGCTGGACGAGGCGCAGCAGTCCGGGGCGGCGCACGAAGGCGTCCACCTGGAGCTCGCGGAGCGCGAACAGAGTGCCCCGGCGGATCTTGGCGGTGACCGGCAGCCTGCCGTGCAGCCACTTCTCCAGCTGGGTGATCTCCCGGTCGCGGCGCGGCAGGACCCAGGCCGGGGTGCGCTGGAAGACGGTCAGCTTTCCGGCCTTCGGCTGGATCGACGGGATGATCTGGGCGGCGGAGGCGCCGGTGCCGACCATGGCGACGCGCTTGCCGGTCAGGTCGTAGTCGTGGTCCCAGCGGGAGGAGTGGAACACCTTGCCGGGGAAGGTGCTCAGGCCGGGCAGGTCGGGGATCTGCGGGTCGGCGAGCGGTCCGGCGGCGGAGACCAGGGCGTCGGCGGTCCACCGGCCGGCCGAGGTGGTGATCCGCCAGTGGGTCCGCTCGTTGTCCCAACGGGCTTCCAGCACCTCGGTGTTGAAGCGCAGGTGTGGGCGGAGCCCGAAGACGGTGGCGACCTTCTCCAGGTAGGCGCGAATGTCCGGCTGGCCGGAGAAGCTGCGCGGCCAGTCGGGGTTGGGCGCGAAGGAGAAGGAGTAGAGGTGCGAGGGCACGTCGCAGGCGCAGCCGGGGTAGCTGTTGTCGCGCCAGGTGCCGCCGACGGAGTCCGCGCGCTCCAGGACGACGAAGTCGGTGATCCCGGCGCGGCGCAGCCGGACGGCCGCTCCGAGGCCGCCGAAGCCGGAGCCGATCACCGCCACCCGCACGTGGGGTACGGTCTCCGTCGCGGCACCGGCGTCCGTCGCGGCACCGGCGTCCGTCGCGGCACCGGTGTCGGTCGCCGCGGACGCGCCGGAGCGGGGGCGCTTGCTGCTGGATGCCATGCGGCCTCCTCCTGAAGGGTGGGGCGGTGGTCGTCACGCACTTCCGGGGGTCGCGGCCCCGGGGCCTCCCGGACCGTCCTCGGAACCCTGCCAATCGCGCCAGTAATCACTGGCGCGATTGGCAGGGTAGCCCTTGCTGACACCGGATGGAAGAAGCGCGACGGCCCGGATTCACCGGATGTTCCCCGGGCCTGCGGAGGCTCCCCCGTCGGGGTGACGGACCTATGCTGATCGCCGTGGACAAGGTCAGAGCTGCTGCGGGCGACAGAAAACGCGAGTACCGGGTGGAGGAACTGGCCGAAGCGGCCGGGATCACCACCCGCACCCTGCGCTTCTACCGCGAGCGCAAACTGCTCCAGCCGCCCCGCAAGGAGGGCCGGATCGCCTGGTACGGCGAGGAACACCTGGCCCGGCTGCGGATGATCGGCGAGCTGCTCGAACGCGGCCACACCCTGGGCGGGATCGCCGAACTGATCGGCGCCGGCGAGAGCGGCCGGGACGTCGCCGGGCTGATCGGGCTGGAGGCCGCGATCGTCGCCCCGTGGTCGGACGAGACCCCGGTGCGGCTGGACTGGGAGGAGCTGAAGACCGCGTTCGGGGACCAGCTCACCGAGGAGAACACCGCCGAGGCGATCGCCCAGGGCTACATCTCGATCGAGGACGACGGCATCACCCACATCAGCCGGCGGCTGATGGACGCCACCACCGAGCTGGTCGCCGAGGGCGTACCGCTCGCGGCCGTCCTGGACGCCAGCCGGCGAACCTGGGAGTACGTCGACGCCATCGCCGAGATCTTCATCGAGGTGGTCAGCGAGCACCTGCTCAGCGCGCTCTCCGGCGACACCCCGCTGCCGCCCGGCGAGGCGGCCCGGCTCACCGAGCGCATCCTGCGGGTCCGGCCGCTCGCCCGCACGGTCGCCGACGCCCAGTTCACCCTGGCGATGGACCGCCGGGTGCAGGCCGAGTACGCCGAACTGCTGCGCCAGCGACGGGAGTCCGGCTCCGAGGCGTAGCGGGGCGGCCGGGCGGGCAGAGTTCCGGCGCCCCGTCCGGCCGTCGGCGGGCCGCGCCCCGCTCCCGGCGGGTGACCGCCCGTGGTGATGTCCGTCCGCCGGGGTGACCGCCCGCTGGAGGTGTCCGTCCGTTGGAGGAGTCGCCGGTGCCCCGAACCCTCAGCCGCCGTACCGCGCTCGGCCTCGCCGCCGGGCTCGCCCCGGGCCTCGCCCTCGCCGCCTGCGGGTCCGGCTCCTCCGCGCCGGACGGCGGTCCGTCCGGCTTCGGCGGTACCCGGACGGTCCGGCACGCGCGCGGGGAGAGCGCCGTACCGGCCCGGGCGAGCCGGGTGGTGGTGCTGGACACCGACGCCCTGGACTCGGCGGTCACCCTCGGGCTGAGCCCGGTCGGCGCCAGCACGGTCAGCGAGGGCGCTCCGTTCCCCGGGTACCTGCCCGCCGAGCAGCTGGCCGGGACGAAGGCGGTCGGCGCGATCGGCCAGCCCAGCCTGGAGGCGATCGCGGCGCTGCGGCCGGACCTCATCCTGAGCAACCAGGTCCGCGACGACAAGCGGTACGACCAGCTGTCCGAGATCGCGCCGACGGTGCTGTCCAGGACCACCGGGCCGACCTGGAAGGAGAACGTCCGGCTGCACGCGGAGGCGATGGGCCGCCAGGGCGAGGCCGCGGCGGCGGACGCGGCGTACCGGTCGAAGCTCCGGGACGTGGTCACCGCGCTGGGCGGACCGGCCAGGGCGGCGGCCACCCGGGTCGAGATGGCCCGCTTCCTGGCCGGTGCGCCCACCCGGCTCTACCTCGACGACACCTTCGTCGGCTCGCTGTTCAAGGACCTCGGGCTCGGCCGCCCGGCCAACCAGGACAGGTCCGGGTTCTCGCTGGAGATCAGCCCGGAACAGGTGGACCAGGCGGCGGCCGACGTCATCTTCTACTCGGTGTACGGGGACGAGGCGAAGTCCGACCGCGGCAGGATCACCGGGGGCGCGCTGTGGAAGAACCTGGACGCCGTCCGCAACGGCCGGGTCTTCCAGGTGGACGACAACCTGTGGATGCTGGGCATCGGCTACACGGGGGCCGGGCTGATCCTGGACCGGATCCGGACGGACCTGGCGTGACGGCGGGCGTCATCCGCCCCCCGACCCTCCCCGCGCCCCTACTCCGCGTCATCCACCGCCCCCGGCGCCAGCGCCGGCGAGGGGAAGACGTGCCGGGCCTCACCGCCCGACCACCACACCCCGATCGCGAACACCGCCGTCGCCTCCAGCAGCCCGGCCCGGTCGAGGCCGCCGCAGTGCACCGGGACGCAGCCCATCGAGCCCACCAGACCGGCGGTCAGGTCGGCGGCGCCCCGGTCGTCCGCGCAGTACGGCACCCCGAGCGGCGCACCCTCGAAGGTCGGCCGCGGCAGCGACCAGATGCTCTCGTGGCAGATGCCGAACACCTTCACCACCCGCGCCGCCGGAGCCGCCGAGGCGAGCTGCCGGGCGACGGAGTCCGTCGCCCCCGCCGTGGTCAGGGCCGGCCCGTCCGGGCCCGGAGCCATCGGTACGGTGCAGTCCAGCAGCACCCGTCCGGCCAGCTCACCGGCCAGTGACCCGACCACCGGCACCGCCGCCCCGGCCGGCAGCGCGACCAGCACCGCCTCACCGAAACGCGCGGCCTCCGCCGCCTCGCCGCCGCCCGCGGCACCGATCTGCGCGGCGAGCTTCCGGGCCACCGCCGCGTCACGCCCGCCCACCCGCACCTCGTGCCCGGCCCGCACCCACGCCCCGCCGAGTGCGGCCGCCATGGAGCCCGTACCGAGAATGCCGATCCGCATGGTGCATCCACTCCTCATCACGTCCGATGTCGTGCTCCGGACGCTAGAGGGGCCGATGCACACCGCCCGGTAGGCAACGGATCGGGCAGGATGGACGCATGCGGACCGAGGACGTCAGCGAGGACCGGACGGACCACGACCTGGGCGGCGGGCTGGGCGACGACCTGGGCGGCGGGCTGTTCGCCGCGGACTGCCGTGCCCGGCTGGCCTTCGAGGTGATCGCCAACCGCTGGGACAGCGTGGTGGTGTACGTCCTCGGCGAAGGCGGGCCGATGCGTCCCCGGGCCCTGCTCGACCGGATCGGCGGGCTCAGCCCGAAGGTGCTCAACGAGACGCTGCGCCGGCTGGAGTACAACGGGCTGGTGGAGCGCCGCCGTTACGCCGAGGCCCCGCCGCGCGTCGACTACACCCTGACCGGGGCGGGCACCGCCCTGCTCGTGCCGGTCCGCGCCCTCGGCGCCTGGGCGGCCGTGCACGGCGACGCCGTCCTGGCCGCCCAGGAACGCCATGGCGGCAGCGCGAGTTGATTCACCGTCAGCGGCACCTGCCGTCCTGGTCGTGACGCGACCTCTACCGCCGTGCCCTGATCCGAGGTGTCCTGACCGGTCCTGAACGAAGGACGGCGGGGGCGACGGTGGTCCGCGCACCGTCGCCCCCGCCGTCAGGCCCGACCGTTCGGCACCCACAGTCCGACCGGGCCCCGCTCGGGCGCATACCGGACGGGCCTGCCCAACTCAGGCCCGGCCCGGTTCAGGCCCGAGTCAGTTGACGTTGACCGCGGTCCAGGTGGCCGCGACCGCGTTGTACTCGGCACTGTTCGCGCCGTACAGGTCCGACGCCGCGCTGAGGGTGGCCGCACGGGCGCCCGCGTAGTCGGTCGTCGAGGTGAAGTACACGGTCAGCGCGCGGTACCAGATCTGCGCGGCCTTGTCCCGACCGATGCCGGCGAGCGAGGAGCCGTCGGCCGTCGGGCTGTTGTAGTCGAACCCGTTGATCGACTTCGCGCCGCTGCCCTCGGACAGCAGGTAGAAGAAGTGGTTCGCCACGCCGGACGAGTAGTGCACGTCCAGGTTGCCGACGTTCGCGTCCCAGTAGTCCGCCGAGGAGCCGTCCTTGCTCGGCTGGTCCATGTAGCGCAGCGGGCTGCCGTCGCCGCGCAGGTTGATCAGCTCGCCGATCCAGTAGTTCGGCGGGTTGGAGGGCAGGTTGGCGTACCACTCGACCATCGTGCCCATGATGTCCGAGGTGGCCTCGTTGAGGCCGCCGGACTCGCCCGAGTAGTTCAGGTTGGCGGTGGCCGCGGTGACGCCGTGGCTCATCTCGTGGCCGGCCACGTCGATCTCGGTGAGCGGCGCGCTGTTGTTGCTGCCGTCGCCGTACGACATGCAGAAGCAGTCGTCGCTCCAGAACGCGTTCACGTAGTTCGAGCCGTAGTGCACCCGGCTGAGGGCGCCGACGCCGTCGTTGCGGATGCCGTTGCGGCCGAAGGCGTTCTTGTAGAAGTCCCAGGTGGTGGCGGCGCCGAACTGGGCGTCCACGGCGGCGGATTCGCGGTTGTTGTTGGTGCCGTCGCCGAAGCTGTTGTTCGGGTTGGCGAACAGCGACCCGCTGCCCGACTGGCCGTTGCTCATGTCCGTGGTGGACTGGCCGCCGCGACTGGCGTCCTTGAGCTCGAACTGCCCGCCGTTCTCGTTGGTGTTGAGCGGGACCTGGCCGACGAAGATGCCCTTGCCGGTGCCGGCGGCGGTCTCGATCTTCTCGTGGGTGGAGAGCACCTGGCCGTTGGCCGCGTCGGTGACGAGGACCTGCGCGCTCGGGGTGCCGTCGGCGCGGGTGCCCTCGACCGTGGTCCGGTAGGCCAGTCGCGGGTTGCCGTCGGTGGCCCAGACCACCAGCTGGGCCTGGCCGGTCTGGTGGACGTTCACCAGCGGGGACTCGTCCGAGTCGATGGTCTGGCCGACGGTGGCCTTGACCGCACCGGAGGCCTGGTCGGCGGCCTTGTCCGCCGGGATCTTCGGGGTCAGGCTCGGCAGCGCGATCCGGGCGGAGACCGCCTTGTCGACCGACTTGACCGCACCGTCGGCCTTCTGGTGCACGACCAGGTCGCCGCCGATGACCGGCAGGCCGGCGTAGGTGCGCTCGAAGCGCAGGTGCCGGGTGCCGTCCTTGTCGACGACGGCGTCCTTGGTCACCAGCTTCTCCTGGCCGCCGAGGCCGAGCGCCTGGGCCAGCGGGGCGGACTGACCGTTGGCCACCGCGAGCACGGCCTCGTGCTGCTGGGCGGCCTGCGCCTGCAGCGAGGGGGCCGCGGGGGCGGCCTGGGCGGTGGTGGCGACCTGGATCACACCGGTCAGCATGGCCGTGGCCGAGAGTACGGCGACAGCAGCGAGCTTTCGCTTCACGTACGAGTCCTTCCGGGAAGCCGCGTGTGGGCGCGGTCGCACCGCGTCCCGGGGGCCGGGGTCGGCACCTGTGGGGCGGGACGGGCGCTGACGTGCTGGAACCCCGCGCGGTCGAGCGGCTCGCCACCGAGGGGTGGGGGTGGGGGGCTACCGCTGGGGGGTGACCAGAAGCATGACAATCCAGCAGGTGAATTGACAGGTCTGCCTCAGTTATTGGCCAGGTCCCGCCAGAAGGTAAAGGAATTCAAGTGGTGGTCAAATCGGGGCAATCCGCAGCGCTTTGCACGGGGTTCCCGGTCGAACCAGGGCCGACCGCCTGCACTGACGGCCGATCAACCGATGGGCGCCGGTCCGCCGATCGGAATCGATCACCGACCGATCGACTTTTACATCTCTGTAGAAGTTTCCACACACACCCTTGACGCCCGGTTGGCGAGGTCCCGCCACCGGCCACCCTTGCCCGGCGGGCGGCGGTCTGATAGCGCCGCCCGCCCGGTGAACGGCCGCTTACTCGGCGTACTTCCCTGCGGCGTCCAGCAGTTGGCGGAGCGAGGGGTTCACCATCGGACGGCCGGCCACGGTCACCGTCGGGACAGTCTCGTTGCCGTCGGCGACCGAGCGGACGAAGGCGGCGGCGTCCGGGTCCTTCCAGATGTTCACCCGGGTGAAGCGCCGGCTGTAGCGGAGCCGGGTGAAGAGCAGGCCGAAGCGCAGCTTCATGCAGTAGGAGCACAGGGGGCGCCAGTAGAGCACCACGCCGTCGTTCCGGGTCATTACTGGAACCGCCATTCCTGGGCAGTGTTTCCGGGTGTGCACGCGACCATGGTGATCTCGTTGCCGGGCCCGTTGTCGGTCATGCAGGACTGGTTCTGGTAGTCGGCCAGCGTGTACGAGCCCGCGGTGCTGCCGTTGCGGACCGTCCACCTGGTCAGGAAGCTGAACCCGTTGCTCAGCACGACCTTGCCGTCCATGGTCTGCACGAGCTGCGGGCCGCCGTTGTTGCAGGCGTTGAACAGGATCCAGCTGCCGGGATCGGTCGAGCGCACCCAGCCGTACTGGTCGGCACCGCCGACGACGATCGGGTTGTCGCCGTTCAGGTTGTCGTTGCGCATCCCGATCGGGCGGCCGTCCTTGACGCTGACGATGCGGGCCCAGCTGGCGCCACCGCAGGAGGCCGGACGGGGCGGGGTCTGCGGGGCGGGCGGGTTGCCACCGGAGGACGGTCCGCCGGAAGTACCGCCCGGAGAGGTGGAGTTGCCGGGCTTGGCCGGCGGCTGGTTCGCCGCGCCGCCCCCGCCCGCGGGCTGGTTGGCCTGCCCACCCGAGGGGCCACCGTTCGAGCCGCCCGAGGACCCGCCGTTCGAGCCCCCGCCGCCGTGGCCCTGGACCGCGCCGTTCCCGCCGTTCCCGCCATTCCCGCTGTTTCCGCCCTGGGCCGGTACTACCGGTACGGGCGATTGGCCGCCTGACGGCTGGTCGGCGGCCGGGGTGCCCGACGGGGTGTCCGTCGGCTGTGCGGACGCGGGGGTGGTGGCGGCCGGGCTGGTGGCGCCCGGGGTCGCCGGAACGGTCACCACCACGGTCGGCTGGGCGGCGGGCGGCGCCGCCGCGCCGGAGTCGCCGGGGCTGCGGTCGATCAGCAGCGCGGTCGCCGTGCCCAGGGAGATGACGACCGGGACGACGACCGGCAGCAGCAGGGTGCGGCGCGAGCGGCGTCCGCCCGGCTCGGTGTCCGCCTGCGGGTCCACCTTCACGAGCTGTTCGGGCGTGCCCGGAGCCCCCGGGGCCCCGGCCGCCGCGCCCGCCCCCGGCCGCAGGTCGATCGTCCCGCTGTCCGCCGCCCGCCGCGGCGCCCCCGGCAGGCCGATCGCCACGCGGGCCGCCGCCGCCATCCCGGCGGCGCTCTCGAAGCGGTCCTCGGGCCGCTTGGCCAGCGCGGTGGCGACCAGCGCACGCACCGCCGCCGGGAAGGTCTCCGGCAGTTCGGGCACCGGCTGGTTGACGTGCTTGAGCGCGACCTGCAGCGGCCCCTCCCCCAGGTACGGGACCTGGCCGGCCAGCAGCTCGTAGCAGACCACCCCGATCGAGTAGAGGTCGGAGGCCGGGCCGGTGGTCTCCCCCGAGGCCTGCTCGGGGGACATGTAGGCCGCGGTGCCGATGATCGCGTACGGCGCGGTGAGCTTGGTGCTGGCGACGGCCCGGGCGATGCCGAAATCGGTGATGACCACCCCGCCGTCCTCGCGCACCATCAGGTTGGAGGGCTTGATGTCGCGGTGCACGATCCCGCGCCGGTGGGCGGCGTGCAGGGCGTCCAGGGCGTCGGCGAGCAGGCCGAGGGCGCGCTCGGCGCTCATCGGGCCGTCCTCCTTGAGCACCCGGTCCAGCGGACGGCCCTCGATCAGGTCCATCACGATGTACGCGCAGCGCTCGTCGCCGTCACCGCCGCCGTCACCGCCGGCGTCGCCGCCGCTTCCGCTCCCGCCGCCGCTCTCGCCGTAGTCGTGCACGTCCACGATGCCGGGGTGGTCGATCGCGGCGACCAGCTGGGCCTCACGACGGAAGCGCTGGACGGAGGTGTCGTCCTCGAACAGGTCCGCACGCAGGATCTTGACGGCGACCGGTCGCGCCAGCACCTCGTCATCGGCCCGCCAGACCGCGCCCATCCCCCCGCCGCCGATCTTCTCGACCAGCGTGTACCGTCCGCCGAGCACAGTGCCCGCGCTGCTCATCCGCCCGCCCCCAGGTGTCATGACCCTCCCCGCCGGGTCGTCGGCACACAGTGTGCCAGAGCGTGCCGCGGGTCCAGCAGGTGCTGTACGGACGGGGGTTGGGCCTCAATCTCCGGCGTTCCGGGCGATTCGGGCGGGGTCGGACACCTCCCGGACGGCCGCGGCGACCACGTCCGGCCGGTCGGCGTGGATGTAGTGGCCGGCGCCGGGCACCACGGTGTGGACGGCCCCGGCGGCACCGGCCGCGATCCTCGCCTGCGCGGCGGTGAACCGGGCGCGCAGGGCGCGGGGCAGGCCCTCGGTCGCACTCAGCACGGTGACCGGCACTCCGGGCAGCGGGGCGGCGGCGCGCCGACGGCGCAGCACCGGGCCCGAGAGAGCGGTCAGCCGGTGCTCGGCGAGCACGGCCCGCCGCTGGTGGGGACGGGCGACGGCGGCCGCCCTGGCCCGGGCCAGGGCGTCGCCCGGATCGGGGGCGGCGGGAGCCAGTGCCGTCCGGAGCAGCGAGAGCCGGAGCAGCGCGGCCTCGGCGAGCGCGATGGCGCGCGGGCGGAACTCCTCGTGCGCCGGGTCCACCAGAACCAGTCCGGCCACCAGCTCCGGCCGTTGCCGGGCGAGGAGTTGGACCAGCTGACCGCCCCAGCTGTGCCCCACCAGTACGGCCGGTCCGGCGTCCAGGTACCGGACCAGGGCGGCCAGGTCCTCGACCTGCGCGTCCAGTGTCGGGCGCGGGGCGCGGCCGGGTGCGCTGGCGCCGAGCCCGGCCCGGTCGTACGCCACGGCCCGGCCGAACTCGGCGAGTTCGGGCAGCAGCGGGGCCCAGGTGAGCGAGCACTCGCCGCAGCCCGCGACCAGGACGATCGGCAGTCCCACGCTCGGGCCCGTCTCCACCCAGCGCAACGGCCTTCCGTCGCGGTGGAGTTCACCCGGCCGCACCCCACCGGGAGTGCGCTCGGCCAGTGCCTCGGCGATGAGCGCCCGTACGCCGCCGGGCGCGCGGCCGGTCCGGCTGTTCTCCTTGTCCGGCATGTGCTGCTCCCCCCGTGGCCGCGTCGACGGGCCCGTCGCTCCGGTGCGACCGGACACCCGGTCGTTCCGGCGCCCGGTCGTTCCGGCGCCCGGACGACCGGGCGACCGGGCGACCGGGCGACCGGGCGACCGGGCAACCGGGCGAGCGCGTCGCCCTCCCGGCACCCCCGGGACGGCGCCCGCGGGCCCGGCCCCACTCTACGGCCGGTGGATCGGGGTCCAACATCCCTTGCTGCGGCCGGGGTTACGCGGAGAGGGTGCGCTTCAGCAGGTCGAACAGGGCCGCCCAGTGCCGGGCGTCGCCGACCGCGTCGTAGCGGGTGGTGTCGGCCTGGGTGAAGCCGTGCGCGGCGCCCTCGTACACCTCGGCCCTGTGGCGGACCCCGGCCGCGGTCAGGGCCTCGTTCAGCCGGGCGACCTGCTCGGGCGGCATCGCGTCGTCCTGGTCGGCGTGGCCGAAGTACACCTCGGCGGTGATCCGTCGGGCGTCCAGGTGCGGACTGTCCGGACGGTCCGTGGCGAGGTGGCCGCCGTGGAAGCAGGCCACGGCGGCGACCCGGTCCGGGTGGCTGATGGCGGTGCGCAGGCCGAGGAAGGCGCCGAGGCAGTAGCCGGTGACGCCGATCGGGCCGTCCTGGACCAGCGGGGAGCCGTCGAACCAGGCCAGGTACGCGTCCGCGTCGCGGGCGGCCACGTCCGGCGCGGCGGCGGTGGCGAGCAGCGGGCCGAGCTGGGCGTAGATCTCGGCGCACTGCTCGACGTCGATCAGCTCGGGCAGTTCGACCAGTGGCGCGCGGCCCTTGCGGTAGTAGGCGTTGGGAACGAGGACGGTGTACCCGGCCTCGGCGATCCGGTCGGCCATGGCCTTCAGGTGGGGCCGGAGGCCGAAGGCGTCCTGGTACAGCAGCACGCCGGGGTGGGGGCGGCCGTCGTCGGGGTGGGCGAGGTAGGCGTCGGCGGTGCCGTCCGCCGTCGGGATGTCCACGAGGGTTCCACGCACGGTCATGGGTGAGAGCTCTCCTTAGCGTCCGTGGGCAGCCTAGCCGGTGGGCCCGAACACCGGGGAACGCCCGTGCGACCGTTCGGCGTTGGACTGGACATGGGGTTCATCGTGGGTGTCGGGTGCGTGGTCGCGGCGGTGATCGGGCTGGTGGTGCTGGCGAGTTGGCAGGTCCGGTCGGAGTCCTCGCCGCGCCGTCGCGAACGCGCGCCCGGGGTCGGAGTGGGCGGCGGCGGTGGACTGGACGAACTGCATGCGCTGTTCAGCCCGGGCAAGCGGATCCAGGTGGAGCAGCGACGGGAACAGGCGGCGCGCCGGGACGACACCCGGGCCGGGGCGCCGCCGCACTTCGGGGTGGACCTGGAGCGGGGCGTGGCGGTGCTGCGGCGCGACGGGGCCGGCGGGGGCGAGGGGAACAGCGGGAGCGAGGGGAACAGCGGGGGCGAGGGGGGCGCCGGGGGCAGTGGGAACGCGCGGGCCTAGGAAGCGGGCCCAGGAAGGGAGCGCCCGCCAGAACATGACCGCTCGTCAGAGCCTCCGCAGCCGCTCCTCGTCGCCGGTGCGCGGGCAGGTCAGGCAGGCGAGGGCCTCGGGCTTGACGGCGTAGTAGAGGCAGCAGCCGAGCCGGGTGCGGGTGTGGTGGTCGCGGCCGTCCGGGGTGCGCAGCCGGCGGAAGTCGGCGGCGCCGGGCAGCGGCTGGGTGCCCCCGGGCAGCAGGGCCCCTGCGGCGCTGACGGCGGCGTCCTCCTCGACGGCCTGCCCCTCAACGGCCCGGCCCTCGGCGACTGTGCCGTCCCCTGCCCCGACGGACGCGCCGCCCCGGGCGTCGAGCATCCGGCCGAGGTACCAGACGGCGGAGGCGAGGTCGTCGGTCACCATGCCCCAGAGCGCCCGGTCGCGGCGCCGGGTCGGCCCCGCGAAGGCGGCGAGCACCGGTTCGAGGTGGGCGACCAGGGCGGCCCGGAGTTCGGCGCGCAGCTCGTCGTCGCCGGGGCGGGTGACGTGGCCGCGCGGACGCAGCGCCAGTTCGCCGGTGGGGGCGTGCAGCCAGAGGTCGCCGGGGTCCAGGGCGGGGACCCGCCGGTTGAGGTGCCAGGGGCCGGCGATGAGCAGGCAGACGGACCAGACGTAGTGGTGGAGCAGTCGGGAGGCGGTGACGTGGGGGCGCGGCGCGCGGCCGTGCTCGGCGGCGATCCGGGACTCCTCGCCGGCCAGGGCAGCGGCCAGGGCCCTTTCGTCGGTGGCGAGTTGGGCTCCGGACCACCAGTCGTCGGCGGTCGACGGGTCGGGTTCGGCGGGGTCGAGCAGCCGCAGTCGGAGCGCCGGACAGAGCCCGCGCAGCCGCTCGTAGTCGCCGGCCAGAGCGACGGACCGCCTCCGGGAGAGGACGGGCAGGGGTGTTCCGGGGACCATCGGCGCTCCCGAGATCGACTCCGAGTGATCGATTAAGGTGAGGCTCACCTTACAATGCCCCAAGGGGTGCACCAACCACCCTTCCGCGCGAACGGGCCACCTCGCTCGGCCGCCGGACCCGCCTTGACGAACTTAGGTAAACCTAACCTAAGATATCGACTCGTGTTGAGAACCGATCCGCCGGCCACCACCGCTCCGGCCACGCCTCGTTCCTCGGCGGTCCAGCGGCCCCTGCTGCTGGTCGCCGGTGCCGGCGTGCTCGTGCTGTGCGCCGCCCTGAGCCTGGCGCTGGGCTCCCGATCCGTCCCGCTGTCCACCGTCGTCGACGCCCTCACCGGCACCGTCCACGGCGGCGACGCCGACGTGGTGACGGGCCTTCGGGTCCCGCGCACACTCATCGGGCTGGCCGTCGGGGCCGCGCTCGGCGTCGCCGGGGCGGTCGCCCAGGGCGTCACCCGCAACCCGCTGGCGTCACCGATCACCCTCGGCATCAACTCCGGCGCGAGCCTCGCCGTGGTCGCCGCGATCTACACGCTGGGCCTCTCCCGCCCCGCCGAGTACATCTGGTTCGCCCTCGCCGGAGCCGCCGTCGCCGCGGTCGCCGCGTACGCGATGTCCCGGCGCGGCGGTGACCTCGACCCGGTCCGGCTCGCGCTCGGCGGCACCGTGCTCACCGTGGTGCTCACCTCCTGGACCTCCGCGCTGATGCTGGCCAGTCACCGCACCCTGGACGAGGCCCGGTTCTGGCTGGCCGGCTCGATCGCGGGGCGGCACCTGGACACCCTCACCCCGGTGCTGCCGTTCCTGGCGCTCGGCCTGGTGGCCGCCTTCACGATCTCCCCCGCGCTCAACGCGCTGGCGCTGGGCGACGAGACCGCCCAGGCCCTGGGCGTACCGGTGGCCCGGATCCGGGTGGTCGGCGGACTGGCCGTGGTCCTGCTCGCGGGCAGCGCGGTCGCCGTCTCCGGACCTGTGGCGTTCATCGGACTGGCGGCGCCCCACCTGGTCCGTCCGCTGCTCGGCAACGACCACCGCTGGCTGCTGCCCGGCTGTCTGATCACCGGGCCGCTGCTGCTGCTCGCCGCCGACGTGCTCGGCCGGCTCGTGGTGCAGCCCTCCGAGATCGAGGTCGGCATCGTGACCGCCTTCCTCGGCGCTCCGCTGCTCGCCGTGCTGGCCCGGAAGGTGGCCAAGTGACCGCGCCGACCACCCCGACCACCCCGACGACCCCGACGACGCCCACCGCACCGGCCGCCCCGACCGCGCCGATGGGCGCGATCGCCCGCCGCCGGGCCCGGACCGCCGCCTGGTCGCTGCTCGCCCTCGCACTGCTGGTGCTGCTCACCGGCGTCGCCCTCGGCACCGGCCAGGTGAGCATCTCCGCCTGGGACGCGCTGCGCGCCCTGTTCGGCCAGGGCGAGCCCGGCCACGTCCTGGTGGTGCAGCAGTTCCGGGCGCCGCGCGTGGTGTCCGCGCTGATCGCGGGCGCCGGACTGGCGATGGCCGGGTCGATGCTGCAGCGGCTCTTCCGCAACCCGCTGGCCGCCCCCGACACCATCGGCATCACCGGCGGCGCCTCGTTCGGCGCGGTGCTGATGCTCGCCACCGGCGCCTCGCAGCAGCTGATCCCGCTCGCCGCGGTCGGCGGCGGGCTGCTCGCCGCGCTGCTGCTCGGCGGCTTCGCCTGGCGCTCGAAGATGGCCGTCACCCGGCTGGTGCTGGTCGGCCTGGCGGTCCAGCAGGGCCTGGCCGCCGCCGTCAACCTGATGATCGTACGGTTCCCCGCCGAGCTGGCCTCCTCCGCGATGCAGTGGACCACCGGCTCGCTGTACGGACGCAACTGGACCGAGGTGTGGATCGGCGGCACCGCCATCGCGCTGACCGCCGCGGCCCTGCTGCTCTGCCAGCGGCGGCTCGCCGTCCTCGACCTCGGCGACGACTCGGCCGGCGGCCTCGGCCTCGACCCCGCCCGGGACCGGCTCCGGCTGCTGCTGCTCACCATCACGCTCGCCTCGCTGGCCGCCGCCCTCACCGGGCCGGTCGCCTTCGTCGCGCTCGCCGTCCCCCACCTGGTCCGGCTCCTCGCCGGGCCGCCCACCCTCGGCACGCTCGGGCTCACCGCGCTCACCGGCGCCGTGCTGCTGCTCTCGGCCGACCTCCTCGTGCTCCACGTGATCCCCGTCCACGGCCTGCCGGTCGGTGCCGTCACCGCCACCCTCGGCGCGCCCTGGCTCCTGGTGCTGATGATCCGCCAGGGCCGGCTTCCCCAGAGGAGCAACTGATGACCAGCGCCACCGACGTCAACCGGCTCGCCGCCCGCGGCCTCGGGCTGCGCTACGGCGACCGCACCATCGTCGAAGGGCTCGACCTCGAACTGCCCGGCGGCGCCGTCACCGCGATCGTGGGACCGAACGCCTGCGGCAAGTCGACCCTGCTGCGCGGCCTCGTCCGGCTGCTCGACCCGGCCGCCGGCACCGTCACCCTGGACGGCGCCGACATCCACCGGATGCCCGCCCGAACGCTCGCCAAGCGGATGGGCCTGCTGCCGCAGCAGCCGGTCACGCCCGAGGCCGTCACCGTCGAGGCGCTGGTGCGACTCGGGCGTTACCCGCACCAGCGGATGCTCAGCCCGTGGTCCAGGGCCGACCAGGCGGCGGTCGAGGAGGCACTGGCCCGGACCGGCACCGCCGAACTGCGCGACCGGCAGGTCGACCGGCTGTCCGGCGGGCAGCGCCAGCGGGTGTGGATCGCGCTCGCGCTCGCCCAGGAGACCGACCTGCTGCTGCTCGACGAACCGACCACCTTCCTCGACCTGCGGCACCAGCTCGACGTGCTCGACCTGGTCGCCGACCTGCACGCCGAGGCCGGGCGCACCGTCGTCATGGTGCTGCACGACCTCGGGCAGGCCGCCCGGTACGCCGACCACCTGGTCGTGCTCAAGGACGGGCGGCTCGCCGCGGCCGGTCCGCCCGCCGAGGTGCTGACGGCCGATCTGGTGGAGTCCGTGTTCGGTGTGCCGTGCCGGGTGGTGCCCGACCCGGAGACCGGGACGCCGCTGGTCGTGCCGCGAGCGCGCGTCCGCACCGCGGGGGCCTCTCCCTCCTCGACCGCCGTTCCCGCCTGAACTTCCTCCCCCGTCCCCCCGTTCGACCCAGATCCAAGGAACCCCGATGAACCGCCGACTCCCCGTCGCCGTCCTCGCCGTCACCCTCTCCGCCACGCTCCTCGCCGCCTGCGGCAGCAACGGGGACACCACCGCGTCGGGCGGCGACTCCGCGTCCTCCGGCGCCTCGGCGGGCACCGCCGCCGGGTTCCCGCGAAGCGTCAAGCACGCCGCCGGGACGGCCCAGATCAAGTCGCAGCCCAAGCGCGTGGTGGTGCTGGACAGCGGTGAGCTGGACGACGTCACGCTGCTCGGCATCACGCCGGTCGGCGCGGTGTCACCGCACATGAAGACCGAGGGCGGGTTCCCGAACTACCTCAAGGACAAGATCAAGGACACCAAGGACGTCGGCCCGATGAACGAGCCGAACCTGGAGCTGATCGCCTCCCTCAAGCCCGACCTGATCCTGTCCTCCAAGGTCCGGCACGCCAAGGTGTACGACCAGCTGAACGCGATCGCGCCGACCGTGCTGGCCGAGACCACCGGCTTCCCGTGGAAGGAGAACCTGGCGCTGTACGCCCAGGCGCTCGGCAAGGAGGACGAGGCGAAGAAGGCGCTGGCCGACTACGAGGAGCGGGCGCACAAGCTGGGCGAGGAGATCAAGGCGAAGTACGCCGGGAAGATGCCGACCGCCTCGGTGGTCCGCTTCGTGGCCGGCCCGACCCGCCTGTACGCCAAGGCCTCCTACAGCGGCGTGGTGCTCAAGGACGTGGGCCTGGCCCGCCCGGCCTCGCAGGACGTGGACAAGAACATCGTCGAGGTCAGCGCGGAGCAGATCAACCAGGCCGACGCCGACCTGGTGTTCGTCACCACGGCCGACGACCCGTCCAAGACCAAGGAGAGCGAGGTCCAGCAGACCCCGGTCTGGCAGGGCCTGAACGCCGTCAAGGAGAACAAGGTCTTCACCGTGCCGGACGAGACCTGGATGTCCGGCATCGGCGTCCAGGCCGCGGACGCGATGCTCGTCGACATCGCGAAGGCCACGGGCGTGGACGCGCCCAAGTAGCACGACGAACGACTGACACCTGACAACCGACGGCGAACAGATGACAGATAACAGATTTCGAAATCTGTCATCCGTCTTCTGTCATCTGTTCGCCGTCCTTCGTCCGTCAACCCCGCCCCCAAGGACACTCCCATGCGGCTCTACCTGCTCGCCCTCAACCCCACCGACTCGGTCACCCTCGGTTTCCTGCCCGCCGCCGCCCGGCTCGGGCTCGACGTCACCGTCCTCACCGACCACGTCGAAGCCCACCAACGCGCCTATGCCGAAGCTGGGTTGGCGTGCGAGGTGGTGGAGTGCGACGTCCAGGACTTCCGCGAGGTGATCGGGCTGATATCCCAACGCCGGACACCCGACGCGGTGTTCAGCAACAGCGACCACCTGCAGACCCAGACCGCGCTGGTCGCCGAGTACTTCGGCCTGCCAGGCAAGGACTGGAAGGCCGCCCTGCGGGCGAAGAACAAGGGCGAGCTGCGCCGCCACCTCGCCGAGTGCGGGCTGGACCGGGTCTGGTCCGCCGAACTGGCCCCCGGGCAGGACCCGACCGGCCTCACCCCGCCGTACCCGTGCATCGTCAAGCCCCGCGAGGGCGTCGCCAGCGAGGACGTCACCCTGGTCGCCGACGCCGCCGAACTCGCCCGGCGGGTGGAGGAGATCCAGCGCCGACGCCCCGGCGCCACCCTGGTGGTCGAGGAGTTCCTGGACGGCGAGCTGTGCACCCTGGAGACCCTCGGCGACGGCCGCGACCGGCACGTCCTCGGCGGCTTCCGCACCCGGCTCTCCCCGCCCCCGGACTTCATCGAGGAAGTGCTGACCTTCGTCCCGGCACACCCGCGGCCGGTGGTCGACCAGGTGCTCGACCAGCTCGACGCCCTCGGCGTCGGACTCGGCGCCTGCCACACCGAGTTCGTCCTCCAGCCGGACGGCCGCGCCCGCATCATCGAGGTCAACTACCGCGCCATCGGCGACCAGTGCGACCTGATGCTCGCCGAGATCCTCCGGATCCCCTACTTCGAGCTGGTGCTGCGCACCCACCTCGGCGAGCCGCTGCCCGCCGACCTCGGCGCACGCGCCGACCAGCGGGCCCGCCACGAGCGCGTCTGCGCCGAAAAGGCCGGCACCCTGACCGCCGCCCCCGAGCCCCGCTTCGAGCGGCGGCCCGACGGCGTCGTGCTCTCCTACCGCCCGGTGCGCGAACTCGGCGCCCGCCACGAGCTCTACCGCACCAACCGCGACTACCTGGGCATCGTCTGGGCGGTCGGCCCGGACCAGGGCGCGGTGGACTCCGCCGTGGCCGAGTTCATCGCCGCCAACCGCTGGGAGATCGCCTCATGACCCCGATCAAGGCCGCCGCCCCCGGCAACGCGCCCGTCGACGGAACCGCCGCCGACCGACTGACCCTGCGGGTCCTGTCCGCACTGCTGCGCGAGGACGTGCTGGGCCTGCGGGCCAACGGCGTCCTGGAGCAGCGGCCCGACGGCCCCTGGCTGAGCGACGGCACCCTCGCCCTCCCCGTCACCCCCGAGGGCTTCCAGGCCGACCACGCCGCCCGGCTACCGGAGTTGGAGGTGAACGGCACCCGCCTCACCGACCTGCCCGCCGTCCTCGCCCACCTGGCCGACCGCGCCGATCCGCTGGACCGCCCGGGCCACCTGGCCTTCGCCGAGGAGTGCCGGCAGACCCTCGCCACCATGGAGCTCCACGACCGGGTGCTGCCCGAGGTGCACACCGAACTCGCCGAGCGCTACGGCAAGGACGTGGCCGACTGGACCGGTCCGCGCGCCTCCCTCGGCTTCGAGGCGCTGGCCGCCTTCCTGGACCACCCGGTGTACCCGACCGCCCGCGGCCGCTCCGGCCTCACCGAGGCGCAACTGCGCTCCTACGCGCCGGAGTTCCACCCCACCTTCAAGCTGCGCTGGCTCGCAGTCCCGGCCGGGCTCCTGACCGTACGCGGCGACGGCCCGCTGCCGGCCTGGTGGCCGAGCGCCGAACGGCTCGGCGTACCCGGCGAGTTCCTGACCGTTCCGGTCCATCCGCTCACCGCGGCGGAGGACTTCGACCGGATCGCCCCCGGCGCGGTGCTCGCCCCCGAGCCGTACCTCGACGTGCTGCCGACGCTGTCCATGCGCACCGTCGCCGTCGCCGAGGACCCGGCCTGCCACCTCAAACTGCCCCTGGCCACCGCGACCCTGGGCCTGCGCAACCGGCGCACCATCAAGCCGGTCACGCTCGTCAACGGAGCGGTCGGACAGCGCCTGGTGGAGGCCGTGGTCGCCCGCGAACCGCGCTTCACCGGCCGGGTGCTGCACGCCGACGAGCAGCGTTACGCCCACGCCGGTGACGAGCTGCTCGCCGTCCTGCTGCGCCGCTACCCGGCCGGCCTGGACGGCGCCGTCACCGTGCCGCTGGCGGCCCTGCTCGCCGAGGCCCCCGACGGGCGGCTGGTGATCGACCACCTGGCCGACCGCTTCCACCGCGGCTCCGTCCTCGCCCTGTACGAGGATCTGCTGCGGCTGCTGGTCGACTGGCAGACCACCCTGTTCGGCCACGGCATCGCCCTGGAGTCGCACCAGCAGAACACCTCGCTCGTCCTCGACGGCTCCGGCCTGCGGCTGCTCTACAAGGACAACGACGGCCCGCGGATCAACACCGCCAGGATCGGCGAACTGGCTCCACTGGCGGCCGAGTTCCGCGACCCGCGGATCCTCGGCGACCGGGACCGCGCGCTCACCGACCTGTTCACCACCATCACCGGCCACCTGTGCACCGCCTCGCTCGCCTTCGGCCTCGCCGCGCATGGCCGGGTACCGCTGGAGCGGAGCCTGGAGCTGCTGCGCAGCACCCTCGCCGAGGCCATCGACCGCCTCGGCGAGGCCGGGCGGCCGCTGCGCACCGACCTGCTGGACGCCGAACGGCTGCCGGTCAAGGCCATGGTGAGCGCCGGCACCCTGCTGAGCAAGGAGCGCAGCGGCGCCGCCGACATCAACAAGCACTACACCGACGGCCCCAACTACCTGCTGCCGGGGGACCGTTCATGACGACAGTGGAGCCAGTGGCGCGCCCGGCCGAAGCGGTCGGACTGGACCGGCGCCAGGTGCACGCGGTGGCGGCCTGCTACTTCGTCGCCTCCTTCGCCGCCCTCGGCCTGCCGCCCTACCTGACCGAGATCCTCCCCGGCCTCGGCGACCACGACGGGCACTGGGCCGGCCTGCTCTACATCGTGCCGACCGTCTTCACCGCCCTCGGCGCGCCGCTGTGGGGCCGGCTGGCCGACCGCTTCGGCCAGAAGCGGCTGCTGCTGCGCGCCCAACTCGGCCTCACCGTCTCCTTCCTGCTCGCCGGGGCCGCCGACAGCCTGCCCGCCTTCACCGTCGCGCTGGTCCTCCAGGGCTTCCTCGGCGGCACCTTCTCCGCCACCAACGGCTACCTCGCGGCGGCCCTGGACGGCTCCCAACTGTCCAGGGCGCTGACGCTGATGCAGGGCAGCGCCCGGGCCGCCCTGGTCGCGGCACCGATCATGGTCGGCGCGTTGTCGCCGTGGATCGACCCGCACCGGCAGTACCTGGTGCTGGCCGTGCTGCCGCTGACCGCCGCCGTGCTGCTCACCTTCCTGCCGGAGCCGGACCGTCCGGCCACCGCCCGAACCGACGGTGACACCCCCGAGGCCGCGCCGCCGGGCCCGCTCAGGCTGCTCTACACCTTCGAGTTCGCCTTCGTCTTCGCCACCATCATCTCCTTCCCGTACCTGATCACCCTGGTCCAGCAGCGGCTGCCGGGCGTCAACGGCACCGTCGCGGGCCTGCTGTTCGCGCTGCCGCACCTGGTCTACCTGGTGGGCGCCGGGCGGGTGCACACCGCCGTCGAGGCGCGCCCCCGGACCGGACTGGCCGTGGGCTTCGTCCTGGTCGCCGTCGGACTGGCCGGCCACGCCCCGGCCCACTCCCTGCTCACCTTCGCCCTCACCCGGGCGGTGCTCGGACTTGGCATGACCCTCGGCCTGGTCTGCCTCGCCGTCCTCGCCGCCGAAGCCGCCCGCGGCCGCGCACCCGGCCGGATGTTCGGCACCCGCGAAACCGTCTCCAAGTGCGGTGCCGTCGCCGCCGGACTCGCCGCCGCACTCGCCAACGGCAGCGGCGGCCCGGCCGCCCCGGTGGTCACCGGCACCGTCGCCGCACTGGCCGCCGCCCTGCTCGCCCTCCTGACCCGTAGGAGCCCCCGATGACCGCCCGGCCCGCCACCCTCCCCGCCGCCGCGCCCGACACGAACGCCGAACTTCCCGGCGCCGACGAGGCGGTGGCCCACACCCTGCTCAACTGCCTGCTGCGCGAAGTCTCCGCACCCGAGCACCAGACCGCCGTCGACGACGGCCGGCTGCTGCTGCGCCTGCCGCGCCGCGGCACCCTGCTGCGGGTCGCCCTGCGCCGCACCTCACTGCTCGGCGCACACCGTTTCACCGGCCCGGTGCACGAGGAAACCCCGGACGGCTGGCGTGAGTTGGGCTGGCGCGAACTGGCCGGGTACGCCCAGGACGAACTGGAGCTGCGCACCGGTACGGTGAACGAGGAATTCCTCGACCAGGTGGCCTCCAGCCACCACGGCGTCGGCGCGGGCCTGGCCGAACGTCCGGCCGCCGGGCCGGACCGCTACCTGGAGTCCGAGCAGGCCCTGCTGTTCGGGCACCGCTTCCACCCGGCCCCCAAGTCCCGCTCCGCCGCCCGTGGTGACTGGCGCGACTACGCGCCCGAGTCCCGTGCGGCCTTCCCGCTGCGCCACCTCGCCGTCCGCGCCGAGCTGCTGGCCGAGGAGTCCGTGGACGGGGCCGCCGGTACCGTACTCGACGGCCTCGGCGACGTGCCGGACGGCTACCGGCTGCTGCCCGCCCACCCCTGGCAGTACCAACTCATCGGCGACCACCCGCTGTTGCGCGCCGCTCTGGCCCGCGGCGACGTCCTCGACCTCGGCCCGCGCGGCGAGGACTTCACTGCCACCGCCTCGGTGCGCACCCTGTACGGCGCGGACGCCTTCCTCAAGTTCAGCCTCAACGTCCGCATCACCAACTGCCTGCGCAAGAACGCCGCCTACGAACTCACCGGGGCCGTCGCGCTCACCCGGCTGCTCGACCCCGCGCTCACCGACCTCGCCCGGCGCTTCCCCGGGGCGGCGATGCTGCGCGAGCCCGCCTTCCGCACCCTCGCCCTGCCCGGCCCCGACGGCCACCCCGACCGGGCGCTGTACGAGGGCTTCGGCCTGATCCTGCGCGAGGGGTTCGGCGGCCTGCTGCGGCCCGGCGTGACCCCGCTGCTCGCCGCTGCCGTCGCCGACGAGCACCCGACCAGTTCTGCGCACATCTCCCGTCTGCTGGCCGGGGGTTCGGACGGCACGGCGGCGCTCGACTGGTGGCGCCAGTACCTGCGACTGCTCCTCCCGCCCGTGCTGGCCGCCTACTTCGACCACGGTGTGGTGCTGGAGCCGCACCTGCAGAACGTGCTGATCGGTGTGGACGCCGAGGGCCGTCCGGCGCAGGTGCTCTTCCGCGACCTCGAAGGCACCAAGCTCGTCCCGGAGCGGAACGCCGACATCCTGGCCGCCCTGCCGCCCGAGGTGGCCGGCCCGATGACGTACGACGCCGAGCGCGGCTGGGACCGGGTGGTCTACTGCCTGCTGGTCAACCACGTCGCCGAACTGCTCGCCGCCCTCGCCGACCGCCACCCCGACCTGGAGTGCGCGCTCTGGCAGACCGTCCGGGACGTCCTGGAGGAGTACGCCGCCGCGCACGGCCGCCCGCCCCGCCTGCGGGCGCTGCTGGCCGGCGTCCCGCTGCCGGCCAAGGCCAACCTGCTGACCCGCTGGGAGCGCAGGGCCGACCGCGAGGCCGGCTACGTCCGACTGCCGTCCCCGCTGGCCGGCTCGGTGCTCGCCGAGGCCGCCCGCATGACCGCCCACCGTCCCGCCGGGAGCACCACCCGATGACCACCACCGTGAAGAGCACCGTGAAGAGCACCGAGAACAGCACCGCCGACAGCACCCTCGACAGCCCCGTCCACCGCCATGTCGCCTCGCTCGCTGCCGAGGAACTTCCCGCCTATGTCTATGACTTGGCCGCACTGCGGGAGCACGCCACCGCCGTACGGGCCGCACTGCCCGAGCGGGTCGAGCTGTACTACGCCGCCAAGGCCAATCCGGAGGCGCCGCTGCTGACCGCGTTGCGCGACGCCGTCGACGGCTACGAGGTGTCCAGCGGCGGGGAGTTGGCGCACGTGCGGGCCGCCGTTCCGGACGCGCCGCTGGCCTTCGGCGGGCCGGGCAAGACCCCGGCCGAGATCGCCGCCGCCGTGGACGCGGGGGTGCACCGATGGCACGTCGAGAGCGAGCAGGAGCTGCACCGGCTGGCCGCCGTACTGGCGGAGCGGCCGGGGGCTGTGGTGGACGTGCTGCTGCGGGTCAACCTGCCGGTGGCGACCGACGCCCTGGACGCGGTGCCGCTGGCCATGGGCGGACGGCCGACCCCGTTCGGGCTCGACCCGGAGCAGGCCGAGGAGTGCGTCCGGCTGCTCACCGGCGGCGGCCCGCTCGGCCGGCGACTGCGCCTGCGCGGGGTGCACGCCCACCTGGCCAGCGGGCTGGCGGCGGCGGAGCAGCTGGCGGTCGCCGAGCAGATCGTCACCTGGTCGGCCGAGCTCGCCGAGCGGACCGGCTTCCCGCTCGCCGAGGTCAACATCGGCGGCGGCATGGCGGTGGACTACGACGACCCGGCGCGGCGCTTCGACTGGACGGCCTTCGGCAAGGGCCTCGCCGAGCTCCTCGACGCCCGCCCCGGGCTCACCCTGAGGATCGAGCCGGGCCGCGCCCTGACCGCGTACTGCGGCTGGTACGCCACCGAGGTGCTGGACGTGAAGCGGAGCCACGGCGAGGACTTCGCGGTGGTCCGCGGCGGCACCCACCACCTGCGCACCCCCGCGACCCGCGGGCACTCCCAGCCCTTCGCGGTGCTCCCGGTGGACGCCTGGCCGCACCCCTGGGCCCGCCCCGCCGTCGGCACCGGCCGGGCCACCCTGGCCGGGCAGCTGTGCACCCCGAAGGACGTGCTCGCCCGGGCGGCGAGCAATGCGGCCGGCCTGCGGGCGGCGGACCGGGTGCTGTTCGCGATGGCGGGCGCGTACGCGTGGAACATCTCGCACCACGAGTTCCTGATGCACCCCCGCCCGGGATTCCACTACCTGGGCGGCTGACGGCGAACAGCTGACAGGTTTCAGATGACAACAAACAGATTTCAGCTGACAGAATTCGTCATCTGTCAGCTGTCATCTAAAACCTGTTTTCCGTCGCCCGTCCAACGACCCCCTGTCCGCCGACACCCCGTTCGCGCACTCGTGCGAAAGTGGTAACCGGCGAAGGGAGCGCGAACGTGCTGATGGACAAGGTGGCGGAGATACTCGCCGAGGCTTCGGCCCAGGCGGTGGAGCCGCGTTTCCGGGCGTTGGCCGCCGGCGAAGTGATGGAGAAGGCGCCCGGCGAGGTCGTGACCATCGCCGACCGCGAGGCCGAGGCGATCATCGCCCGCCGCCTGCACGAACTGCTCCCCGTCCCGGTGGTCGGCGAGGAGGCGGTGGCCGCCGAGCCGTCGCTCGCCGAGGCCATCCACGACGAGCCCGCCGTCTGGCTGGTCGACCCGGTGGACGGCACCTCCAACTTCGTCGCCGGCCGGCCCGACTACGCCGTGATGTGCTCCCTGGTCCGCACCGGCCGGACGGTCGCCTCGTGGATCTGGCAGCCCGCGACCGCGATCGGCTACCGCGCCGAACTGGGCTCCGGGGCCTGGCGCGACGGCGAACGCCTCTCCCGCCCGCCGGCACCGGCCGACGCCGGGAAGCTCACCGGCATCCTGAAGAGCCGCTTCCTCGCCCCGGACGACCGCCGCCGTCTGGAGTCCGGCTGCTCCGCCTTCGGCGAGATCTCCCCCGGCCGCAGCGCCGCCGGGATCGAGTACCCGGACGTCGTCGAGGGCCGGACCGACTTCATCTTCTACTGGCGCACCCTCCCCTGGGACCACGCCCCGGGATCGCTGCTGCTCACCGAGGCCGGCGGCGTCGCGGCCCGCCTGGACGGCACCCCCTACCAGCCCGAGGCCCCCGGCTGCGAGGACGGCCTGCTGGTCGCAGCCGACGCCGACACCTGGGAACGCACCCGAGGCATCCTGCTGAACGCCTGATCCCTCCCCGCGGCCGCGCCCCTGCCCACGCCCCGCGCCCTGAGGCCCGCACCCCGCCCCGCGCCCTGAGGCCGCGCGCCCCTACCCCGCCCGCTCCCCGGCGACCTTGCGCCCCGCCCCGACCACCTCCCGCAGCAGCGCGCCCACCTCTCCCACCGTCGTGTGCGGATTGAGCAGCGTGAGCTTCAGCCGCACCCGCCCCGGCCCCTCCCCCGGCAGCTCGGTACGCCCGACCACCGCGCGCCCGGTGCGCAGCAGCAGTCGGCGCAACTGCCCGTTGAGCTCGTCCACGGCGGCCTCGTCCGTCAGCCCGGGCGGCCGGTAGCGGAACAGCAGTGCGGTGAGGACCGGCTCGGCGTGCAGTTCCAGCGAGGGTTCGGCGCGGACGCCGGCGGCCGCGGCCAGCGCCAGTTCGTGGCAGGTGTCCACCAGCCGGCCGAGCCCCTCCCGGCCGAGGGTGCGCAGGGTGACGGCGAGTTTGAACGCGTCGGCCCGCCGGGTGGTGCGCAGCGAGCGGCCGAGCAGGCTGGGGTAGCCGGCCTGCTCGTCGTCGACCGGGTTGAGGTACTCGGCGCGCCGGGCGAGCGAGACGTACGTCTCCGTCCGGCGGACCAGGAAGACTCCGGCGGCCGACGGCTGCCAGCCGAGCTTGTGCCAGTCGAGGGAGACCGAGTCGGCGCGGGCGATGCCGTCGAGCAGCGGGGCGAGCCGGTCGGAGAGCAGTGCGCCGCCGCCGTACGCGGCGTCGACGTGCAGCCAGGCGCCGTAGCGTCCGGCCAGGTCGGCGGCGGCGTCCAGCGGGTCGATCGCGCCGGTGTCGGTGGTCCCGGCGGTGGCGACGACGGCGACCGGGGTCCGCCCGGCCCAGCTGACCTCGGCCAGTGATCGCTCCAACTCCTCGGGCCGCATCCGGAGTTGGCGGTCGACGGGGACGGCGACCACGGCTCGTTCGCCGAGGCCGAGCAGGGCGGCCGAACGTTGGACGGAGAAGTGCGCGGCCTCCGAGGCGAGGACGCACGGCCGTACGCCCGGCGGGATCCCGTCCAGTTCCACGATGCCGTCGAGCTTCTGGTCCCGCGCCAGCATCAGGCCCATCAGGTTGGACTCGGTACCGCCGGAGGTGAGCACCCCGGCCGCGCGGGCCGGGTCGTAGCCGACCAGTGCGGCGAGTTCGGCGATCAGCGCCGTCTCCAGGGCCGTCGCGGCGGGGGCCTGGTCCCAGGAGTCCTGGGAGGGGTTGAGCGCGCTGACGGCGAGGTCGGCGGCGGCCGCGACGGCGAGGGGCGGGCAGTGCAGGTGGGCGGCACAGGCCGGGTCGGCCGGGTCGGCCGCGCCGTAGGCGAGCAGTTCGGTGAGCCGGGCCAGCGCGCCGCGCCCGCTGGTTCCGGACAGCCCGTCCGCGACCAGGGCGGCGATCTCGGCCGGGCTCCCGGCGGGCAGCGGTCCGGAGCGCAGCGCGGTGCCGGTCTCCAGCGCGTCGAGGACGGTGGCCAGCAGCGGTCCGAGCGCCCCGGGGCCGTCGGCGCCGCCCGCGAGCGCGTCCAACGGGACTTCCTCTCCCGGTAGTTCGGGCAGCGGCCCGGACACGTCGGCGGTCATGCGCCACCCCGGGCGGACGCCGAGGCCGCCGCGATCGCGTCCGCCAGCCGCTCCAGCACCGCGGTGACCTGCTCGTCGGTGATGGTGAGCGGCGGCAGCAGCCGCAGTACCGCATCGTGCCGCCCGCCGAGTTCGACGATCAGCCCGCGCGCCAGGCAGGCTTCCCGGACCCGTACGGCGAGCGCCGGATCGGCCGGCCGGGCGCCGCAGGCATCGGCTTCGGCGGCCGGGTCCACCAGTTCGACGCCGATCATCAGCCCCCGCCCGCGGACGTCGCCGATCGCCGGCAGTTCCGCGGCGAGTTCGCGCAGCCGGGCGGTCATCCGGGCGCCCGCCACGGCGGCCCGCTCGGCCAGTCCGTGCGCGGCGACGTACCGCAGGGTGGCGGCACCGGCGGCCATGGCGAGGGTGTTGCCGCGGAAGGTGCCGGTGTGGGCACCGGGCCGCCAGCCGTCGTAGTCCTCGCGGTAGACGACGACGGCGAGCGGAAGGCTGCCGCCGATGGCCTTGGAGAGCACCATCGCGTCCGGGACGATCCCGCTGTGCTCGACGGCCCACATCGCGCCGGTGCGCCCGACGCCGGTCTGCACCTCGTCCACGATCAGCGGGATGCCGCGTTCGGCGGTGATCCGGCGCATCTCGCGCAGCCAGCCGTCCGGTGCAGGGACGACGCCGCCCTCGCCCTGGACGGCCTCCAGAATCATCGCGGCGGGCGGCACCACACCGCCCGAGGGGTCGTCCAGCAGCCGTTCCACGTAGGTCGCGCCGAGTTCGGCGCCCGTCTCGCCGCCGACACCGAACGGGCAGCGGTAGCCGTACGGGTAGGGCAGCCGGACCACCTCGCCGCCGCCGGGCAGCGGCTCCTTGACGGCGACGTTGCCGGTGAGCGCGAGGGCGCCCGCGGTCATGCCGTGGTAGGCGCCGGTGAACGCGAGCGCACCGGACCGTCCGGTGGCGGTCTGCATCAGTTTGAGCGCGGCCTCGACGGCGTCCGTGCCGGCCGGTCCGCAGAAGTGCACCCGGGCGCGGGCGGCGAACTCGGCGGGCAGGCTCTCGAACAGCGCGCTGGTGAAGTCGTCCTTCTCGGCGGTGGCGAGGTCGAGCAGGTGCAGCGGGGCGCCGCTGTCGAGGGTGCGGCGGATCGCCTCCAGCACGACGGGGTGGTTGTGGCCGAGGGCGAGCGTCCCGGCGCCGGAGAGGCAGTCCAGGTAGCGGCGCCCGTCGGCGCCCTCGACGGTCATGCCGTGGGCCCGGACCGGGACGATCGGGAAGGAGCGGGCGTACGTCCGGGCGGCGGACTCGCGGACGCGTTGTCGGCGCAGGATGGCGTCACGGGAGGGCGGGGCCGCGCTGGCGGTGGCCCCGGAGGCGGCCGGGGAGGGTACGGCGGCGAGCGACAAGGCGAACCCCCAAAAGAAGTTAGGTAAGCCTAACTTTATCGCCCTTGACCTGGCGGAACGTTCTCGGGGCACCCAGAACCACCCGAGCGAGTGAACCTCCCCCGGTGCCGCCTGCGCCGCCCCGGCCAGCCCAACGACCGACCCGTCGAAAAGTCACGCGCCCGACCGCCCTCGACTGCCCCCGACCACCACCGGCCACTGCCGACTACTTCCGACCGGATCCGCCGGGGTGGGCCGGGACGTCACCGCCCCTTCCACCGGTAGCAGAGCTCCGGCCGCCCCACGCTCCCGTACTGCGGCTCGCGCACCGCCCGTCCGGTGTCCACCAGGTGTTCCAGGTAGCGCCGCGCGGTGATCCGGGACACCCCGGCGGCGGCACCGGCGGCCGCCGCCGACAGCCCGGTCGAAGCCTCCCGCAGCACCGAGGCGACGGTGTCCAGGGTGGGCGCGCTCAGTCCCTTGGGCAGCGAACTGCGCTCGGGCGTGCGGAGCAGGGCCAGCGCCTGGTCGACCTCGTCCTGTCCGGTCGCCTCCCCGGTGCGCCCGAGGCTGTCCCGGTAGCGGGCGTAGCGCTCCAGCCGGTCGTGCAGGGCCGCCGCGCTGAACGGTTTCAGCAGGTACTGGACGACCCCCGCCGAGACCGCCTGCCGGACCATGGCGAGGTCACGCGCCGAGGTCACCGCGATGACGTCGGTACCGTGCCCGGCGGCGCGCAGCGTGCGGCACAGCTGGAGGCCGTGACCGTCCGGCAGGTAGAGGTCGAGCAGGGTGAGGTCGACGGGCGCTCCGGCGCCGCGCGCCCGCTCCAGGAAGCGCAGCGCGTCCGCGCAGCTGTGGACGGTGCCGACGGCGTGGAAGCCGGGCTCGCGCTCGACGTACAGGGTGTGCGCGGCGGCGGCCACCGGGTCGTCCTCCACGACCAGGACGGAGATCCCGCTGCGGGCCCCTTCGGCGGCGCCGGTCACGCCGGGGCCCCTTCGCGCTCCCGCACCCGTCCGGCCAGCGGCAGCCGTACGGTGAGCACCGCGCCGCGCTCGCGCCCGACCTCGACGGTGCCGCCGTTGCGCCGGGCGGCCTGGGCGACCAGCGCCAGCCCGAGGCCGTGCCCGCGGCCGTCCTGCTTGGTGCTCCAGCCGCGCCGGAACACGTCCTCGACGGCGGAGGGGTCGATGCCCGCCCCGGTGTCGGCGACCCGCAGCAGCAGGCAGGCGCCGTCCCAGCCGCCGCCTCCTCCGCCGTCACCACCGTCACCGCTGTCACCGCCATCGCCGCCGACGGCACCGCCACCGCCACCGCCGGCACTGCCGGCACCGTCGCCGCCGCCGTCCCGCGGGTCCTCGATCCGCGCGGTGACGGTGACCTCCGGGGCGACCGGGCTCTGCGCGGACCCGGCGATCGCGGCGTCCACCGCGTTGTCGATCAGGTTGCCGAGGACGGTGATCAGGTCGCGGGGGGCGAGCCCGGGCGGCAGCACGCCGTCGTCGATCCGGCTGTCCTCGGTGAGGGTCAGCTCCACGCCCCGCTCGGCGGCCTGGGCCGCCTTGCCGAGCAGCAGCGCGGCCAGCACCGGCTCGCTGACCGCGGCGACCACCCGGTCGGTGAGCTGCTGGGCGAGGGCGAGTTCGGCGGTGGCGAACTCCACCGCCTGCTCGTGGCGTCCGAGTTCGATCAGCGAGACGACGGCGTGCAGCCGGTTGGCGGCCTCGTGCGCCTGAGCGCCGAGCGCCTCGGTGAAGCCGCGCACCGAGTCCAACTCGCCGCTGAGCGACTGCAGTTCGGTGTGGTCGCGAAGGGTCACCACCCGACCGAGGCCGGTACCGATGGTGGAGGTGTTGACCACCACGACCCGCTCGGCGGTCAGGTGGACCTCGTCCCGTACCGGCACCTCGCCGAGCACGGCCGCGACCAGCGCCTCCGGCAGCCCCAGAGCGCCCACCGGGCGTCCGTCCAACTCCCCCTCCAGCCCGAGCAGTTCGCGGGCGGCGTCGTTGCACAGCACCACCCGGTGTGCCCGGTCGAGCAGGATCAGCCCCTCGCGCACCGAGTGCAGGGTCGCCTGGTGGTACTCGTAGAGGTGGCTGAGCTCGTCCGGCCCCATGCCGTGGGTGTGCCGGCGCAGCCGGGAGTTGGCGAGGTAGGTGCCCGCCCCGCCGAGCGCCAGGGCACCCACCGCGACCCCGACCAGGGCGAGCAGCGGCCCGCTCAGCTGGGCGGAGATCGACTCCAGGGTCAGCCCCACGCTGACCAGCGCGACCACCCGGTGCCGGTCGTCCCACACCGGCGTGACCACCCGCACGGACGGGCCGAGGGTGCCGGTGTACGTCTCGCTGCGGGTCCGGCCGGCCAGCGCCCAGTCGATGTGCCCGCGGTACGGCTTGCCGATCTGCTCGGGCAGCGGGTGGGTCCAGCGCACCCCGTCGGTGTCCATGACGGTGATGAAGGAGACCCCGGCGTCCTGGCGCACCTGCTCGACGTACGGCTGGAGCACCGCGGTCGGGTCGGGTCCGCCGACGGCCGAGCGCACGGTCGGCGAGTCGGCGACGGCGTGGGCGACCGAGGTGACCTCGCGGCGGGCCGCGTCCTCGGTGCGGTCGGCGGTGAACAGGTACGCGAGCACCGCGCCGCCCGCGACCACGGCGGCGACGATGACCACCTGGACGACGAACAGCTGCCCGGCCAGGCTGCGGACCAGCCGGTGCGGCAGGGGGAACCACCGGTGACGCGAGCGGGTGGGGGCGGTGCTCACGGACATGCCTGCCAGTGTGCACCACGGCCCGGGCCACCCCCAGGGGTCGGACCGCGTGCGCATGGGCCGGACCGCGCCCGCCGGGGGCGACCCGCGTCCGCAGGGCCCCTGGCCGTTCCCGTCGCACCGTGAACTCTATGAACGCAAACGTGACCTCCGTCACGCCCGAAGCCCATAGTCGGAGCGGCCCACCACCCGGGGCCACCAGGACTGCAGGGCGAAGGAGCCGCAGATGTCGATCACCGAGACCGCCACGGCGGGGGGACCCAGACGCAAGGATCGGACCCACTACCTCTACCTGGCGGTGATCGCCGCGGTGATCGCGGGCGTGGTGGTCGGGTTGACCGCCCCCGGCTTCGCCGTGGAGCTGAAGCCGATCGGCACCGGGTTCGTCAATCTGATCAAGATGATGATCAGCCCGGTGATCTTCTGCACCATCGTGCTGGGCATCGGCTCGGTCACCAAGGCCGCGAAGGTCGGCAAGGTCGGCGGCCTCGCGATCGGCTACTTCCTCGTCATGTCGACCATCGCGCTGGCCATCGGCATGGTCGTCGGCAATCTGCTGGAGCCCGGCGGCGGCCTGCACCTGACCGCCGCGCTCGCCAAGTCCGGCCACGCCCAGGCGGCCGCCGGCGGCGCCCAGTCGACCACCGACTTCCTGCTCGGGATGATCCCCGACACCCTGTTCTCGGCCCTCACCCAGGGCAAGGTGCTGCAGACCCTGCTGGTCGCGCTGCTGGCCGGCTTCGCACTGCAGGCGATGGGCCCGGTCGGCGCCCCGGTGCTGCGCGGGATCGAGCACCTCCAGCGGCTGGTGTTCCGGATCATGTCGATGATCATGTGGGTCGCGCCGGTCGGCGCCTTCGGGGCGATGGCGGCGGTGGTCGGGGCGACCGGCGTCGACGCGCTGAAGAGCCTCGCCGTGATCATGATCGGCTTCTACGTGACCTGCGCGCTCTTCGTCGTCGTGGTGCTCGGCGCGCTGCTGCGCCTGGTCGCCGGGATCAACGTGTTCGCGCTGCTCAAGTACCTCGGACGCGAGTTCCTGCTGATCCTCTCGACCTCCTCCTCCGAGAGCGCGCTGCCCCGCCTGATCGCCAAGATGGAGCACCTCGGCGTCAGCCGCCCGGTCGTCGGCATCACCGTGCCGACCGGCTACAGCTTCAACCTGGACGGCACCGCGATCTACCTCACCATGTCCTCGATCTTCATCTCCGAGGCGATGGACAAGCCGATGTCGATCGGCGAGCAGGTCTCGCTGCTGGTGTTCATGGTGATCGCGAGCAAGGGCGCGGCCGGGGTCACCGGCGCCGGGCTGGCCACCCTCGCGGGCGGGCTGCAGTCGCACAAGCCGGCACTGGTGGACGGGGTCGGCCTGATCGTCGGCATCGACCGGTTCATGTCGGAGGCCCGCGCGCTCACCAACTTCGCGGGCAACGCGGTCGCGACCGTGCTGATCGGGCACTGGACCGGCGAACTGGACGCCGAGCGGGCCGGCCGGGTGCTGAGCGGCGCGCTGCCGTTCGACGAGCTGACGCTGGTCGACAGCCACGGCCCCGCCCGCCCCGCGCCGGAAGCCGATCCCGCGCCGGGGAACGGCCCCGCGCCGGAGGCCGTCCCGGCCGCGGCGACGACCACCGGCTGAGCGACCACGAGCTGAGCGACCACCGCCCACTCCCCCGGTCCGGCGCCGTCACCAACCCCGGAAAGGCGCCGGACCGGGGGTTCCCGTTCGGCCGGGGCGTTCGGCCGGGGGAGCACCGTTCGCCGTGGAGCCCTCGTCCGGCCCCGCGCCCGTCCGACCGCGGTTCACAGTTCCTGCGAGCCGCTGACCGCCCAGGCCACCCCGCTGGCCGGATCCTCCAGTGCAACGTGGAGATGGCGCAGCCCGGCGGCCGGCTCATGCCAGGTGAAGCAGCGCATCCGGGCCACCAGGGCGTCCACCTCGGAGCGGTCCTGGCCGTTCACGCCGGCCATCGCGCCCAGCGCACGCCAGAGGCGCACCCGCCCGTGGGCGCAACCGTGCGTCCGGCCCACCGCGGCGGCCTGCACCAGCGCCGGGTAGACGAGCGCGAACGGCAGGAACCCGCCGAGCACCCGCCGGCCCCGGGCCAGTACGGCGGCCGCCTGCGGAGCCGGGCCGCGCACACAGACCACCTCGGCCCAGGGCACCAGCGCGGCAAGCTCGGCGAGGCCCCGGGTGACCCGCTGCCCGCCCGGCCGGGCGGCGGTCTGCGGAAGTCCGACCTCGCCCAGGCCCTCCCGGCTGGCCGGCAGGGTCAGCACCGCACTGCGCGCACCCCCGCCCGGCAAGTACTCGCGCACCCGCGAGGCCTCGTCCCAACCCGCCTTCTCCCAGGGCTCCAGGCTCAGCGGCACACCCTCCGGGTCGGGCTCCGCCCCGTACGAGAGGTCCTCCCCGAGCAGCACCCGGGTGTGGGCGACCAGGCGGCGCACCGGCGCCGGACCGAGCAGCGGCGCCAGCCGCAGCCAGGAGTGGCGGGTCGCCAGCACCTCCCAGAGCGGACCGGCGTCGTGGTCGGCCACCCCGGCGACCGTCCCCTCGCCACCGTCCGCGTCGAACAGCCGGACGGCCAGTTCGGGCGGCGCCGCGTAGGCGATCAGATGGCCGAGCGGCGCGGTCAGGGCCACCGCGGCCTCCTCCCCGGCCTGCGCGACGGCGGCCGCCCGGCCCTGCCGGTAGGCGGCGAGCAGCTCGGGCCAGCGGCCGTCCTCGGCCAGGGCGCGGAGGCTGTGGTCCTCGTACGTGATCACGATTTTCAATGTACGGGCCGGGGCCGCGCATCAGCCGACTTGCCGTCGGCTCGGTGCGTCGGGGGCGCGGCCTCCGGGCGGCCTCCGGGCGGCCGCCGGTCGTCAGGGGTCGTGCCGTCGCTCGTGCTCCAGGACGGCGCGCAGCCGGCGATGGGCGCGGCGGCGGGTGACGGCCAGGGTGCTGCGGTGCAGGCCGAGCAGTTCGGCGGCCTCGTCGACGGAGTAGCCGTCGAGGTCCACCAGCACCACGACGCGGGCCTGCTTGACGGTCAGGAAACCGAGCAGCCGGACCACCTCCCAGCGCGCCTGCAGCTCGGCCATCCCGCCGTGCGGCGGATCGAGCGCGGCGCGGCCGAGCTCCACCGCCTCGGCCGGCTCGGGCACCTCGGGCAGGACCACCCGGCGGCGCTCCCGGCGCCACTGGTCGCGCAGGATGTTGGCCATGGTGGTGAACACGTAGGCGTACGGCTGCGGATGGCTGAGGAAGCGCTCGGGGCGGCGGGCGATCCGCAGGTACGCGTCGTGGACGATGTCGCCGGCGGCGAGCGGACTGCCGGTGAGCATCGCCGCGGCCTGGTGGAGTCTGGGCAGAAGATCCGTGAACACCCGGTTGAAATCGGTGGATTGGCGTTCCGTGGGCTCAGGGCCGAAATCCTTGCGCCGTCCGCCCGCGTACCGTCCGCTGCATTCCGCCATGCCGTTCTCCCCGGAAATCGGCATTCCGAACGCCCAGTCGGGGCTGGCCCCAGCCCGACCGGACAGGTTGTGACACAGGTCACATCATAGGCCGTCCTCTCACCGTGCGCAGTCATTCGTGTGCAATTGGTCATCGGCCGGACGGGAGGCGGGAATTCACCTCCGCAGACCGTCGCCCGGCCGGGGACACCGGGGGCGTTCCGCCCGATGGAAGACGTTGAGCGAGGAGAACCGTCATGCGAGGCTGCATCGCCAGGAAGATCGCCACGTTCGGGATGGCCGCCGCGGCCGCCCTGGGCATGCTCGGGACTGCCAGCCTGCCGGCCGCCGCGGCGCCGGCCGACGACCAGAGCATCACCCCGGGCGCGGCCGCGGCCTCGCCGCACGTCGCGGCCTCCCCCTACCACTGCGTGATCACGGCCAACTACGGGTGGCGCTGGGAGGGTTACTGCAACGTCTACTCCGGCCAGCTGCGCACCATCACCTACTGCGCCAACGGCAGCTACTCCGTCGGCCTGTGGATCGGCGCCCGGCCGGAGGCCTGGGCGGTCTGGGGCAACTGCCCGGGGTCGACCTGGACGAAGATCGTGTTCCAGTGGCACAGCTGAGCAGGTAGCGGCCGCTGGAGCGGCGACGACGAACAGATGACAGCGGACAGCTGACAGATTTCGAAATCTGTCAGCTGTCCGCTGTCATCTGTTATCTGTCACCTGTTATCCGTCACGCGCCTTCCGGGATCCGTCAGCGGACCGGCGAGACCTCCGCCAGCAGCCGGGCCGCGTGCATCCGGCCGGCGTGCTCGACCAATTTGATCAGCACCTCCTTGCCGGAGGCGCGCTGCCGGGCGTCGCACGGCACCACCGGCGTACCGGGGTCCAGGTCCAGTGCGCGGGCGACCTCCTGGGGACCGTACTCGCGCGTCCCGGCGAAACGGTTCACCGCGACGACGAACGGAATGCCGCGGTGCTCGAAGAAGTCCACGGCCGGGAAGCAGTCGGTCAGCCGGCGGGTGTCCGCCAGCACCACCGCACCGAGCGCGCCCTGCGCCAGTTCGTCCCAGAGGAACCAGAACCGGTCCTGGCCCGGGGTGCCGAACAGGTAGAGCGCCAGCCCCTCGCGGATGGTGATGCGGCCGAAGTCCATCGCCACGGTGGTGGTGGTCTTGCGTTCCACTCCGTCCAGGTCGTCCACCCCGCGCCCGGCCTCGGTCAGCCGTTCCTCGGTGCGCAGCGGGCGGATCTCGCTGACGGCGCCGACCAGCGTCGTCTTGCCGACCCCGAAACCGCCCGCCACCAGGATCTTGAGCGCGAGCACGGAGTCGGCCGGGTCCACCGGGTCGGACGGCCGGCGGTCGGACGGGTGGTCAGAGTGCACGGAGCCCATGGAGGACCTCCTGGAGGATGCGCTCGTCGGGGAGCAGGGCGGGCGGGACGGGGCGGCTGACCCGGATGAGCCCGGCCGCCAGCAGGTCGCCGAGCAGCACCCGCACGACCCCCACCGGCAGGTCGAGGTCGGCGGCCAGTTCGGCCACGGAGAGCGGAGTGCCCCGGCAGAGGCCGAGGATGCGCGCCTGCTCCGGGCCGACCGGCGGCTCGGGCGCTCCCGGTCCGAGCGCCGGGTCCGGGAGGTCGGACACCACCACGGCGATCAGGTCGAACTGCTGCTCACCGGCACCGGTCCGGCCGCCGGTCACGGTGTACGGGCGGACCAGCGGCCCGGCCTCGTCGTCGTACCAGCGGGCCCGGTGAGCGGCCGCGAGCGGATTGCGGGGCGGCCGACCGGGGTCGGCCCGCGGATGCTCCGGGTGTCGCTGGTGGTACGGATGGAACGCGGGCTCCGACCGGTACGGGCGGTCCGGGTGGGACACCGTCCTCACCCGCCGTGCACCGTACGGGGCGGGGCGCTCAGGTGCTCGCCGACCCGGCGGACCAGTCTGGCCATCTCGTACGCGATCAGCCCGAGATCGGCCCGGGCGCTGGCGAAGACGGCGAGGCAGGTGCCCTCTCCGGCCGCGGCGACCAGCAGGTAGCCGCCCTCCAACTCGACCAGTGTCTGGCGGACTTCACCCGCGCCGAAGTGCCGGCCGGCGCCCTTGGCGAGGCTGTGGAAGCCAGAGGCGACGGCGGCCAGGTGCTCGCCGTCCTCGCGTTCCAGACCGGCCGAGGTGCCCATGGCCAGGCCGTCGGCGGAGAGCATCACGGCGAAGCGGACCTCGGGAGAACGCTGGACCAACTCGTCGAGGAGCCAGTTCAGTTCCCCCGTGCGCTGGGTGGTGCCGATCACGGCCGGTCTCCTTCGGGTCGGACTTCGGGGTGGGCGTCGGGTCGGTGGTCGGATCGGATATCCGGGCGGTGGTCGGATCGGTGGTCGGGCCAGTGGTCGGGCCGGTGGTCGAATCCGTGGCCGGGTCGGCGGTCGACAAGGCCCTCGGTTCGGGCGGAGGTTCGCTCATCGAACCGCCGGTCAGGTCGCAGGCCGCGCGCCCAGCCGCTCTGGAAGGCGGACATCGCCGCCCGCGCCGCCTCCGGACTGCGGCTCTCGGGCCCCGCGCCCGCCCCGGTGGTGGCCGTACGGCGACGGCGCGGGGCGGCGTCGGCCGGGGTCTCCCGCAGCTGCGGCACGAGGCTCGCCTGGCGTACCCGGCGCGGCAACTCCTCGGCACCGTCGACTGATTGGCGCTCGCCCGGTGGCCGCGCGGTCGCCGTGCGGTGCGGCGGCGGCGAACCGGGCTGCGGACGGGAGGCGGCACCCGGGTCCCCGTCCGCAGCCGGTCCGGCCGCCCGGGCGCCGGGGGCCCGGGCGGGGGTGCGGCGCACCGGCCCGGGGTCTCCGCCCCGGACGCCGAAGGGCAGCAGCGCCCCGCCCTCCGGCGACGGCCCACCCGCCGCCGGAAGCTCGATCTCCGTCCCCCCGCCGCCCCGGAAGGCCGGGGCCGGTCCGGGCTGAGGCCACGCCGCAGGGCCGCCCGGACCGGGCGCCGCGACCGGAGCCGGCGCCGGAGTCACAGCCGGCGCCGGAGCCGAGGTCACAGCGGGAGCCGGCGCCGGAGCCGAGGTCACAGCGGGAGCCGGCGCCGGAGCCGGGGTCACAGCGGGTGCCGAGGTCGGAGCGGTGGCCAGGGCCGGTCCGTCCGGCACGTACGCGGCGTCCAACTCCGGTATCACGTCGAAGCTTTGCCCCCTCTCCTCCCGCCCGTCGGCCAGCAGTTCGGTGGGCAGCAGGACCACCGCGGTGGTTCCGCCGTACGCCGAGGTCACCAGCGAGACCCGCACGTCGTGCCGGCGGGCGAGCCGGCTGACCACGAACAGGCCGAGCCGGTCGCTGTCGAACAGGTCGGCCTGCTCGGCGGCGGCGATCCGCCGGTTGGCGGCCGCGAGCGCGGTCGGGCCCATCCCGAGGCCGCGGTCCTCGATCTCCAACGCGTAGCCGTTGCCGACCTGTTCGCCGCGGATGTGCACCCGAGTGTGCGGTGGGGAGAAGCCGGTGGCGTTCTCCACCAGTTCGGCCACCAGGTGGGTCAGGTCGGCGACGGCGTGGCCGACCACGGCGGCGCGCGGCAGCGGGTGCACCTCCACCCGGGCGTACTCCTCGACCTCCGAGACGGCCGCCCGGACCACGTCCACCAGCGGGACGGGCCGGCGCCAGGCCCGGCCGGGGGCGGCCCCGGAGAGGATGATCAGCCCCTCGGCGTGGCGGCGCATGCGGGTGGTGAGGTGGTCCAGCCGGAACAGGTCGGCGAGCTCGGACGGGTCCTCGGTGCGCCGCTCCATGGCGTCCAGCAGGGTGAGTTGGCGGTGCACCAGGACCTGGCTGCGGCGCGCGAGGTTGACGAACACCCCCGACACCCCGGAGAGCACCTCGGCCCGTTCCACCGCCGCCGTGACGGCCGCCCGCTGCACGGTGCCGAGCGCCCGGTGCACCTGGCCGATCTCGTCGTCGCGGCCCACCGGACACGGCGCCTCGGTCTCGATGTCCACCTCCTCGCCGGCGCGCAACTTCCGCATGGTGGCCGGGAGTTTGCGACCTGCCAGGTCAAGTGCCGAGTTGCGCAGGCCGGTCAGCTCGGTGACCAGGCCACGGCCGATCTGCACCGAGATCACCAGCGAGGCGACCACCCCGAGCAGACCGAGCAGCACGGCCATCCCGGCCGGGGTGAACAGGCCCAGGGCGTAGGGGTTCTGGCGCTCGGCGGCGAGTCGCCCGGCCCGGTCCTCGATGCCGCGCAGCCCGTCGGTGACACTCCCGGCCACCACCGCCCACCGGTCCGGTGGCACCGCGGCGACGGCAGCCCGGCCGTCGGCGGCGGTACGGACCTTCTCCTCGTAGCCGACCAGTTCGCGGTGGTCCGGCCCGGCGGCCAGGGCGAGCAACAGGTCCCGGTCGGCGGAGCCCAGATCGGCGGCCGCGCCCTGCTCGAACGTGCGCCGGGCGAAGGCCACCCCGGAGAACTCGCGCAGCTGGTCGTCGCCGAGCTCGCCGGAGAGCTGGGCGGAGCGCAGCAACGCGTCCTCGCGGGTGAGGAGTTCACGGGAACGGGCCAGGTCCAGCAGCGTCCGGGTGTCGGTACCGGCGTGACCGTCCTGGAGCGGCGCCACGGCACCGGACACGGCCAGCGCCCGGTCCACCGCCTCGCCGTACGCGGCGTACGCCTCGGGCCAGCCGACGCTCCGGGCCAGCACCCTGCCGCGCAGCTCGGGCAGGGCGGCGAGGGAGTCGCCGAGGGCGTCCAGCCGGGCAGCGGCGTCGGCGCCCAGGCCCTGGGCGTCGGCACGGTTGTAGCGCTCATCGGGGTGGCGGGGGTCGGGGAACAGCGGGGCGAGCGCCCGGTCGGTGGCGGCGGCGGCCTCGCGCAGGGCGCTCTCCCGGCCGGCGGCGGGCACGGTGCCCGGGACGAGACCCGGCCCGGCCAGCAGCTGACCGGCGGCCGCGCGCTCGGCCTGCAGGCCGGCGACCGTGTCCGCGACGGGGGTGAGCAGGGTGCGCTGGGCGTCGCGCAGGCGCAGCAGGTCCCAGACGCCCTGGGCGGTGGTGACGGTGGCGAAGCCCCAGAGGGCGATGACGGAGACGACCGGCACCATCAGCAGGGCGATGATCCGGGCGCGGACGGTCCGGGGGCGCAGCCCGCGCAGCCAGGGGCCGGGGCGCGGCGCACGGGCGGGCGGCCCGGCATGGGCACCCCGGCGGGTGCCGGGGGCGGTACCACGGTCTTCTCGCATGGGTGTGGGGGCCTTTCGGGCGGGGCGTGCGGAGGCAGGGTTCGTGCTGGACGGGGCTCGGGCTGGACGGGGTTCGGACTGGACGGGGTTCGGACTGGACGGGGCTCCGGCAGGACGGGGCTCGGCCGGGCTCGGGCAGACCGAATGGGGCCGAGGCCGCACAGGGCTCAGGCGGCACAGCGCTCAGGCGGCGCGGTCCCGGCCGTACGGGCCGACGCCGTACGCGCCGACGCGGTGCGGGTCCCGGCCGTACGGGTCGCCGGGCGCCGCGTCCGGGAGGTCGGCCTCCGGGCCGTCGGCCGGCCCGGGGAACTCCTCGACGACCGGCTCCCCCGCGGTCAGGTCACCTGCCCGCTCCCGGGCGGTCGGGGAGAGCGCGACGAACGCGGAGGCGAGGAAGAGGAACGAGCCGAGGCCGACGGCGAGCGGGAAGACGAACTCCATCGGGCTGACGCCGCCGAGGTCGGTACGGGCGGGGTCCAGCTGGACGTGGACGGCGGCCATGCCGATGTAGTGCATGCAGCTGACGGCGAGCCCCATGCCGAGCGAGGCGGCGCCGGCCGCGTACACGTTGCGGATGGTGACGGCGGCCCAGAGCGCGGCGGTGGCGGCGCCGATCGCGACCAGTACGGACAGGGCGACGGTCCCCGCGTCGTAGCCCATTCCGCCGTGCATCCGGACGGCGGCCATGCCCAGGTAGTGCATCGCGGCGACGCCGACGCCGGTGGTGACGCCACCGCCCAGCAGGGCGAGGCCGCGGTGCCGGCCGTAGCAGACCACGGTCAGGCCGAGACCGGTGACCACCACCGCGACCAGCAGGCTCAGCACGGTCAGCAGCACGTTGTAGCGCAGCTCGGTGCCGTCGACGGCGAAGCCGAACATGGCGACGAAGTGCATCGTCCAGGTCCCGGAGCCGATCGCGGCGGCGGCGGTGAGCAGCCAGTTCCGGCGGGTGTCGCCGGTGGCGGCCAGTCCGCGCAGGGTGCAGCGCAGGCCTAGGGCGGCACCGGCACAGGCCATGGCGTACGAGAGGACGGGTGTCAGCCAGCCGAAGCTGAAGTGGTTGAGGGTGCCCATGGGACCTCCGGTCGACCGGTCGGGCCCGGGGCGGTCAGCGGTGCGCCCGGGCACCCCCGGTCGGGCGGACTGCACGTGGAGGCATATGCCAGCCACATGTGCGCTTCCGACCTGGGGTGCGTGGGACGCTATCGAGCGGCTGGAATCGCTCAGACGAAGATCTGAAAAGCTGCACACGCGGCCGGGGCGATGTGTTCGAATGAACCGGTCGTGTGCCCGGAGGGCCGGCCGTCCGTCGGCGAACGACGAACAGCGGGGCCCGCCCTCCGCCGCCCGTCACCCCACCGGCGAGACCCGCACCCGCATGGCGCCGGCCGCCCGGAGGGTGACCCCCTGCGCGAGTGCCACCCGTCGGTCCACCACCTCCAGCTCGAAGTCCCGCAGCAGCAACCCGAGGGTCAGCACCGCCTCCAGCATCGAGAAGTGCTGCCCGATGCACGCCCGCGGCCCGCCCCCGAACGGGAACCAGGCGTACCGGTGGCGCGCCTTCTCCGCCTCCGGCAGGAACCGGTCCGGGTCGAAGCGCTCCGGCTCCACCCAGTGGTCCGGGTGCCGGTGGGTCACCAGCGGCGCGACCACGAGCTGCGCCCCCGCCGGGATGAGGTAGCCGTCGATGACCGTCTCCTCGACCGCCCGCCGCCCGACCAGCGACGCCGCCGGGAAGAGCCGCATCGCCTCCTTGAGCACCCGGGTGATGTAGGGCAGCCGCTCCAGGTCCGCCGCCGTCGGCGCCCGCCCGGCCAGGACGGTCCGCGCCTCCTCCTGGGCGAGCTTGCGCTGCTCCGGGTGCTTGGCCAGCAGGTGCAGTGCGAAGGCCAGCGAGGTCGCCGTGGTCTCGTGCCCGGCGAGCAGGAACACCAGGACCTGGTCCCGGAGTTCGTCCGGATCCAGCCGCTCGCCGTCCTCGCCGCGCGCCCGCCCGAGCAGGGTCAGCAGGTCGTCGGCGTCCTCGTCGCCGCCCCCGCGGGCGGCCCGCTCGGCGATGATCCGGTCGCAGACCTCGTACAGCGCCCGCTGCGCCGCCAGGCCGCGCCGGTTGCTCGGCGTCGGCCAGGTGCGCGGGAGCCGGACCGGCGTGAAACCGCGATCCATGATGTACGCGCCGAGCACCGGGAAACTGCGGTTCACCACCTCCACCGCCTCGTCCACGTCGGCGCCGAAGAGGATCCGCGCGACCGCGCGCAGCGCGAACCGCGACATCTCCTCCGCCGCGTCCACGACCCCGTCCGGCACCGCCCGCCACCGCTCGGTGAGCGCCTGCGCCTCCTGGGCGAGCGCGTCCGCGTAGCCGTCCACCCGGCGCCTGGTGAACAGCGGCTGGACGAGTCGCCGCTGCCGCTGGTAGACCTCGTCCTGGCTGGTCAGCAGCCCGTTGCCGACGCTGGTCCGCAGCTCGTCGTAGAAGTTGTTCTCCTTGCGGAAGTTCGCCGCCTCGCTGCCCAGCACCTGGTGGACGCCCTCCGGCGAGAACACCCCGTAGAACTCGACGCGCAGGCCGGGCGGCCCGACCAGGAAGCGCACCACGTCCCCGTGGTCGCGCCGGGCCGCCAGGTAGGTGCGCAGCGGGCGTCGGGTGAGGTCGAAGAGCGAGCCGACCAGGGGGTTCCCGACCGGTCCGGGTATGGCGGGTGCGGTGGCCATCGGCACTCCTTCTGGACTTTCCGGCGTTTGTCGGATCGGCGCCGGCTGCGCTTGGTGACCCTCCAACCTTACTGACGGGTATTCAGCCGAGGAAGCCGCTCACTCGTACTCGGTGCCGCCCTTGCGGGTCAGATAGGCGTCGCTGACCACCTTGGCGATCGCCCGCCCGCCGAGCAGCGGACTCCACCGCTCCACCACCGGCCGGACCACCACGCCCTCGCGCAGGTGGAGTTCGCGCCCGGAGTGGGTCTCCCTGCCCTGCGCGTACGCCAGCACCGTGGCGGTGTCGAACGGTCCGCGCCACAGTTCGGGCACCAACGGCAGTTCGCCGTCGAGGAGTTCGGCGGCCGGCAGCCAGCTCAGCTGCCCGTCCACCACGGCCGACACGTCGAACGCGGCGTACCCGGGGCGGTCGGTGCGCGCGGAGGCCCCGTACGTGAGGTCCTGCACGCCCTCGCCGAACACCTCGCCGAAGATGCCGACCCGATCGGCGCCCAGCCGTTCGGCCAGCCGGGCCGCCACCGCCGGGAGGTCGTACGCGCGCACTGCCCGCCAGTACAGGTTGCGCTCGTCCTCCACCAGCGCCAGGCCCTGCGCGCCGATCCCCTTGGACGAGACCTGCACCTCACCGGTGGCGGCGGTGTAGGTGACCAGGCAGCAGCTGCCGTGCAGCTTCTCGGTCAGCACCACGGGCTCGCCGGGCTCGAAGACGTCGGGGTGGCGCTTGAGGTTCTCGATGTCCACCCAGGGCAGCAGGTCCGGCGCGCCGACCACCTCGCCGCTCATCGAAGTCGGCACCGGAGGCTGCCACTTGACGATCCCGAGCAGCTCGGCGAAGTCCTCGCCCCGCTCGGCGGCCCCGGCCAGGTCGGTCTCCGAGAGCGCCGCGGGCCGGCAGACGATGCCCTGCGACAGCTCTCCGCGCAGCCGTACCGCCTTCACCCGGTTCGCCGCGCCACCGGCCAGCTTGCCGGTCAGTCCGAGCTCACCGATCAACTCGTCCGGCAGGACGGCCTGTTCGGGGATGTAGACGGCATGGTCACCGGTCCGGTACACGCCCTTCGCGACCACCGCCCGGTAGAGCCCGACCTGTGCCAGCTCCAGGGCGTCGGCGTTCGGGTGCTCCAGGATGACCAGTCTCTCGGCGGTGACTCGCAGCGTGGACATGGACGGACTCCTCCCCGTGGATCCGTATGGATCGACCGTTGGGCCCGGGCGGCCGACGATCGGCCGCGCCTCCGGGCTGCGACCACTCTGACCTCTCCTCCCTCCCTGGTGCGACGGATTTTCCGCCGGCCCCGGCCGCAGCCCTCGCCCTGCCCTCGCGCCGCCCTCGCGCGCCCCGCACGCCTTCGCGTCGCCCCGGCCTCCCACCGCTACCACCTCACCCACCCAGCCACCGCCCGAACCGGAACCGGAACCGTCCGTGCACGGTTGAGCCTTCGCACAGCGGTTCCGAGGCCCCCGCCCCGCCCCGCCTGTGCGAAGCGACAGAGGATTTATGGCTCGCATCTGCGGCACTATGATCGCCGTAATGGCCGCACCTGCGGCCACACCTCCGCGCCCCTTCCGGCGCGATCCCTGGAGGGGAAGCTCCGATGAACGCCCGCAGCACCGCCACCCGCAGACTCGCCGTCGCCGCCGCGGCGGCCCTCGCCCTCAGCCTCGGGGTCACCGCCTGCGGCAGCGACGGCGGCAAGTCCTCCGGCTCCGGCTCCTCCACGGCGACCGCCGCCACCACCGCGAGCGGCGACGCCGGCACCGGGAACGCCCCGAAGGCCAAGGGCGCCGTCACCGTGTTCGCCGCCGCCTCGCTCAAGGAGACCTTCACCGAGCTCGGCAAGAAGTTCGAGGCCGCCAACCCCGGCACCAAGGTCACGTTCAACTTCGGCGGCAGCTCCGCGCTCGCCACCAGCATCAACTCCGGTGCCCCGGCGGACGTGTTCGCCGCCGCCAGCCCGGCCACCATGAAGACCGTCACCGACGCGAGCGGTGCGAGCGGCGAGCCGAAGACCTTCGTCAAGAACACCCTCACCATCGCCGTACCCAAGGGCAACCCCAAGCACATCGCGGGCCTGAAGGACCTCACCGGCTCCGGCGTGAAGGTCGCGCTGTGCGCGAAGGAGGTGCCCTGCGGCGCCGCCGCCCTCACCGCGCTGAAGGCCGCCGGACTCAACCTGACCCCGGTCACCCTGGAGCAGGACGTCAAGGGCGCACTGACCAAGGTCGAGCTCGGCGAGGTCGACGCCTCGCTGGTGTACAGGACCGATGTGAAGGCCGATGCTGCGAAGATCGACGGCGTGGACTTCCCCGAGGCCGACAAGGCCGTGAACGACTACCCGATCGCCGCCCTCGCCAAGGCGCCGAACAAGGACGGCGCGGCCGCCTTCGTCGCCTACGTCCAGTCGCCCGAGGCCAAGCAGGTGCTGACCGCGGCGGGCTTCCAGGCGCCGTGAAGGACCGCACCACCGCACCCGGCGGGGACGGCGGCGACGAACCCGACCGGAGCCGTACCACCGGCCCCGGCCGGGACGACGCCGCCGGGCCCGGCCCGGACGGCGCCGCCGTCGCTGCCGCTGCCGCTGCCACCGAGGCACCGTCGTCCGGACCCGAGAAGGCCCTGCCGCACCACCGGGACACAGGCCGCCCGGGCAGGCGCCGCCCCTTCGGCGCGCGCCGCCACCCGGCCTCGCGGCGCGTCCCGGTCACTCTGCTGCTCCCGGCACTGCTCGGGCTCGCGTTCCTGATCCTCCCGATGGTCGGGCTCCTGGTCCGGGCGCCCTGGAGCAGCCTGTCCGAACAGCTCACCAGCAGCGCCGTCTGGGACGCCCTGCGGCTGTCGCTGATCTGCGCGACGGCCGCCACCGCGGTCTCGCTGGTCCTCGGCGTCCCGCTGGCCTGGCTGCTCGCCCGTACCGAACTGCCCGGACGCCGGCTGGTCCGGGCACTGGTCACCCTGCCGCTGGTGCTGCCGCCGGTGGTGGGCGGCGTGGCGCTGCTGCTGGTGCTCGGGCGGCGCGGGATCGTCGGCTCCTGGCTGGACTCGGCCTTCGGCATCACCCTGCCCTTCACCACCACCGGGGTGGTGGTCGCCGAAACCTTCGTGGCGATGCCCTTCCTGGTGATCAGCGTCGAGGGCGCGCTGCGGGCCGCCGACCCCCGCTACGAGGAGGCCGCCGCGACCCTGGGCGCCTCCCGCCTGACCGCCTTCCGCCGGGTCACCCTGCCGATGATCGCCCCGGGGATCGCCGCCGGGGCCGTCCTGGCCTGGGCCCGGGCGCTCGGCGAGTTCGGTGCGACGATCACCTTCGCGGGCAACTTCCCGGGCCGCACCCAGACCATGCCGCTGGCCGTCTACCTCGCCATGGAGTCCGACCCGGAGGCCGCGATCGCGCTGTCGCTGGTCCTGCTGCTGGTCTCCGTCGCCGTCCTCGTCGGACTGCGCGACCGCTGGATGTCGACCCCGTGACCCGGACCCCTGCCCCGGACCCCCTGATCCGGAACCCGTGCCCCAGGATGCCGAGCCGATGAACCCCCCGCACCGTACGAGCCCCGCGACCCCGGGCCCCGCGACCTCGGGCGCCGCGACCCCCGGCAGCACGCCCCCGGGCGCCACCGCCGGCCCCGCCCTCGACGCCCACCTCCGGATCGACCGCGCCGCCTTCGCCCTCGACCTGGCACTCACCGCCGCCCCCGGCGAGGTGGTCGCGCTGCTCGGCCCGAACGGCGCCGGCAAGTCCACCGCCCTGCGCGCCCTGGCCGGACTGCTCCCGCTCACCGGCGGCCACCTCCGGCTGGACGGCCAGGTCCTGGAGGACCCGGCCCGGCGCCTCCACACCCCCGCCGAACAGCGGCCGGTCGGCGTGGTGTTCCAGGACTACCTGCTCTTCCCGCACCTCAGCGCGCTCGACAACGTCGCCTTCGGCCCGCGCTGCCAGGGCCGCCCCAGGCGCGAGGCCAGGGCAGAGGCGGCGGCGTGGCTGGAACGGATGGGCATGGCCGAGCACGCCTCGGTGCGCCCGGGCCGGCTCTCCGGTGGCCAGGCCCAGCGGGTGGCGCTCGCCCGGGCGCTGGCCGTCCGCCCCCGGCTGCTCCTGCTGGACGAGCCGCTGGCCGCCCTGGACGCCCGCACCCGGCTCGACGTACGGGCCCAACTGCGGCGCCACCTGGCCGAGTTCGAGGCCGTGGCGGTGCTGGTGACGCACGACCCGCTGGACGCGATGGTGCTGGCCGACCGGCTGGTGGTGATCGAGGACGGCCACGAGGTGCAGACCGGCAGCCCGGCGGAGGTCGCGCGCCGCCCGCGCACCGACTACATCGCCCGGCTGGTCGGCCTCAACCTGTACCGGGGCCGGGCCGAGGGCACCCGGGTGACCCTGCCGGACGGGACCGTGCTGACCACCGCCGAGGAACTGTCCGGTCCGGCGTTCGTGGCCTTCCCGCCCTCCGCCGTCACCCTGTACCGGGAGCGGCCGCAGTCCAGCGCCCGCAACCTGTGGCAGGCCGAGGTCACCGGCCTCGACCTGCACGGCGACCAGGTGCGCGCCGAACTCTCCGGCGCCCTGCCGATGGCCGCCGACCTCACCCCGGCCGCCGTCGCCGAACTGGGGCTGGCACCGGGCTCGGCGGTCTGGGCCTCGGTCAAGGCCACCCAGACCCACGCCTACCCGGCCTGACCCGCCGACCGGCCCTCACCGCGCCACGCCGCAAACCGCACCACACCGCCCGACGCGCCCGGACCACCCGGACCGCCCGGACCGCCCGATGCGCCCGCCTGCTCCGGCGGCTACTCCGACGGGCGCTCCGACGACCGCTCCGGCCGCTACTCCGACGGCTCGACGAACCCCGACTCGTACGCGGCGATCACCGCCTGGGTGCGGTCCCGCGCGCCGAGCTTCGCCAGCACACTGCTGACGTGCGTCTTCACCGTCTGCACGCCGAGGACCAGTTGTCCGGCGATCTCCCCGTTGCTGAGCCCGCGCGCCATCAGCCGCAGCACCTCGGCCTCCCGACCGGTCAGGGCCGCCCGGTCCAGGGCCGCGCGGGCGGCGGGATTGCCGTGCCCGGCGGCCAGGCGGCGGATCGCGGACGGGAACAGCAGCGACTCACCGGCCGCCGCCAGCCGTACGGCGTGGGCGATCTCGGCCGGGCGGGAGCGCTTGAGCAGGAAGCCGTCGGCGCCCGCGCGCAGCGCCTGGTAGACGTAGTCGTCGTTCTCGAAGGTGGTGACGACCAGGATCCGCGGCGGCCGCTCCCCCGGCGCGCCGGGGCGCAGCAGTTCGCGGGTGGCGGCCAGGCCGTCCAGGACGGGCATCCGGACGTCCATCAGCACCACGTGCGGGCGCAGCGCGCGGGCCAGAGCCACCGCCTCCGCGCCGTCGGACGCCTCACCGACCACCCGCAGATCGCCCTGGGCCTCCAGGACGGCCCGCATCCCGGCCCGGACCAGTTCCTCGTCGTCGGCGAGCAGGATGTCGGTCACGCCCGTGCCGCCCACCGTCCGGCCGCCGCCTGCAAGATCGTTCGTCACGAGCCCAAGCGTAGGGGCAGCCGGACGTCGAGCACCCACTCCCCGGCCCCGTCGGCGGGCGACCCCGTCGACGGCCCGACGGGGTCGGCCGGCCCGGCCGAGGCCGCGCCGCCGAGCAGCACGGCGCGCTCGCGGATCCCGCGCAGCCCCTTGCCGCCCTTGCGTCCGGCGCCGCCCCGACCCGGCGCCGTCACCAGGCGGTTGGCGCAGCGCAGCTCCAACTGCCCGTCCCGGACAGTGACCTGGACGTCGACCGGCTGACCGGGCGCGTACTTGAGCGCGTTGGTGACGCCCTCCTGGACGATCCGGTAGGACTCGCGCGAGAGCACCCCGGGCAGAACTCCGGGCGGCACCTCGATGCTCGCCTCGACCGGGCTGCCGGCCGCGCGGGCCGTTTCGAACAGCGCGGGCAGCTGGTCGATGCCGGGCTGCTCGGTGGCCACCACGTTCCTCGGCGCGCCACCCGCCGAGGCGCCGCCCGCCGAGGACCCACCCGCCGGGGTCTCGCGCAGCAGGACGAGGGTACGTTCGAGGTCCTCCATCGCCTGCCGCCCGGTCTCCTCGATCACCTGCAGCGCCTTGGCGACGAAGGCCGGGTCACCGACCTCGCGCGCCGCTCCGGCCTGAAGGACCGTCACCGTCAGCGCGTGGCCGATGGAGTCGTGCAGTTCCCGGGCCAACCGGTTCCGCTCCAGCAGCCGTTCGGCCCGCAGCTCCGCCTCCGCCAGCCGCTCCGCCTGGGACGGCCCCAACATCCGCATGGCCATTGCGAGTTGGAGGCGTCCAGCCCATACCACCAGCCAGCCGTAGCCGAGTGCCAGAACCGGCACGAGCGGGAGGTACCGGAGGGCGTGCGGGCCGGTCAGCAGGTCGAAGACCGGGGCGAGGCCGAAGACCGTCGCGAAGCCGACCGCCGAACCGAGCACCACCCGCCCGATCAACCAGGCCGCCGTGCGGCACCGATCGGCCCAGGTGCCGGAGGGCTCGACGCCGATGTCCTCCTCGCGGTCGGGCACCAGCAGCAGCCGGGCCTGCACACCCTCCGCGCGCCGCACCGCCGGGACGAGGGCGACCAGTGCGAGCAGCACGACGTCCAGCGAGACGGCCCGCGTCAGGATCGAACCGAGGCTGGCCTGGTACGTCCCCGGGTAGATCATCAGGATGACGCCCGCGAAGATCCACCCGACCAGCAGGTGCAGCAGCCGGGCGTAACTGGCACCGGCCACCAGTGGCGCGAGGATCGTGGTCGCTCGGCTCCGGATCCGGAGCGCGGTCATTCTTGGCACCGCCCCATCCTGCCAGCTCAGCGGGCGACTCCGGCTCCCCCGCGGGGTCGCCGTCGTCTCCCTCCCGGGAGGGAGGCCGGTCCCCGCTGCGGCGGGATCCGCCCACCCGGTCCGCTCCGGTCGAATGGAACCGCCGCCCGGAGCACGGACGGCGACCAGCTACCAGGAGGGGAAGGCGACCGTGATCGAGATCCAGGGCCTGACCAAGGAGTACGACGGCCGGCGGGTCGTCGACGACCTGTCGTTCGAGGTCCGGCCCGGCGTGGTGACCGGCTTCCTGGGGCCGAACGGCGCCGGGAAGAGCACCACCATGCGACTGGTCCTCGGCCTGGACCGCCCCACCGCCGGGCACGCCCTGGTCAACGGACGCCCGTACGGCAAACTCGCCGACCCGCTGCGGCAGGTGGGCGCGCTGCTGGACGCCCAGGCCCTGCACGGCGGCCGGACGGCCCAGGGCCATCTGCGCTGGCTCGCCGCGAGCAACGGCCTGCCCGCGCGGCGGGTCGGCGAGGTGCTCGCCCAGGTCGGACTGGCGGAGGCCGCCGGGCGACGGATCCGGGGCTTCTCCCTCGGGATGCGCCAGCGCCTCGGCGTGGCCGCCGCACTGCTCGGCGACCCGCCGGTACTGCTGCTGGACGAACCGGTCAACGGCCTCGACCCGGAGGGCATCCGCTGGATCCGCACCCTGCTGCGCGAACTGGCCGCCGAGGGAAGGGCGGTACTGGTCTCCTCCCACCTGATGACCGAAATGTCGCTCACCGCAGACCACTTGGTGGTGATCGGCCGCGGCCGCCTGCTCGCGGACGCCGCCACCTCCGAGTTCATCGACCGCCACGGCCGCACCAGGATCCGGGTCCGGGCGGTGGACGCCGGCAAGTTGGCCGCGCTGCTCGGCGGGACCGGCCACGGCTTCGACGCCGTCGAGGCGGAGGGCGGTGCCTGGGAGGTGACCGGCGCCGAACCCGAGCGGATCGCCGCGCTGGCCGCCGAGCACGGCGTGGTGCTGTACGAGATAGCGGTCCAACAGGACTCACTGGAGGAGGCGTTCATGCGGATGACGGCGGACAGCGTCGAGTACCGCGCGGAGGCCGCCCCCGGCGAGCGCAGC
>NZ_JBVJLM010000006.1:153672-433892 GCF_055584725.1 Kitasatospora sp. NPDC101108
GCGAGGTGGGCGCATGAGCGAGCGTAGCGAGCGAATCATCGGAAGGTGCGCGTGGGCGAATGCCCTCGCCGAGCGCAGCGAGGTGGGCGCATGAGCGAGCGTAGCGAGCGAATCATCGGAAGGTGCGCGTGGGCGAATGCCCTCGCCGAGCGCAGCGAGGTGGGCGCATGAGTCCCGTGTCGCAGGCCCTCCGTGCCGAGCGGATCAAGTTCACCACCCTCCGCTCGCTCTGGGTCACACCGCTGCTCGCCGTGCTGCTCACCGCCGGGGCCACCACGGCCGTCGGCGCGGCACTCGGCGGCAAGGAGCACAGCATCACCGACGACCCCGGCGTCGGCGTCTTCTACGGGCTCAACTTCGGCCAGGCGGCTGTGGTCGCCTTCGGGGTCCTGCTGATCGGGCAGGAGTTCAACACCCGGATGATCGACGTCTCCCGCGCCGCCGTCCCCCGGCTCGGCCGGCTGTACGGCGCCAAGCTGGCGCTGGCCGCCCTGATCGGCCTCGGCGCGGGCGCGGTCGGCACGGCCGGCGCCTACGCCGGGTACGCGGCCACCGTCCCCGCCGACTGGCACGGTCCGGCCTTCGCCCGCGCGGCCACGGCCGGGGTGCTGTACCCGGCCTTCCTGGCGGTGTTCTGCCTCGGGATGACCGCGATGTTCGGCAACCTCACCGCCGCCATGGGTCTGTTGACCCCGACCGTCTTCCTGCTCTCCCCGCTGCTCGGCGGTGTGCCCGGCCTGCGCGAGGTGTTCCAGTTCCTCCCCGACCGGGCCGGCCAGTACGCGCTGCACTACGCCGACGACCCGCAGCTCGCGTACGGACACTGGACCGGACTGGCGATCATGGCGCTGTGGACGGCACTTGCCGCGTACGGCGGGCTGCGCGCGATGCAGCGGCGAACCAAGTGATGTTGAGCGGAAGAGAGTTGAGCATGAGCATCGGCAACGCCCTGCGGGCCGAACGGATCAAGTTCACCACGCTGCCCTCGCAGTGGGCGGCGCCGCTGACCGCGGTGGCACTGACCGTCGGCGTCACCGCGGCCGTCAACGCCGCTTACGGAGCGAAGGACCACACTCCCGGCGAGGACCCGGCCGGCGGGATCTACTACGGCCTGCTGTTCGGCCACGTCGCCCTGGCCTGCCTCGGGATCCTGCTGGTCGGGCAGGAGTTCAGCACCCGGATGATCAGCACCTCGCTCACCGCCGTTCCCCGGCGCGGTCGGCTGTACGGCGCCAAGCTCGCGATCGGCGCCGGGCTGGGTCTGCTGGTGGGACTGGTCTCCACGGTCGGCTGCTTCCTCGCCGTCGACGCCACCGTCGGCCTGGACTTCTCCACCCCGGGGCTGGCCCGCAGCTTCCTGGCCGGCGTGCTCTACCACCCGATGATGGTGCTGATCTGCCTCGGACTGACCGCGATGCTGGGCAACTTCAGCGCGGCGCTCGGCCTGCTCACCCCGATGGTGTTCCTCGGCACCACCTGGCTGGCCGCGATCCCCGGCGTCCGCGAGGTCGGCCAGTTCCTGCCCGATCGGGCCGGCCTGTACGCGATGCGCACCCAGGCGGAGGCGGGGATCCACTACGGCCATTGGACGGGCCTGCTGATCATGGCGCTGTGGACGACTGCGGCGGTGCTGGGGGGCCTCCGCGCGATGCGGCGCTACCAGGCCTCGGGCGAGTGAGGAGGTAGCAGATAACAGCGAACAGATGACAGATTTCGAAATCTGTCATCTGTTCGCTGTTATCTGTTTGCTGTTCGCTGTTCGTCGTTCTGCGCCAGCTGTCCCGTCACCGCAGCGCCGGGTGCTCCGCGATCACCGTGCAGCTGCCCGGCGCGATCTCGGTGAAGCCCGCGTCCTGGACCACCGGCAGCCCGCTGCGGACCAGTTCCTCCCACGCCTCCGGCGCAGCCGTGCGGACGGCGAGTGCGAAGCCCGACTCCGCCCACTCCTTGCGCTGCGCCTCGTCCAGCCGCCACCAGGCGAGCTGCGCCGCGTGCCCGGTCTGGGCCATCGTCTTGCCCGCGCTCATCTCCAGTTCCGGGTTGAGCCACAACACCGGTACCCCCGGCTCGGGCGCGCCGGCCTCGGCGTTCTCCTCCAGATCCGTCCCGGAGACCTGCAGCCTGGCCAGTTCCTTCGGCCAGCCGTCCAGCGGGATCGGCGGGAACACCCGCACCTCCGCCTCCCGCCCCCGCACGGTGATGCCGGGCAGCTCCCCCGCCCGGCGCCACTCCCCGCCCCGGGCCCGTCGGACGACCTTGCGGATCCGGGCGTCCTCCCAGGCCGCGACCCGCTCCGCCCACTCGCCGTCCACCTCGGTCACCCGGGAGTCGGCGAGCAGCGTCAGCACCGCCCGTGCCGAGGTCTCCAGCGCGTCCGTCCGTCCCGGCGGCGTCGCCCGCTCCAGCCGGACGACCAGCGGCAGCACGTACTGGGGCAGCGCGTCGCGGTCCGCGGGGTCGGGTGCATCGTCGGAGGCGGGAACGGCGGCCGGGGCATCGAACGGAGAAGTCACCCGTCCAGCATGCCAGCCCCGCCCCCACCGACCCGGCCCGCCCCCGGGCCACCATCCCGGCCCACCCCGGCCCGCCCCTGGGCCCCCTTCGGCCCGCTCCGAAAGGCCCCAGCGACCGCGCCGCCCCGAGGGCCGGGATCAGCGCAGCCGCTGCCGCAGCTCGTCCACCGCCGTCCGGATCCCCGCGCTGTACGCGTCCTCCGGCAGCGCGTCCAGGCTCCGCACGGCCCGTTCGAGCTGCTCGCGCGCGAGGTCGGGCTCGCCGAGCTTGAGATGGTCGGAGGCCAGGTTGAGGTGCAGGGAAGGGTAGAACGCCCGGACCTGGAGGGCGGACTCGTACGTCGCGGCCCGCTCGGCGGTCAGCGAGTCGGCCGCCGCGAGGGCCCGCCGGTCCCACTCCAACTCGGCCCGGGGGTCGTCCTGGAGGTCGGCCAGATAGTGCGCCAGGACACAGCGGTGGAAGACGTCCCGTTCCCCCAGCTCCTCCCACAGGGCCTCGAAGCTGGCCCGCGCCTCGGCGGTCCGCCCGAGCTGCGCCGCCCGAACGCCGTCCAGCCCGAGCGCGATCCGACCCAGCGCCGGCTCCTCCGCACCGGACCGCTCCGAGCCGGAGGAGTCCGGTCCGGAGCCCCCTGACCTCCCCGGCCCCGGCCCCGGCCTTGGCCCCGGCCCCGGCCTTGGCCCCCGACCCGCCGACTCCCCCGAGGACGCACCTCCCATACCAGACACATCGGACATGTCCGCAGCCTAGCCGCCCACCGACCACCCCGCCCGGACCGCGAACCGCGCGAGGGCCCGACGTCCGCTCAGCGACGGTACCCGCGCTGCGGGTCCCGCTCCTCCGCGTCCTCGTACATCAGGAACCATCCCTCGGGATGCGTGGCCGCCAGCAGCAGTTCGGTGCGCTGCTCCGCGTCGAGCTCCGGGTCCCCGTCGTCCGGCCCGTACACGCCGAACAGTTCGTCGTGGCAGCCGTCCCAGTCGTAGTCGTACAGGTCGGCCGGCAGGTCGCCCATCATGTCGGCCACCGACTCGGGCTGGGAGCCGAGCAGCGTCCGGGCGTCCACCAGCGCCATCCGCAGCGCGAGCTCCTCGGCCAGGCAGCGAGGCAGCGGCCACTCGCCGAGGGCGAGGTCGTCGGCGAGGTCGTCGAAGGTGCGGGCCATCGCGCGCCGCCAGCTCCGGTGGAGCCGCCAAGTGCGTTGGGGCAGCCTGGCGAAGACCGTCCAGTCCACGTCCTCGCCGTCGACGACCGGATCGTCCCCGTGCTCGTCGAGGTCGTCGTAGGCGGCGTCGGCCAGGCCGAGCAGCTGGGCGTGAAGCAGGCAGGCCGTGCGCGGCGTGAGGGTCCAGTCCGCGCCCGCGCCGCCGTCCTCGTCCTCGCCGTCCAGCGGGAACAGTTCGGCGAAGTCCGGCGTGAAGTCCTCGGTGACACTGATCTCCAGCGTGCCGCCGACCGCCTCGACGCCGGGGATCGCGGCGACCAGCCGGTCGGGGTGCAGCAGCGCGCCGAGCGCCGCGTTGGCGTCCTCGGCGACCTCGCGCAGCAGTTCGCGGCGCTGGCCGGCCGGGTCGATGCCCTCGAAGTCCAGTTCCTCGACGGCCCTGATCGCGGCCGCGCGCAGCGCCGGCCAGTCGGTGATCCGCAGGCCCAGCACCACGGTCGCCTCGATCTCCGACGCGCCGGAGTACTCCGCCGCGCCCGGCCCCTGCGGATGATCGCTTCGCTCGCCCATGGGGCTAACGGTACGGCTTTTCCGCCGCCCGATCACCGGTCTGAACCAGCTTCCGGAGACCTTCTCGGCCACCTCCCCGCCGCGCCTCTGTCACTCGGACGCACCACCCCGGCAGGATGGGCCCCATGGCTGACATCAACGAGTTCGGCGGCGGGCAGGGCCCGAACGCCGACGTCCTGGTCGTGACCACCAACGACATTCCCGGTTTCCGGGTCGACCACGTGATCGGCGAGGTCTTCGGACTGACCGTCCGCAGCCGGCACCTCGGCAGCCAGATCGGTGCCGGGCTGAAGTCCCTGATCGGCGGCGAGCTGCGCGGCCTGACGAAGACCCTGGTCGAGAGCCGCAACGAGGCCATGCAGCGGCTGGTCGAGCAGACCAAGGCGCGCGGCGGCAACGCCGTCCTGATGATGCGCTTCGACGTGACCGAGGCGGCGGACGTCGGCACCGAGGTGTGCGCGTACGGCACCGCCGCGGTGATCTCCCCGATCGGCTGAGGCCCACCGCCCACCGCCACCGGCCCGCTCCCGCCGCCTTCCCGCCCGCTCCCGCTCCCGCTCCCGCCGCCGGCCGCCGGCCACCCACTGACCGCCCGGCACCGCCGCCCCCGGCCGGGAACAGCCGCCCGTCCTCCCGATGTTTCACGGGCGTGACTGTTTACGGTGCAACCAACGAGACCGGACAGCGGCGCGTGGACGTCCTGGTGGTGGGCGCCGGGCAGGCGGGGCTGTCCGCCGCCTACCACCTCCGCCGCCGCGGCTTCGCCCCCTACCGGGAGGGTGTGGACGGCGGCTTCGTCGTCCTCGACGCCAACGCCACCCCCGGTGGCGCCTGGGCGCACCGCTCGCCGTCCCTGCGGATGGCCACCGTGCACGGCTTCCACGACCTCCCGGACGCCGAGCTCCCGGCGCCCGACCCCGAGGCCCGCGCGCGCGAGGTGGTGCCGGGGTACTTCGCGGCGTACGAGGCCCGTCACGCGCTCCCGGTCGTACGCCCCGTCGCGGTTCACGCCGTACGCGCCGAGTCCGAGCGCTCCGACTCCCGGCTGCTGGTCGAGACCGACCGCGGCACCTGGTCCGCCCGCGCGCTGATCAACGCCACCGGCACCTGGACCCGTCCCTTCCTCCCGCACTACCCGGGCCACTTCGCGGGCCGCCAGCTGCACTACGCCGAGTACCGCGGCCCCGAGGAGTTCGCCGGGAAGCGCGTCCTCGTGGTGGGCGGCGGTGCCTCGGCGATCCAGGTGCTGTCGGAGGTCGCGGCGGTCGGCGGGACGATCTGGGTCACCCGCTCCGAACCCGTCTACCACGAGGGTCCGTTCACCCCCGAGTACGGTCGCGCGGTGGTCGCCAAGGTCGAGGAGCGCGTCCGTCAGGGGCTGCCGGTGCGCAGCGTGGTGAGCGTGACCGGCCTCGGCCCCTCCGTCGCCTACCGCCGGGCAAGGGAGTTGGGCGCTCTGCACCGCCGGCCGATGTTCGACCGGCTCACCGAGCACGGGGTGGCATGGGGCGACGAGGAGTCGGCGGTGGACGCGATCGTCTGGGCGACCGGCTTCCGTCCCGAGGTCGGCCACCTCGCCCCGCTCGGCCTGCGCTCCCCCGGCGGCGGCATCGCGCTCACCGGCACCCGTGCCACCGCCGACCCGCGCGTCCACCTGGTCGGCTACGGCCCGTCCGCGAGCACGATCGGCGCCAACCGGGCCGGACGCGCCGCCGTCAACGACCTGGTCAAGCTGCTCGGGGACCCGGCCGAACGGCCCGCCCCGGCCACGGTCTGACCGCCGGCGCCGTCCACCCACCGAGGCGGGCACGACCCGTCTCCGGCACACGCGTCGACTCGTCCGACTTCGCGGACGCCGGCCCTGCCCGCCGGGCTGCTCGGGCGGGCGGCGGCGCGCAGGGGAGCCGACGACGCTCACGGACGCGTCCGCGTCCACCCACCGCACCGCCCGGCGGATGAAGGCCGTTCAGCGGTCGTAGTCCACGGTGACCCGGTCGGTGAGCGGGCGGGCCTGGCAGGTGAGGACGTAGCCGGCCGCCAGCTCCTTCTCCTCCAGGGCGAAGTTGCGGCGCATCTCCACCTCGCCCTCGGTGACCAGGGCCCGGCAGGTGCCGCAGACGCCGCCCTTGCAGGCGAACGGCAGGTCGGGCCGGGAGCGCTGGGCGCCGTCCAGGATCGAGCGGTCGCGCGGGAGGGTGAGGGTGCTGCCGCGCCCGTCGAGGACGACGGTCACCTCGCTGCGCTCGCCGGGCACGCCCTCGGTGTCGCCGTCCGCGCGGTCCGTGCGGTCCCAGTCCTCGTCGCGCTCGACGAGCGGCTCGTCCTCGGCGTGGAACAGCTCCTGGTGCACCCGCTCGCCCGGCACCTCCAGTTCGGCGAGCAGTTCCTTCGCCCCGGCGACCATGCCGAACGGGCCGCAGAGCCACCAGTGGTCGACGCCGCCGACGTTCACCAGGGCCGTCAGCAGCGCCCGGACCCGCTCCGGGTCCAGCCGTCCGCTGAGCAGTTCGGCGTCCCTGGTCTCCCGGGAGAGCACGTGCACCAGCTGGAACCGGCCGAGGTAGCGGTCCTTCAGGTCGGCCAGTTCGTCCGCGAACATCACGGTGTCGCTGCGCCGGTTGCCGTAGAGCAGGGTGACGGTGGAGCGGCGGTCGGCGGCCAGCACCGAGGCGGCGATGGACAGCATCGGGGTGATGCCGGAACCGGCCGCGAGCAGCACGTGGTCGGCGGGGACGCCGAGTTCAGGGGTGAACAGACCGGACGGGGTCAGCACCTCGACCTCCTCGCCGGGCCGGGCCTCGCGCACCAGCCAGCGGGAGAACAGCCCGCCGGGCACCTCGCGGACAGCGATCCGCAACGGCCCGCCGACAGGGGCGCAGATCGAGTACGAGCGGCGCTCGTCGGCGCCGTCCACCACCTTGCGCAGGGTCAGGGTCTGCCCGGGCCGGAACGCGTAGGCGGCCGCCAGACCGTCCGGCACCGCGAAGGTCACCGCCACGGCGTCCTCGCACAGCCGCTCCACCCGCTCGATCCGCAGCGAGTGGAAGGTCGGACGGCGGGCCGGGCGGACGGCCTCCGTGGAAACCGCGGGATCGGCGGACGCCGTGGCATCCGTGGCTGCGGCGGGTGCGGGCGAGGCGGCGGGCATTCTCAGATCTCCTTGACGCGTTCGAACGGCTCGCGGCAGGCGCGGCAGCGCCAGAGCGCCTTGCAGGCGGTGGAGCCGAAGCGGGACAGCTCCTCGGTGTCGGTGCCGCCGCAGTGCGGGCAGGGCACCGGGGCGGCGGCTCCCGTGCGGGTGGGGCCGAGGGTGAGCGGAACGGGCCCCGATCCGGGCGCCACGGCCGAGGTCGGGCGCGGCGGGGCGATGCCCGCCTCGGCGAGCTTGCGGCGGCCCTCGGCGGTGATCAGGTCGGTGGACCACGGCGGGTCCAGCCGCAGCCGCACCCGTACGTCCGGGTACCCGGCGGCACGCAGCCGGCGGTCGACGTCGGCGGCCATCTCGGCGACGGCCGGACAGCCGGAGTAGGTCGGGGTCAGCCAGGCGGTCACCGCGCCGCTGCCGCCGTCCACCTCGACCGCGGCCAGTACGCCCAGGTCGGCCAGGGTGAGCATCGGCAGCTCCGGGTCCGGGACGGCCGCGGCGACCGACCAGGCCAGGTCGCGGGCGGTGCCGGTGTCGCCGACGGTCCCGGTCGAGCCGACGGTCCCGGTGGTCGCCGTGGAGCCCATGATCCCGGCGGTGCCGACGGTCCCGGCGGTGCCGACGGTCCCGGCCGTGCCGGTCACCACGTCGCCCCCGGGTGTGCGCGGGCCACCACCTGCAGCTCGGCGAGCAGCGGGCCGAGCGCCTCGGTGTGCACCCCGTCCCGGCCGGCCCGGCCCAGCACGGTGGCCAGCGGCGGGACGTCCGGCACGGTCAGCCCGGCCTCGGCGATCACGGCGGCCAGCTCGCGCAGCACCGGCTCGCGCAGCTGCGCCGGGTCGACGCCGGCCCGCAGCTCCACCGGGTGCGCGGTGAACAGCTCCTCCAGCAGCGGCCAGACCGCGTCCAGCCCGGCCTGCATCCGCTCCGCCGAGTACGGCGTGCCGTCGCCGAGCCGCAGCGTCCAGGCGGTGGCGTACTCGCGGTGGTACGCCAGCTCCTTGACGCCCCGGGCGGCGACCGCGGCCACCACCGGGTCGGGGTGCGAGCCCAGCGCCTCGTACAGCGCGCCGCGGGCGGTGGAGAACAGCAGCAGCCGGGCGATCGAGTACGCGAAGTCGCCGTTCGGGGTCTCCACCAGGCGGACGTTGCGGAACTGGTGCTCCTCCCGCCAGTACGCCAGGTCGTCCTCGGTGCGGCCGGAGCCGTCGGCCTGGCCGGCCCGGGTGAGCAGCAGCCGGGCCTGGCCGAGCAGGTCGAGGCCGAGGTTGGCGAGCGCGACCTCCTCCTCCAGCTCGGGCGCCCGGGTGCACCACTCGATCAGCCGCTGCGCGAGGATCAGCGCGTCGTCGCCGAGCATCTGGCAGTAGGCCGCGAGGTCGTCGCCGTCCAGGCCGGCGGGCAGGGCGGTGTCCACGCCGAGCAGCGGGTCGGCGAAGCCCGTCCCGTACGCCCAGCGGCCCTCGCCCTCGGGGCCGGGGGTGGCTCCGGCGAGGCTGAGGTAGACGTGGTCGTCCTCGGTGGTGGACGTGGTGTGGTCGTGCACGGTGGCTCCCCCGTCAGATGTGCGGGACATCCTCGGGGATGTCGTAGAAGGTCGGGTGGCGGTAGACCTTGTCACCGCTGGGCTCGAAGAACGGGTCGCGCTCGTCCGGGGTGGAGGCGGTGATCGCGTCCGAGCGGACCACCCAGAGGCTGACGCCCTCGTTGCGGCGGGTGTACAGGTCGCGGGCGGCGAGCAGGGCCATCCGGTCGTCGGAGGCGTGCAGCGAGCCGACGTGCACGTGGTTCAGGCCGCGCCGGGGGCGGACGAACACCTCGTACAGCGGCCAGCCGGCCTTGGACTCGGTCACGTTCAGTTCTCCTGTTCGGGGGTGGGCCGCTCGGCGGGTGCGGCTTGTTCGGCGGCGCGCTTGGCGGCGTAGGCGACGGCCGCCTCGCGCACCCAGGCGCCGTCCTCGTGCGCGGCCCGGCGGCGGTCGACCCGCTGGGCGTTGCAGGGGCCCTGGCCGTGGATGACCCTGGTCAGCTCGGACCAGTCGGGCTCGCCGAAGTCCCAGCCGCCGCGCTCCTCGTTCCAGCGCAGCTCGGGGTCGGGGAGGGTGACGCCCAGGTGCTCGGCCTGCGGGACGGTCATGTCGACGAAGCGCTGACGGAGCTCGTCGTTGGTGTGGCGCTTGATCCGCCAGGCCATCGAGCGAGCGGTGTTCGGCGATTCGGCGTCCGAGGGACCGAACATCATCAGCGACGGCCACCACCAGCGGTCGACCGCGTCCTGGACCATCCGGCGCTGGGACTCGGTGCCGCGCATCAGGGTCATCAGGAGCTCGTAGCCCTGGCGCTGGTGGAAGGACTCCTCCTTGCAGATCCGCACCATCGCGCGGGCGTACGGGCCGTAGCTGCAGCGGCAGAGCGGGACCTGGTTGCAGATCGCGGCGCCGTCCACCAGCCAGCCGATCACTCCGACGTCGGCGAAGGTGAGGGTGGGGTAGTTGAAGATCGAGGAGTACTTCTGGCGGCCGCTGATGAGCTTCTCGGTGAGTTCGGCCCGGTCGACGCCGAGGGTCTCGGCGGCCGCGTAGAGGTAGAGGCCGTGGCCCGCCTCGTCCTGGGCCTTGGCCAACAGGATGGCCTTGCGGCGCAGCGAGGGGGCCCGGGTGAGCCAGTTGCCCTCGGGCTGCATGCCGATGATCTCGGAGTGGGCGTGCTGGGCGATCTGGCGGATCAGGGTGGCCCGGTAGGCGTCGGGCATCCAGTCCCTGGGCTCGATCCGCTGCTCGGCGGCGATCACCGCGTCGAACCGGTCCTCCGGCGTCTGCGCCGGGACCGCCTCGGCCACCTCTGCTGTCACCACGGTCCCCTCTCGTGTCCCTGCTCTGGCTCCCTGCGCCGGCTCCGTGCACCGACTCCGTGCACTGGCGCCGGGGCGCCAACCGACTGACCGTTCGGTCGGTACCATTCTGCGCAGCGGGACGGAGGGATGGCAAGGGAGCGGGAAAACGGATACCAGCTGACAGAATCTGAAATCTGTCAGCTGTTATCCGTCATCTGTTATCTGTTCGCTGTCTTCCGCTGCCTGTGTACTGCCAGCCGTCAGCCGTCAGCCCGCATCCGCCGGCCGTCCTCAGCCGGCCGCCGCCCGGCTCACCCCTCCCCGCGATCCCGCAGCCGGGGCAGCGGAACGGCCAGCAGCGCCGCCAGCAGGGCGATCCGCGGGGCGAGCTGGTCCAGCCGGATGTACTCGTGCCGGGCGTGCGCACCGGCGCCCACCGCGCCGAAGCCGTCCAGCGTCGGCAGACCGCGCGACCCGGGCAGATTGGTGTCCCCGGCCCCGCCTGCCGGGGCGCCGTCCACCTGCTGCCCGAGCACCGCCGCGAGCGAACGCACATGCCGTAGCAGCGGGTTGCCGGTCCGCTCGGGCCAGGCCGGCCGGCTGGAGAGCACCTCCGTACGCACCCGGGCGCCCGGCCGCAGCGCGGTCAGCCGGGCGAGGTTGTCGAGCGTTCGACGCTGCGCCTCGACGGTGGAGAACCGCAGGCCGAGTTCGGCCTCGGCCCGTCCGGCGACCACGTTGGCCCGCGAACCCCCGCTGATCCGACCGGCGTTGAGCTCCGTACCGGGCTGGCCGGCGAGGCCGCGGACGAGTACCAGCTGGTCGACGAGCTCGTCCACCGCCGACACCCCGTCGTGGGCGTCGTTGCCCGCATGGGCCTCCCGCCCGGTGACGGTGAGGCGCACCCGGGTGCTGCCGCGCCGCGCGGTCTTCAGCCGCCCGTCCGGATGCGGCGGTTCCAGCCCCAGGACGGCCGCCGCACCGCGCAGTTGGCGCTCGACCAGGCTCCGTCCGTCCGGGCTGCCGACCTCCTCGTCGGAGACCACGACCAGCCGCACGGTGCGGTGCGGCCGCTCCCCCAGGTCCGCGAGCAGCGCCAACGCGCCCTCCAGAACCGCGAGTCCGCCCTTCATGTCGACCACTCCTGGCCCGGTGAGCCGCCCGTCCTGCTCGGTCACCGGCCAGTCCGCCAGGGTGCCGACCGGCCAGACGGTGTCGTGGTGGCCGACGACCAGCAGGTGCGGCAGGGATTCGTCCCGCCCCTTCCACTCGATCACCAGGTGGTCACCGGCCGGGCCTGGCTCGCGGCGGGCGGTGGCCCCGGTGGCACGGAATCCTGCGGCCAACTCCTCGGCGAGCGCGTCGAGTCGGGAAGCGTCGCCACTCGGCGACTCCATCCGGGCCAGGTCCACGCAGCGCCGCCGGACGGCACCCGCGAGGGTACGGGCCCGGGCGCTGAGCGCCTGCGGCAGCCCGGGCAGCGCGGCGGTGGTAGCGGAGGCGACGGCGCCCGTGACAGGAGCGGCAGTCGGGCCCGGCGCAGGACCGGCAGCGGCGGCCAGGGCCTCACCGTCGGCGGCGGCCGGGACCGCCACGGGTACGCGGTCGGGCTCCGCGGCAGCACCCGGCGCGGCCGGCGGCCCGACGATCTGGGGACTCAACGCTCGCCTCCGCGGCCGCAGCCGGTATTCAGCGGCCGGACCGGCCGACCGCTCCCGCCCGGGTACCAGGCCCGGCCGGACCGCACCGGCCGGCCCGGAGGTCGGACGGCCCGTCGGAACGGCCCGTCTGGCCCAAGTGCGGTGGAACGGCTGGGCGGCATGCTTGGCATTGCGTCCTCCTCGCTCGATCCGGCGCCCCGGTCCGCCCGGAGCCCCGTGCACGGCGGCTTCCTCGCGGCGGGCGCAGTGGCGCGACCGCCGCAGGGAAGCCGAGATGTGAGCCTAGAAGAACCGTTCGGTTTCCTGCGAGGTGGCCCTGTTCCCAGCGTGCCGGTACGGGCCCCGGCCTCGGTCACCCGTCGGAGGAAGCGGCGGGCGCTCGGCGCGCGGGCCTGGATCGGCGCGCGGGCGCGGTCGCCGGATCACGCCCATCTCCACCATGGACCCGCCGCCCAAGTTCGGCAGCGCAAACCGGCAAGGCACGGCATTTCCACGCCGGATGGGTGACAACGGCTCAGCGGGCGGTACCAACCGGAGGCACGCGACGGCTCAGGGAAGCCCGCACCGCAGCCCGAGCCGACCTCCGGGGAACGTCCCCGTGGACGCCGTCCGACGCTGCGCCCCGCCCTGCCCTCGCGAGCGCCCGCCCTCACGCACCGTCCCCGACCAGCCCCGCATCACGCGCGAGCAGCGCGGCCTGGACCCGGTTGGCCACCGCGAGCGCGGTCAGGATCCGGCTGACGTGCGCCTTGACGGTGCTCTCCCGCATCCCCAGCACGCCCGCGATCTCCGCGTTGGACAGGCCGTCCGCGAGTTCACGCAGCACGTCGGTCTCACGCGGGGTGAGCCCGGCGATCCGGCACCGGGCGGCCACCGCCCGGGGCGCGCCGACCCGGTGGTACCGGTCGATCAGCCGCCGCGCCGCCGCCGGGTGCAGCATCCCCTGCCCGGAGGCGACCACGTGCACGGCCCGGGCGATCTCCGCGGGCGGGGTGTCCTTGAGCAGGAAGCCGTCCGCCCCGGCGGCGAGCGCCTGGTACACGTACTCGTCCAGGTCGAAGGTGGTGAGCGCGATCACCCGTGGGGCATCGGGGAGTTGGCGCAGGCGGCGGGTGGCGGCGATCCCGTCGAGCCGGGGCATCCGGATGTCCATCAGCGCGACGTCGATCCGGTGGCCGCGGGCGAGCTCGACGGCCTGCAGTCCGTCGGCGGCCTCGGCGACCACGGCCAGCGCCGGGTCCTGGGCGAGGAGGTCGACCAGTCCGAGGCGTACCAGCGCGTCGTCGTCGACCACCATCGTGCGGATCATGCGGCGTCCTCCGGCTGCGGGGGCTGGGGATGAGGAACCTGCGTGCTCAGGGACTGCGGACGCGGAGGCTGCGGGCGCGGAGGCTGCGGACGCGAAGGCTGCGGACGCGAAGGCTGCGGACGGCCCGGCGCGGGCAGCCGGGCGGAGAGCCGGAAGCCGCCGGCGCCGTCCGGGCCGGCGTCCAGGTGGCCGCCGAGCGCTCCGACCCGTTCGCCGAGCCCCACCAGCCCGTACCCGCCGCCGGTGCCCGGCCCGTTCGGCGGGGCGTCGCCGGGGCCGTTGCGGACCTCGACGGTGGTCGCCGGTGCGCCGTAGCCGACCCGGACGCTGACGGGCGCGGCGTGCGCGTGCTTGCGGGCGTTGGTCAGCGCCTCCTGGACGACCCGGTGGACGGCCAGCCGGTGGGTGGTCGGCACCGTCTCGGGGTCACCGGAGAGGGCGAGTTGGACGTGCTGCCCGGCCTGGTTCGCCTCGTCGACCAGGTCGGTGAGGTCGCGCAGGGCGGGCGCCGGGACGGGCGCGGGCGGGGTGGGCACCTGCCCTGCGGGCACGAGCGGCCCCTCCCCGTCGGCGGGCCGCTCCGGTGGTTCGGCCCGCAGGGCCCCGAGCACGTCGCGCAGGTCGTCGAGCGAGCGCGCGGCGGTGGTGCGCAGCAGTTCGAGCCGATGGGTGAGCCGGTCCGGATCGGCGAGGACGGTACCGGCCCGGACCTGGTCGCGCAGCACTCCGGCGTGCAGCACCAGCAGACTCAACCGATGGGCCAGCACGTCGTGCATCTCCCGGGCGATCCGGGCGCGTTCGGCGGACCGGGCCTGCTCGACCCGCAACTCCCGCTCCCGGCGCAGGTTCTCGACCTGGGCGTGCAGGGCGCGGATCAGCGCCCGGCGACCGTGGAGCCACAGCCCGAAGGACAACACGGCGACCTGCAGGAGAAGTTGGGAGCCGGTGGTGCCCGCCCATCCGCTCAAGGAGTCGGCCCTGGCCGCGCTGACCAGCACGATGACCGCGCCAGCGGCCACCGCCGGGCCGGTGCGACCGAGGGAGGCGAGGTGGGCGACGCTGAACAGGCCGGGAAAGGCCCGGTTGAACAGGCTGCTGGTGAGCACCGGCAGGACTGCCGAGGCGGCCGGGTAGCGACGGGCGAACAGGAGCGAGAGCGCGGCGAGCGCGGCCACCACGGTCCGGTACGGGCGCAGCGGGCCGTCGGCGTGCAGCCACTGGAAGAGGCCCTCCTCGGCGGTGAGCACGAGGATGCCGAACATCAGCAGACTGTCCAGCCACGGCCGGCTGTCCGGGCCGTACCAGTCGAGCAGGCCTGTGCGCATCGAACTCGCTCCCGTCCGCTTGGACCCTGCCCGTTGAGGCCGGGTCGCGCCCATCCGTATCGGCCCGCGCCCGTTCACATCTCCTTCCCCTCGCGCCCGTTCGCATCCGCTCGCTCGATGCTACGGGCGGGCGCCGGTCCGGTGCCCCCTCCTCGCGGGCAGCCGCTCCCTCGACTTTCGTCGGGGGTCGGCGCCGCTCACCGGCCGATCCCGGGGCGTCGCGGTCTCCCTAGCGTCGACGACATGACGACCGAGCAGCTCCGCCCCGCCCCCGACTCCCTTCCCCAGCCGCGGCGTTCGCGCCCCTCTCGGCACGGCGGGGACCGCCTGCTGTTCCTCGCCGAGGCGCTGCGCACCTTCCACGACACCGGTGCGCTGGCGCCGAGTGGGCCCGATCTGGTGAACGCGCTCGTGGTGCCGGCCACCAGTCGCCCGAACCGGCCGATCTCGGTGCTGGAGGTCGGTGCCGGGACCGGCGTGGTGACCCGCCGGCTGGCCCGGGTGCTGCGCCCGGGCGACCGGCTGCACGTGGTCGAGGCGAACCCCCGGTTCGCCGACCGGCTGCGCAGGGACCCGGTCCTGGCCGCGCGCCGCCCGGGGGTGGGGCTAAGGCTGTCGGCGTGCCGGGTGGAGAACCTTCCGGAGGCGACCGAAGTCGCGGACCGGGACGGCCAGGGCAGCCAGGGCGGCCAGGGCGGCCGACACGGCCAGGACGGCGGCGGGCGGTACGACGTCATCGTGTCCGGGCTGCCGTTCACCAACTTCGAGCCGGCCCTGGTCCGGGACATCCTCGACCTCTACCTGCGACTGCTGACTCCCGGGGGCGAGCTGACCTACTTCGGCTACCTCGGCACCACCACCGCGCGCACGCTCGCCGCGGGACCGCGCCGCGGAGCCCGCCACCGGGCGGTGGTGCGACTGCTGCGCCGTTTCGAGGCCACGTACGGACTGGGCGAACGCACGGTGTGGCGCAACCTGCCACCCGCCCGGGCGCACCTGCTGCGCTCACCCGGACCGTACGCCTAGCGGAAGCCGCCCCGGCGGCGGAAGCGTCCGCGGCAGCAGAAGCGACCGGCGCGGAAACGTCCCGGCGGCGAAGGCCGCCCCACCGAGGCTCCAGTGCGAACAAATGACAAAAGACAGAAAACAGATTTTGAAATCTGTTCGCTGCAGTGCCATAGTGAGACCCGGGTCACACTGCCCTCCGCCGCCCGGCGCCGCACTCGCCCCTGGAGTTCCCATGGCCTCGACCACCCGCCCCGCCCAGCGCCGCCTCGGCGCCTCCGGGCCGGTCACCTCCGCCCTCGGCCTCGGCTGCATGGGCATGTCCGACCTCTACGGCCCCGCCGACGAGGCCGAGAGCATCGCCACCGTCCACGCCGCGCTCGACGCCGGGGTCACCCTCCTCGACACCGGCGACTTCTACGGCATGGGTCACAACGAGCTGCTGATCCACGAGGCCCTGCGCGGCCGCGACCGCGAGAGCGTGCAGATCAGCGTGAAGTTCGGCGCCCAGCGCGGCCCGGACGGCCAGTGGCTCGGCTACGACGGCAGCCCGGCCGCCACCAAGACCGCGCTCGCCTACACCCTGCGCCGCCTGCGCACCGACCACGTGGACGTCTACCGCCCGGCCCGACTCGACCCGAAGGTCCCGATCGAGGAGACCGTCGGCGCCATCGCGGACCTGGTCAAGGCCGGCTACGTCCGCCACATCGGGCTGTCCGAGGTCGGCGTCGACACCCTGCGCCGCGCCGCCGCCATCCACCCGATCAGCGACCTGCAGATCGAGTACTCCCTGCTCACCCGCTCGATCGAGGCCGCCATCCTGCCCGCCGCACGCGAGCTGGGCATCGGCATCACCGCGTACGGCGTGCTCTCCCGCGGCCTGCTCAGCGGCCACTGGAACCCGGACCGCTCGCTCGCCGACACCGACTTCCGCGGCGACAGCCCGCGCTTCCAGGGCGACAACCTGGCCCACAACCTCGCGCTGGTCGAGGCCCTGCGCACGGTCGCCGACGCGAAGGGGGCCAGCGTGGCCCAGGTGGCCATCGCCTGGGTCTCGTCCCGCGGCGAGGACGTCGTCCCCCTGGTCGGCGCCCGCCGCCGGGACCGGCTGGCCGAGGCCCTCGGCTCGCTGGACGTCACCCTGACCCCGGCCGACCTCACCGCCATCGAGGCCGCCGTCCCCGCCGGTGCCGCCGCCGGCGACCGGTACGCTGCCGCGCAGATGGCGCGCCTGGACAGCGAACGCTGACCCGGCCCACGCTGACCGGGCCCCCGCCGACCAGCGGAAACCCTCCGCGCCACCCCGACCGCACGACCCTAAGGACGGCCCCCGTGACCACGGACACCGCACTCACCGCCGAGCAGATCCTCCTCGCGGCGGAGGAAGTCCTCCGGCGGTTCGGCCCGACCAAGGCCACCGTCGTGGACGTCGCCCGGGAACTCGGCGTCAGCCACAGCAGCGTCTACCGCCACTTCCCCAGCAAGGCGGCCCTGCGCGAGGCGGTCACCCAGCGCTGGCTCAACCAGGCCCAGGGGGAGCTGAAGTCCGTCATGCTCGACGGCGGCAGCGCCACCGAGCACCTCGAACGCTGGCTGACCATGCTGTTCGCGGCCAAGCGGAAGAAGGCCCTGGACGACCCGGAGCTGTTCGCCACCTACATGGTGCTCGTCGAGGAGAACAGCAGCACCGTCGAGGCGCACATCGACACGCTGGTCGGGCAGATCGCCGAGATCTTCCAGGAAGGCCTGGACAGCGGGGAGTTCAAGCTCGGCCACATCCTCAACACCGCCCGCGCGGTCTTCGACGCCACCGCTCCCTTCCACGACCCCGCCTACGCGTCCACCTGGTCCGAACCGACCGCGGACGAGCGTTTCCGGGCCGTCTGGAAGCTGGTCCTCGGCGGACTGAAGGCCAAGTAGCCGACCCGATCCGACCCGTTCGAATCGAATCCTCGAATCGAATCGACGGGTCGACGGGTCGGATCGAATCGTCGGGTCGGGTCGGGTCGGATCGTCGGATCGGGTCATCGAGGCGCCGACGACCGGAGCGTAATCCGGTCGCCGGCGCCTCGCCGCCTCCGGCAGACTGCCACCCACAGTTGATCTCACCTGGAGGATGACATGCGGACGACCGGCCCGGTCCTGGACAGCCTGCGAGGGCTCGCGCTCGGCGACGCCTTCGGCGACCGGTGGTTCTCCGTCCCCGTCGACGAGGCCCCCGCCGACCTGGCCGCCCGCCTCGCCCGCCCGGCGCCCTGGCACTGGACGGACGACACCGCGATGGCCCTCGTCCTGGTCCGCCACCTCGCCGTCCACGGCGAGGTCCGACAGGACGCGCTGGCCGGGGAGTTCGCGGCCGAGTACGCCCGCGAGTACCAGCGCAAGTACGGCCCCTCCATGCACCGGGTGCTGCGCGGGATCGGCACCGGCGGGGACTGGCGCGCCATCACCTCGGGCCAGTTCGAGGGCCAGGGCTCGTACGGGAACGGCGCCGCGATGCGGGTCGCCCCGCTGGGTGCCTGGTTCGCCGAAGACCTGGACGAGGTCGCCCGGCAGGCCGAACTCCAGGCGCTCACCACCCACTTCCATCCGGAGGCGGTGGCCGGGGCGGTGGCGGTCGCGCTCGCCGCTGCACTCGCCGTCCGGAGCCGGGGCGAGCGTCCGCCCGGCCGGGCCGAGCTGCTCAGCGAGGTCGCCGAGCGGCTGCCGGACAGCGACGTCCGCTCCGGACTGCGGACCGCCGCCCGGCTGCCGGAGCACACCAGCATCCGGCACGCCGCCACCGTGCTCGGCTCGGGGTTGCTGATCTCCGCCCCGGACACCGTCCCGTTCGCTCTCTGGTCCGCCGCCGGGCAACTGGACTCGCTGCCCGAGGCGATCTGGCACACCCTGGAGGGCTGGGGCGACATGGACACCACCTGCGCCATCGCCGCCGGCGTGGTCGCCGCCCGCACCGGACTCGCCGATGTCCCGGCCTCCTGGCTCACCGCCTGCGAGGACCTCCCCGACTGGGTGGCCGAGCTGTAGGCGCCGAGACGCGCACGGCCTTCCGGGACACGCTGGACCGGAGCACGCCACCGCGCGCCCACCGTCCGCGGCCGGCGGGCCGGCCCGGCAGCCGCCCCAGGTCACCTGGGCCGTCCGATGGCTCCCGACGTCGCCGTCAGCGGCGCGAGTTGCCGAACAGCAGCCGGTAGGCGATCAGCAGCACCAGCGCACCGCCGATCGCGGACACCCAGGTCGGCCCGTCGAAGAAGCGGGCCGTGATGGAGCGGTGCATGAAGTGCGACGCGATCCAGCCTCCGACGAAGGAACCGGCGATCCCGATCAGGGTCGTCACGATCAGGCCGCCCGGGTCCCGCCCCGGCAGCAGCAGCTTCGCCAGGGCTCCGGCCACCAGGCCCAGCACGATCCACGCGATGATGCTCATCCGACCCATCCCTCCCGTCCGTGGCGCGACGGCCCCGTCCCGCGCACCCTGCCCCGAAGGACGCCGTCCCCCACCGGCCCGGTTCCGACCGGCCGGGCCGAGCGGTGCGTTCCGGCCACCCGGAGCCGACCGGTCCGCGCGTGGCGTCCTTCCGAACCGGACGTAACCGCCGAAATACTGCGGCCATGCGCATCCTGATCGCCACCGCCGGCTCCCGGGGCGACGTGGCCCCCTTCACCGGGCTCGGCGTCCGCCTGCAGGCGGCCGGACATCAGGTGGCCGTCGCCACCCACACCACCTTCGCCGACTCGGTACGGGCCGCCGGACTGGAGTTCCGCCCCCTGCCGGTCGACCCGCGCGCCGAACTCGCCTCCGACCAGGGCCGACGGCTGCTGCGGGCCGCCAGCGGGCCCGCCACCGTGCTGCAACTCCTTCGTCTCGGGCGGAGGTTCATGCCCGCCCTCGGCGACGGCATCGCCGACGCCACGGCTCTCGGCACCGACCTGCTGCTCACCACCAGCACCACCAGCGCGCTCGGTCAGGTCGCGGCCGAGGCGGCCGGCATCCCCACCATCGGACTCCACCTCCAACCCCTCGCGCCCACACGCGAGTTCGCGCCCGCCGCCACCGGCACCCGCTCGCTCGGGCGATCCGGCAACCTGCTCGCCGGGCACGCCGTCCAGATCGCGACCGACCAGCTATTCGCCCCGGCCGTCCGCGCGCTGCGCCGACGGCTCGGCCTGCCCCCGCTCGGCATCGCCCGGTCCCGGCGCAACCATCCCGTGCTGCACGGGTTCTCGCCGCGGGTGGTCCCCCGCCCTACGGACTGGCACCCGCGACTGGACGTGGCCGGGTACTGGTGGCCCGCCGAGCGGCCCGACTGGCAGCCGCCGCAGCGGCTCCTCGACTTCCTGGCCGCCGGACCGCCGCCCGTCCTCGTCGGCTTCGGCAGCATGGTCGTGCCCGAGCCCGAACGGCTCACCGCGACCGTCCTCACCGCCGCCCGCACCGCCCGGGTCCGCCTGCTGCTGCAGTCCGGCTGGAGCGGACTGGCCGCCGAGGACTCGGAGTCCGTCCTCAGCATCGGCGACACCCCGCACGAGTGGCTGTTCCCGCGCACGGCCGCGGTCGTCCACCACGCGGGCGCGGGCACCACGGCCGCGACCCTCCGCTGCGGCACCCCCTCCGTCCCGGTGCCCGTCCTGCTCGACGCCCCCTTCTGGTCCGCCCGGCTCACCGCGCTCGGCACCTCCCCCGGCCCGCTCCCCCTGCGCACTCTCACCCCCGACCGCCTCGCCACCGCCATCCGCCAGGCCCTGGACGACCCCCGCTACCGCTGCCGCGCCCAGTCCGTCGCGGCCGCCCTCGCCGCCGAGGACGGGACGACCAAGGTCCTGGCCGCCGTGGACGCGGCGGCGAACAGCTGACGATTGACAGCTAACAGAAAACAGCTGACAGATAACAGATGATGAAATCTGTCATCCGTTAGCTGTCATCCGTCATCCATCATCTGCTACTCGCCCGCCGCGCCGGCCCGCTGAGCGCCAGGTACACCACCGAAGCGGAGGCGAAGCCGACCGCCCAGCCGTAGTCGGCGAGGGGCTTGAGGAAGGGAACCACCCCGTCGACCGGGAACGGGCCCTGCTTCGCGCCGTGGTCGTCGAGGGAGGAGTACGAGCCGCCGATCGCCAGCAGACCGCCGACCAGCAGAGCGGTGACCGCCCGCCAGTTCCAGCCGCCCGAGTACCAGTACGCACCGAACGGCCGGTAGAGCTCGACGAGTTGGAGGCGGGTGCGGCGCAGCACCCAGTAGTCGGCGATCAGCACCCCGGCGACCGTTCCGAGCAGACCGCCGACCACGCCCAGCCAGACGTAGATGTAGACGTGCGGATCGGCGGTCAGCCTCCAGGGGAAGATCGCGATCCCCACCACGCCGGTGATCAGCGCCCCGGTACGGAAGTTGATGAACCGGGGCACCAGGTTGGTCAGGTCGTAGGCCGGCGAGACGACGTTGGCGGCGATGTTCACCGAGAGCGTCGCGACCAGGACGGTCAGCAGCGCGAACAGCAGGGCGACCGGGCTCTCCATCTTGGCGGCGAGCTTGATCGGGTCCCACACCGGCTCGCCGTACACCGCCTCCGACCCGGAGGTGACCAGCACGGACAGCAGCGCGAAGAGCGTCATCGTCGTCGGCAGGCCGAGCGCCTGGCCGCGGATCTGGGCGCGCTGGCTGCCGCCGAAGCGGGTGAAGTCGGGGATGTTGAGCGACAGCGTGGACCAGAAACCGATCATCCCCATCAGCGACGGGAAGAAGACCTTCCAGAACCCACCGCCCCAGCCCAGCCTGGACGGCTGGTCGAGCAGCGGCCCCAGGCCGCCCGCCTTGACCGCGATCCACCCCAGCAGGGCGAGCGCGCCGGCGATGACGAACGGCGCCGCCCAGTTCTCGAAGCGCCGCAGCGCCTCCATCCCCCGGGCGATGATGACCATCTCGACCAGCCAGAACAGCAGGAAGGAGGCCCACTGCGTCCACGGGTAACCGCCGAACTCCGTCGCCGTGCGCCAGGATTCGCCGAACAGCTTGCCCGCCAGCAGGAAGATCCCCTCACCCCCGATCCAGGTCTGGATGCCGAACCAGGCGCAGGCCACCGCCGCTCGGATGAGCGCGGGCAGGTTGGCGCCGCGCAGTCCGAACGAGGCCCGGGCGAACACCGGGAACGGGATGCCGTACTTGGTGCCCGCATGCCCGGTGAGCAGCATCGGCGCGAGCACGATCAGGTTGGCGAGCGCGATGGTCAGCACCGCCTGCTTCCAGTCCATGCCGATCGCGACCAGGCCCGAAGCCAGCGTCCAGGACGGGATGTTGTGGGCCATGCCGACCCACAGCGCGAGGAAGTTGTACGTGGTCCAGGTGCGCTGCCGCACCGGGACCGGCCGGAGGTCGTCGCTGGTGAAGCCGTTGGACGGCAACGCCCCGTCGGCCGGGTCGAGTTCGACCCGACCGTCGGAGTGCTGCCGCTGTCTTCCGCTGCCGGTCGCGGTGTCGGCCATGGGCAACTCCCGTCTGCCGCAGGGGGCTAGAGGTGGGGGATGACGTCCGTTCCGTACGCGTCGATGGTGGCCTCGACCGCGTCGTGCATGGCGTAGACGGCGAACTGGTCGACGCCGAGCGAGCGGAGCTCGGCGAGCCGGTCGCGCTGGGTCTCCACCGGCCCGATCAGGCAGAAGCGGTCGACGATCTCGTCCGGGACGAAGGCCGTGTCGGGGTTCCCGGCGCGGCCGTGGTGGCTGTAGTCGTAGCCCTGGCGGTTCTTGATGTAGTCGGTGAGGGCGTCGGGCACCAGGTCGGAGTGTTCGCCGTAGTGGCTGACCAGGTCGGCGACGTGGTTGCCGACCATCCCACCGAACCAGCGGCACTGCTCGCGGGCGTGGGCGAGCACGGCGGGCGAGTCGTCCGCCGTGACGTACGCGGGCGCGGCCACGCAGATGGTGACCGAGGCCGGGTCCCGGCCCGCCTCGACGGCCGCCTTCCGAACCGCCTTGACCATGTACTCGGTGAGGTACGGATCGGCCAACTGCAGGATGAATCCGTCGGCTTGACGGCCGGTCAGAGCGAGCGCCTTGGGCCCGTACGCGCCCATCCAGATCGGCAGGGAGGCGCCGGGACCGACCCACGGCAGGTGCATCTCGGTGCCGTCCACCTCGACGGTGCGACCTTCGGCCAACTCCTTGACCGCGTGCATGGCTTGGGAGAGCCGGTCGAGGGTGGCGGGGCGGCGTCCGGCGACGCGCATGGCGGAGTCGCCGCGGCCGATGCCGCAGACCGTACGGTTGCCGTACATGTCGTTGAGCGTGGCGAACAGGGAGGCGGTGACCTCCCAGGTGCGGGTGGAGGGGTTGGTGACCATCGGGCCGACGGTCAGGCGCTCGGTCTCGGCGAGGATGCGGCTGTAGATGACGAAGGGCTCCTGCCACAGCACGCAGGAGTCGAAGGTCCAGCCGTGGCTGAACCCGGCCTGTTCTGCGCGGATCATGCGGTCGATGAGCAGGCGGGCGGGCGGGTCGGTCTGCAGGACGAGGCCGATGTCCATGGGTGGCTCCGGGGAGAGGGGTGGGAGGGCGGCCCCGGGGCCGGCACGCACGGCGCGTGGCACGACCCAGGGCCCGGGGCGCGGGGCTCGGGGGAAGGGATGGAGAACGCGGGGAGCGGTTCAGGTCAGGTACTGGCAGGTGTCGCGGCGCAGGAAGGTGCCGTGCCCGGCCTGGCCGAGCCAGCGGCCGTCGTCCAGCACCACGGTGCCGCGCGAGAGCACCGTCCGGGCCCGGCCGGTGAGTCGGCGGCCCTCGTAGGCCGAGTAGTCCACGTTCATGTGGTGGGTGGCGGCGGAGACGGTCTGCACGGCGGTGGGGTCGTAGACGACGAGGTCGGCGTCCGCGCCCGGTGCGACGGTGCCCTTGCGCGGGTGCAGCCCGAACATCCGGGCCGGCGTGGTGCAGGCGATCTCGACCCAGCGGCGCCGGCTGATGTGCCCGTCCACCACGGCCTGGTGCAGCAGGTCCATCCGGTTCTCCACGCCCGGGAGGCCGTTGGGGATCTTCGAGAAGTCGCCGCGGCCGAGCTCCTTCTGCCCGACGTAGCAGAACGGGCAGTGGTCGGTGGAGACCACCTGGAGGTCGTTGGTGCGCAGGCCACGCCAGAGCGCCTCCTGGTGCTCGCGCGGCCGAAGTGGCGTGCTGCACACGTACTTGGCGCCCTCGAAGCCGTCCGCGCCCTGCTCGGCGAGGTTGTCGGTGGAGAGGAAGAGGTACTGGGGGCAGGTCTCTCCGAAGACGTTGAGCCCGGCGTCCCGGGCCCGGGCGAGCTCGTCGAGCGCGGAGGCGGCGGAGACGTGCACGACGTAGAGCGGGCTGCCGGCCACCTGGGCGAGCTTGATCGCCCGGTGGGTGGCCTCGGCCTCCAGCAGTTCGCGCCGGACCTCGCCGTGGAAGCGCGGGGCGGTGTGCCCGGCGGCGAGGGCCTGTTCGACCAGGACGTCGATGGCGATGCCGTTCTCGGCGTGCATCATGATCAGCCCGCCGTTGGCCGCCCCGCGCTGCATGGCCCGCAGGATGCGGCCGTCGTCGCTGTAGAAGACGCCGGGGTAGGCCATGAAGAGCTTGAAGGAGGTGGACTCGCCGGAGTCGACCAGCGCGTCCATCTCCTTGAGGACGGCGTCGTTGACGTCCGAGACGATGGTGTGGAAGGCGTAGTCGATCGCGCAGTTGCCCTCGGCCTTGGCGTGCCAGGCGTCCAGGCCCTCGCGCAGCGCGCCGCCGACCGGCTGGACGGCGAAGTCGACGATGGTGGTGGTGCCGCCCCAGGCGGCGGCGCGGGTGCCGGTCTCGAAGGTGTCGGAGGCCGCGGTGCCGCCGAACGGCAGCTCCATGTGGGTGTGGGCGTCGACGCCGCCCGGGATGACGTAGTGGCCGTCGGCGTCGATGACGGTGTCGGCGGTCCAGGCCTCGGCGGCGGCGCTGCCGGTGGCGGCCAAGGCGGCGACGCGCTCGCCCTCGATCAGGACGTCGGCGTGGAGCTCGTCGGTGGCGGTGATGACGAGGCCGCCGCGGACGACGGTGCGCTGCTGCGGGTCGCGGGTGGTCATCGCGGTGCTCCTCAGGCCTCGGCGAGCGGTCCGTAGGCGTCGGGTCGGCGGTCGCGGTAGAACGCCCACTGCTGGCGGACCTGTTCGATCAGCCCGAGGTCGAGGTCGCGGACGACGAGTTCCTCCTCCTTGTCGGAGGCGACGTCGCCGACGAACTGCCCGCGCGGGTCGACGAAGTAGGAGGTCCCGTAGAAGTCGTTGTCGCCGTACTCCTCGGTGCCGACCCGGTTGATGGCGGCGACGAAGTACTCGTTGGCGACGGCGGCGGCGGGCTGTTCGAGCTGCCACAGGTAGGCGGACAGGCCGCGGCTGGTGGCGGAGGGGTTGTAGACGATCTGCGCGCCGGCCAGGCCCAGGGCGCGCCAGCCCTCGGGGAAGTGCCGGTCGTAGCAGATGTAGACGCCGACCTTGCCGACGGCGGTGTCGAAGACGGGCCAGCCGAGGTTGCCGGGCTTGAAGTAGTACTTCTCCCAGAAGCCCTTGACCTGCGGGATGTGGTGCTTGCGGTACTTGCCGAGGTAGCTGCCGTCCGCGTCGATCACCGCGGCGGTGTTGTAGTACACCCCCGTCTGCTCCTCCTCGTAGACCGGGACGACGATCACCAGGCCGAGTTCGCGCGCGAGGTCCTGCATCCGGCGCACGGTCGGGCCGTCCGGGACGGCCTCGGCCCAGCGGTAGTGCTCGGGTTCCTGGACCTGACAGAAGTACGGGGAGTTGAAGACCTCCTGGAAGCCGATGATCCGGGCTCCCTGGGCGGCGGCCTCGCGGGCGTACCGCTCGTGGAGCGCGATCATGCTCTCCTGGTCGCCGGTCCAGCGGGTCTGGACGAGCGCGGCACGGACGATCTGCGACATGGGTACCTCCGCAACTCCGCGTCCCGGCCGGACGGCCGGGCCCGCGGTCTGAGGGTTGACGGGGCGGGTCTCGCCCTGCGGGTCCGCTCGGGAACCGCGGGGGTCTACGTGATGGGTCTACGTGCGTAGAAAGCGATCTGTAGACGGTAGGCCGGGCCTCGGTGGCCTGACAATACGTCGGCGGTAACGCGTCTGGGGCGATCTCGTTACGCGGACACGCGATCAGTCCTGAGTGGGATGAAACGCTCATCTACCCCGAACATGACCTCCCTACTCATTCGAGTGAAAGCGGTCACCGCGAGTGCGGAACCGGCCACGGCAGGGTAAGACGCGCGTGAGCGCTTCGACGGACCGTCATCTGACGGCGCTACGGCGCCACTTCGGGGATCAGGGATCGTTCGGGGATCAGGCGCAGGGGTCGACGGTCGGCAGGAGGCCGAACGGGGGGGTGGTACGGATGGCAGCGGTCGAGGGGCACGAGGAACGTACGGCGGGCACCACGGCACCGACGGGCGGGTCGGCGCCGAACGGAACGGCCGAGGCGGCCGGCACCTCCGGGCCGGCCGGCACGGTCTCGACGGCCGGAGGCGACGGCCCGGCGGGGCGGCCGCCGGCCCTGCCCGCCTGGGCGGGCCTGCTGCTCTCGCTCGCGGCCCTGCTGCCGCTCGTCCTCGGCCTCCTGCTGAGCCGGTCACCGGCGCCGCGGGCCGGTCTGACCGCCCTGCAGCTGGCCGGTTCCCGGGCGGCCGCCGAGGCGGTCCTCGGCGAGCACCCCTCGGCGTACCGGGCCGCCCTGCGCGCGGAACCCTGGCTGATCGGTGGCTACGGGCTGACGCTGGCCGCCGCCGCACTGCTCGGCGGGTACGTGCTCGGGCGGCGGCTCCGGCTCGCCCCGGCGCTCGCGGTCGGGGCCGCGGGTCTGCTCGCCGCGGGCTGCGACCTCGCGGCGAACGTCCTGCTGCGCCTCGGGCTCGACCACGGCGGCTCCGACACCCCGTTCGCGGTGGCGGCGGCGCTCGCCACCGTCGCCTGGCTGCTGCTCCTGCCCGCCGGAGCGGCCGGCGCGGGCCTGCTGGCGGTGACGGCCGCCCGGGCGGTGCGCGGCCTCCGGCCCCGGGCAGCGAAGCCCGCCGAGGACGCCGACCCGCACCGCCCGGCGCTGATCCCACCCTGGCCGGTGGCCCCGCGGCACGGTCGGCCGCGGCACGGAGCTCCGCAGCGGGACGCACCGGTCGCCGACGTCCCCGGCGCCCACACCCGCTGGCGCGACGCCGGTCGGGTGCCGCCCGGCCGCGAGCCCGCCGAGCTGGGCTTCTGCGCCTCCGGCGGCGGCATCCGCTCGGCCTGCGTCACGCTCGGTGCGCTGCAGGCGCTGCGCCCGTGGCTGAAACGCGCGCGCTACCTGGTCTCCGTCTCCGGCGGCGGCTACACCGTGGGCGCGCTGCAGCTCGCGCTCAGCGACTCCGCGCCCGGCAGCCCGGTGCACGCGGTCTCGGGCCTGACCGCCGACACCGTGATGGAACCCGGCTCCCCGGAGGAGGACCACCTCCGCCGCCACAGCAAGTACATCGCCGACGGCGCCGGCGAGTGGCTGGTCGCCCTCGGGACGCTGCTGCGCGGCCTGCTGTCCGCGCTCACCCTGCTGCTGGCCGCCGTCCTGGCGCTCGGCCTCGGCCTCAGCCGCTTCTACCACGCCGTCCCGGTCACCGACCTGGACGCCCTGGCGGCCGCCGGCCTGCGCCACCAGGGCGCCGCACCGGGCGCCCTGGCGTTCCGGGCGCCCGCGCTGGCCGCCCTCGGCGCACTGCTGGCGACCGCCGCCGGGTGCTGGCTGCTGTGGCTGCTGGCCTTCCCGCCGCTCGGCTGGCACGCGCTGCTGCCGCGCGCGCTGCGCCGGCTCAACCACGCCGCGCTCGCGCTGGCCGGGCTGCTGGCCGTCGGCGTGCTGGCCGTGCCGGGCCTGGCCTGGGGCGCGGTCCGGCTCCAGCAGGCGCTGGCGGCCGGCCCGCAGCTGACCGGCGCCGGGCTCAGCCTGACGGTCGTGCTCAGCTACGGCGCCCTGCTGGTCGGCATACTGTGGCGCGACCGCCGGGCGATCGGCCGGGGCGTGGGCGCCCTCGGCGGGGCGCTGCGCGGCGCGGGCCGCCTCGGCGGCGGGCTGGCCACCGACCTCCCCCAGTACCTCGTGGTGTGGGCGGCCCTCGCCGCGCTGACGGCCGGCGCGCTGCTGGCCCTCGGCTGGGCGGTCGCCACCGGGTACGCCTGGCCGACGGCCGTCCAGGTGCTGCTGCCGTTGGTGCTCGGCGCGGTCGGGCTCAACCTCGACCAGACCTGGATGAGCCTGCACCCGTTCTACCGGCTGCGCCTGGCCTCGGCGTTCGCCGTCCGCCGGGTCACCGAGGGCGGCCGCACGCTGGCCCGGCGGTACGACTTCCACCGGGAACAGACCTGGCTGAGCCACTACGCCGCCCGGCACCCCGACTTCCCGCAGGTGATCTTCTCGGCCGCGGCCAACCTGTCCGGCAACTCCCGTACGCCGCCCGGCCGTCGGGCGGTCTCCTTCTCGCTCTCCCACGACTACGTGGGCGGTCCGGACGTCGGGTACGCACGCACCGACCTGCTGGAGCGGCGCACCCGCCGGCACATCGCCCGGGACCTCACCGTCCAGTCGGCGATGGCCGTCTCCGGTGCCGCCTTCTCCGCCGCGATGGGTCGTCAGTCCCGTGTCTACCAGGGCCTGTTCGCGGTGACCAACGCCCGGCTCGGGACGTGGCTGCCCAACCCGGCGCAGCTCGGTCCGGCCTGGTCCGGCACTCCCGACTGGCGTCGCGCCGGGGAGCCCGCCGTCCGCCGGCTCCCGTACCAACTCCGGGAGTTGACCGGCCGGTTCCCGGTGGACGACCGCTTCCTGCTCACCACCGACGGCGGGCACTACGAGAACCTCGGCCTGGTCGAACTGCTGCGGCACCGGGTGCGGACGGCGGTGAGCATCGACGCCAGCGGAGACTCCGGCTACGCCGGCAACCTGGCCGCCGCGATCACCCTGGCCCGGGAGGAGCTGGGCATCGTCATCACCCTGCACCGGCCGGAGCGGCTGATCCCCGGCAGCGCCACCGCCGACCTGGGCGCGGACGCCCCACTCCTGCAGGGGCTGGCGGCCCAGCTCGCCGACCGGCTCTCGGCCCGGGGCGTGGTCACCGGGGACATCCACTACCCGGCCGTCGACGGCGAGCCGGACTCCGAACGGCAGGGCACCCTGATCGTCCTCCAGGCGGTGCTGACCGCCGACATGCCCTACGAGCTGCACTCCTACGCGGTGGCCAACCGGGCCTTCCCCAACGACGGCACCAGCGACCAGTGGTTCGACCACCAGCAGTTCGACGCCTACCAGACGCTCGGCCGCTACCTGGGCGACCAGGCCGGGCCGGTGATCGAGCAGGCCCTCGCGGCCACCGCGAACGGCTCCGAGCCCTCCGTTCCCGCGCAGCCGGCGGAGAATCCGTCCGCGACGGCGCCCGGCCAGTCGGCGGCGACCCCGCCGGCGCCGCGCCGTCCCGCGGAGGGGTGAGTCGGAGCCTCCCGTCGCGGTCGGGCCGGCGAGCGGACGGGCGGGCCAGCCGGGTCGTTAACAGGGCGCAACAGGCGGGCGCCCCGGCTTGACTTCGTCCGACCGGCTCGGAAAGGATCCGGTGCATGGACTCCGGCACCACTCTGGTTTGCCGCCTGCACGTCGATCTGCGACGCCAGGCGAGTTCCATCTGTGCCTGTTGACCTCGCTCCGCTCCGCCGGTCCCGCCCTGTGACCTCTGCCAGGGCCCGTACCGCGCACCCGCACCCGCAGTCCTGAACCCGCCCGCCCGGCGGCACCCGTGCGTGCCGTGACCGGTCGCTCCGCAGCCACGCCACCGGCCCGGGCGCACCCCTGCCGACGTTCCCGCCGCACCCGAGGACGCCCCATGAGCCCGGACCTCGTCTCCGAGACCCCGCCGTACGCGCCGCACGCCCCGCGCGCCCCCCACACCCCGAGCACCCCGCAGAGCCCGCACGACGCCGACGCCCCGCACAGCCCGAGCACCACAAGCACCACGAGCACCCCGCTGAGTCCGAACGCCCTGCGGACCGTCGTCCGCGAGCTGGCCGAGCGGCCCGAGCAGTGGATCCACCTGGTCCGGCTCTCCACCGACGAGCGCTGGTACCAGCGGCTGGTCGCCGAGGACGACCACGAGGTCTGGCTGATCAGCTGGCTGCCCGGCCAGTCGACCGGCTTCCACGACCACGGCGGCTCGCGCGGCGCGTTCACCGTCGCCCTCGGCGAGTTGGAGGAGCTGTCCCTCGGCGGCCCGGACCAGGGCCTGCTGATCCGCCGGATCCCGGCCGGAACCGCCCGCGCCTTCGGCCCGGAGTACGTGCACGACGTCCGCAACACCGCCCCCGGCCCGGCCGTCACCCTGCACGCCTACTCACCCCCGCTCAGCTCGATGGCGCACTACGACCTGCGGGCCGGCGGGCTCGTCCGCACCTCGGAGGAAGGACCGGAGCAGTGGTGACCACGATCGACGACCTGGTGGAGCGGGCCCGCGAGGGCGTCCACCGCCCGCGCGCCCGGGAGGCGTACCAGGCCCAGCTGGACGGCGCGCTGCTGGTGGACATCCGTCCGGCGGCGCAGCGGGCGGCCGAGGGCGAGATCCCCGGCGCACTGATCATCGAGCGCAACGTCCTGGAGTGGCGGCTCGACCCGACGGGCAGCCACCGCATCCCCGAGGCCTCGGGTTACGACGTCGAGGTGATCGTCGTCTGCTCCGAGGGCTACGCCTCCAGCCTGGCCGCGGCCTCGCTGCGCGAACTGGGGTTGCACCGGGCGACCGACCTGGACGGCGGATTCGTCGGCTGGGCGGCGGCGGGACTGCCGACCCGCTGACACCCCACCCCGGCGGCTGAGATGGCGTCACGCCGCGTGCCGGGCCGTAAATCAGAGACAGGAGATGATGCAGGTCATAGTCTGATCAGAGTTTCCGCCGGTCCGAAGCTGGGCAACCACGCGGGCGGAAGAACGCCCGGGCGGTGCAACCGCCGTCAACCGAACAAAAGAGCCACGAGCCGAACAAGCCACGAGCCGACCGAACGAGCTCCAAGAGCCAGACGAGCCGATCGACAGACACAGGCGCCGCCTCGCCGGGGCGCCCTGACGAGGAAACACTCAGTGATCAGATTCGAGGGCGCCGGCAAGCGCCACCCCGACGGCACCGTCGCGGTCGAGGGCCTGGACCTGGAGGTCCCGACCGGTCGGATAACCGTCCTGGTAGGACCGTCCGGCTGCGGCAAGACCACCCTACTGCGCATGGTCAACCGGATGGTTGAGCCCACCTCGGGCCGGGTGCTGCTGGACGACACCGACGTCGCGAAGCTGGAGCCCGCCAAGCTGCGCCGCGGCATCGGGTACGTGATCCAGCAGGCCGGGCTCTTCCCGCACCGCAAGGTGATCGACAACATCGCCACCGTGCCGTACCTGCTCGGCTGGGACCGCAAGAAGGCCCGCGCCCGGGCCGCCGAACTGCTCGAACTGGTCGGACTCGCGCCGGAGACCGCCAAGCGCTACCCGTTCCAGCTGTCCGGCGGCCAGCAGCAGCGGGTCGGCGTGGCCCGGGCGCTGGCCGCCGACCCGCCGGTACTGCTGATGGACGAACCGTTCAGCGCCGTCGACCCGGTGGTGCGGGCCGGGCTCCAGGAGGAGCTGCTGCGGCTGCAGTCCGAGCTGCACAAGACGGTGCTGTTCGTCACCCACGACATCGAGGAGGCCGTCCGGCTCGGCGACCAGGTCGTGGTGCTGCGCGAGCACGGCCGGATCGCCCAGCTTGCCGACCCGCACACCCTGCTGACCGCTCCCGCCGACGAGGGCGTGGCCGCCTTCCTCGGCCGCGACCGGGGCCTGCGCGGCCTCGGCCTGCGGCCCGCGAAGGCCGTCGAGCTGCGCCCGGTCGGCGGCGGACACCGCGAAGCCGGCTGGGAGTTGGCCCTGGACGACGAGCGCCGCCCGATCGGCTGGATCGACCGAGGCGCGGGCAGCACCGAGTTGCAGCCCGCCGCCGGCTTCCGCCCGGACACCGACACCCTGCGCGCCGCCCTGGACGCCGCCGTGCTCTCCCCCGCCGGGGTCGCGGTCGCGCTGGACGCCGACGGGCGGGCGATCGGCACGGCGAGCCGCGAGGCGGTCCTCGCCGCGCTCACGCCGACCGACGGCGGACCCGTCAGCATGCGGAAGCCGGGTGCGGCCGACGCCGCAGGAACGGCCGACCCGACGGGAACGGCGGACCCGGCGGGAACAGCCGACGCGGCGGGAACGGCCGACGCGGCGGGCACGGCCGACGCGGTGGGCACGGCGGACGGAGCCGACGGTGGACGATGAACCGATCGTCCGCTGGTACTGGATCGGCGACCACCTCGGCTACCTCGGCAACCTGCTCGCCGACCACGCTGTGATCGCCCTGGTCCCGGTGCTCATCGGCCTGCTGCTGGCCGTCCCGCTCGGCCTGGCCTGCGCCCGCTTCCCCCGGCTGTACCAGCCGCTGTCCGCCGTCTTCAACATCGTCTACGCGCTGCCCTCGCTGGCCGTCTTCGTGGTGCTGATCCCGTACACCGGGCTCGCCACCCAGGCGACGGTGATGATCCCGCTCACCTTCTACGCCCTCGCCGTCCTGCTGCCGACCACCGTGGACGGCCTGCGCGCCGTCCCGGACGCCGTCCGGCAGGCCGCCACCGCGATGGGGTACGGGCCGTGGCACCGGCTGACCGCCGTCGAACTGCCCGCCGCCGTGCCGTACCTGATCGCCGGGCTGCGGGTCGCCGCGGTGTCCAGCATCTCGCTGGCCAGCGTCGGCGCGCTGGTCGGGCGCGGCGGGCTCGGCTACCTGTTCATCGACGGCTTCCAGCGGACCTTCCCGACCCCGATCGTGGCCGGCATCGCGCTGATCGCCGTCCTGGCGCTGGCCGTCGACCTGCTGCTGGTGGCCGCCCGCCGGCTGCTCGCGCCCTGGGCCGTCCGGGAGCAGGGGGCGGGCTCGTGAACTGGCTGAACTGGCTGAGCGACTTCTTCTCCGACCCGGACCGCCGCAGCGGCCCGGACTCGATCGTGCACCGGGTCTCCGAGCACCTGCTGCTCTCCGGCGAGGCCCTGCTCTACGCGGCGGTGCTCGCCGTCCCGCTCGGGCTGCTGATCGGCTACACCGGGCGCGGCGTCACCGCGGTCACCGCGCTCGCCGGGGCCGCCCGCGCGCTGCCGACCCTCGGCCTGGTGACGCTCGCGGTGCTGCTCGCCGGGGTCGGCGACACCGCCGTACTGTTCCCGCTGGTCGCGCTGGCCGCGCCACCGCTGCTGGTGGCTGCCGTCGAGGGGGTGCGCGGGACCGACCCGGACGTGCGGGACGCGGCGCGCGGGATCGGACTGACCCACCCGCAGGTGCTCTTCCAGGTCTGCCTGCCCTCCGCCTCGCCGACCCTGTTGGCGGGCTTCCGCACCGCGACCGTCCAGGTGATCGCGACCGCCACGGTGGCCGCGTACGTCGGGCTGGGCGGCCTCGGCCGCTACGTCATCGACGGACTGGCCACCCGGCAGTACGCGGTGACCGTGGGCGGTGCGCTGCTGGTGGTGCTGCTCGCGGTCGGCGCCCAGCTGTTCTTCGCCCTGCTCGCCCGGTTCGCGCTCCCGTCCGGGGTGCGCGCCCAGACCCGGGCCCGCTGAGGCCACTCCTCTCCCATCCGTTCCGGAAGGACAACTGTCACCATGTCGACAATGAAGAGAAGCAGGCGCGCCGTCATCCTCGGCACCCTCGCCGCGCTGACCCTGGGCGCCACCGCCTGCAGCTCCTCCGCGAGCAGCAACAACCCGCTCGGCGGCGGGCCGAGCGCCACGTCCTCCGGGGCCGGTTCCGCCGCCACCGGAGGCGGCTCGGGCGGGACGGTGGTCGTCGGCTCGGCGAACTTCCCGGAGAACGTCCTCCTCGGCTCGATCTACTCGCAGGCGCTCAAGGCCAAGGGCGTCAAGGTCGAGGAGAAGTTCAACATCGGCAGCCGCGAGGTCCTCTACGGGCAGCTGCAGAGCGGCAACCTGACCGTCCTGCCCGAGTACAACGGCGCGCTGCTCGCCTATCTGGACGCTAAGAACACCGCCGTCACCACCCAGGACGTGAACGCGGCACTGGCCAAGGCGCTGCCCTCCTCGCTGGCGGTCCTCGACTCCTCCCCCGCCGAGGACAAGGACTCGCTCAGCGTCACCCAGGAGACCGCCGACAAGTACAACCTCAAGAGCATCGCGGACCTCTCCGCCAAGGCCGGCGAGTTCACCATCGGCGGGCCGCCGGAGTTCAAGTCCCGCCGCGAGCAGCAGTTCAAGGACGTCTACGGGCTGACCTTCAAGGAGTGGAAGCCCACCGCCGACACCACCGCGAACGCGCTCAAGGACGGCAGCATCCAGGTCGGCAACGTGTTCACCACCGACCCGAAGATCGTCCAGTACAAGCTCGTCCCGTTGACCGACCCGAAGAACGTCTTCGGCGCGCAGAACATCACCCCGCTGGTCAACAAGGCGGGCGTGGACGCCACCGCGACGGCGGCGCTCAACGCCGTGTCGGCCAAGCTCGACACCGCCGGGCTGACCGGGCTGATGAAGCGCGTCTCGGTCGACAAGGAGGACCCGTCGACGGTGGCCAAGGACTGGCTGAAGGCCAACGGGCTCGCCTGACGGCCGACGGACCCGCCTGACGGCCTGACCGGCCGCGACGGGCAGCGGGCGGCGGGCGGCGGGCGGCGGCGCGCGGAGGGGATCCTCTCCGCACGCCGCCGTTCGGCGTTCGCCGCGTCCGGGGCCGCGTCACGCCCGCCGCAGGGGACCTTCCCTTCCACGCCGCGAACATGACAGGGTGACGCCATGCGCACTCGTCTCCTCGCCGCCTCCCTCACGGCACTCGCCGCGGTGAGCCTCGCTGCCTGCTCCAGCTCCGGTTCGGGCCCCGCTCCGGGCTCTGCTCCGGGCTCGGACAGGGCCACCGCCGCGGCCGGCGCCCCCACCGTCGCCGCCACCACCGCGCCCGGCACCGCCCCGTCCGGCACCGGCACGGCCGGCTCGACCGGTTCGGCGCCCACCGCAGCCGGCACGCCCGCACCGTCCGACCCCTCGGCGCCCGGCGCGGACGGGTCGGCCCCGGCCAAGCCGGCCCCGCCCGCCGACGCCGGACTGCCCGCCAAACCGGACGCCGACCTGACCGGCAAGGTGGTCGCCGCACTGAACGCGATCGACCCGGCGATCGTCGGCGGCAAGCCCGACCAGGCGGTGGAGCAGGCCCGCAAGCAGTGCCAGGCCATGTACCGGTTCCCCAAGGACACGGCGAAGCTGGTCGAGCTCGCCGACCAGCACTTCACCTCGCCCGACCACCCCCACGGCTTCGGCCCGGACACCTCGGCGAAGATCAACGACGCACTGCGCGCCACCCTCTGCCCGCCGCAGCGCTGACACCCTCCGCCGCACCCCCGAACCGCCCGGTGTCCTGAGCTCCGGGCAGCCGTGGCCGCGCCCCGCCCGCCGGGTGCGCGGCCATCGGCGTCCGTGGACGACGCTTCATCGAAATGGTGCGCGCACCACACCCACCACCGCACGCTGAACCGAACTCCTGGGCGACCGCGCCCGGTTGACCTGGGCCGTCGGCGAGCTCGCGCCGCTGCGCTGCCACCAGGAGACCACCGCCCTGCACATGGTCGAGGAGACGCTCGGCGACCTGCGTCGCCGCACCGGCTGGCGGCCCCGCCACGAGTCCGCGGCATCCGCCCGCAGCGCCACCACCCGCCTCCGCCACGACCGCAGCGCCCCGTTCGCCGATCACCTCCCTTCGGCCGACGGGGCCGTATGCTGACGAACTGTTAGGTCCCTTGACAGACCACTGGTCTAGTCCAAACATAAGCATGTCGATCCGACCGGGATGCACTGTGGGGGTGTGACCACCGGCGGCTGAGGCACCGCCCTGCCCTGCTCCGCACCACCCCCGCTCCGTACGGCGCGCGTCACGCTCGCACCGTCGCCCGCCTCCACGCGAGTCGGTGGGTTCCGCACGCCCCTGTGTCCGCACCGAACCTCCGGACCAGGGCCCACGCGGCCGACCCCACACGGCCGCCGACGCCCCGGACCGCCCAGCACCTCCCCAACGCCCAGCCCCCACCACCTCCGTTGGAGAATCCATGCGTCTTCGCAGAACCGTCCAGGCCGCGTTGACGGCCTGCGCCACGCTGGCCGCCTCGGCCGGCCTGGTCGCCGCCGGGACGGGCTCCGCCCAGGCCGCCACCCCGCTCCCCAGCCGGGTCTTCGCGCCCTACTTCGAGTCCTGGACCGGCCAGAGCCCCGCCACCCTGGCCGCGCAGTCCGGCGCCAAGTACCTCACGATGGCCTTCCTGCAGGCCGCCACCAAGGGCTCCTGCACCCCCTACTGGAACGGCGACACCTCCAAGCCGGTCGCCTCCTCGACCTTCGGCGCCGACATCGCCACCATCCGCGCCAACGGCGGGGACGTGATCCCCTCCTTCGGCGGCTACACCGCCGACAACACCGGCACCGAACTGGCCGACAGCTGCACCGACGTCAACCAGATCGCGGCCGCCTACGAGAACCTGATCACCACCTACGACATCAGCCGGATCGACCTCGACATCGAGGACAACTCGCTGACCAACACGGCCGGCATCGACCGCCGCAACAAGGCGATCAAGACCGTGCAGGACTGGGCCGCGGCCAACGGGCGCACCGTCCAGTTCTCCTACACGCTGCCGACCACCACCGGCGGGCTGGCCGACAGCGGCCTCGCGGTACTGCGCAACGCGGTCAGCAACAACGCGCGGATCGACGTCGTCAACATGATGACCTTCGACTACTACGACAACGCCACCCACGACATGGCGGCCGACACCCAGACCTCGGCGCAGGGCCTGTACAACCAGCTGGCCAGGCTCTACCCGTCCAAGACCCCGGCGCAGCTGTGGGGTTCGATCGGGATCACCGAGATGGTCGGCATCGACGACTTCGGCGCGGCCGAGACCTTCACGGTGGCCAACGCCACCACCGTGTACAACTGGGCGGTGTCGAAGGGCATCAACACGCTGTCGTTCTGGGCACTCCAGCGCGACAACGGCAACTGTGCGGGCAAGGGCGGGGACGACTCCTGCTCGGGCATCAACCAGAACACCTGGGACTTCACCCACATCTTCGCCCCGTTCACCAGCGGCTCGACGGTGACCAACGACTTCTCGGTCGCGGTGAACCCGAACTCGGCCACCGTGAACGCCGGTTCGTCCGCCTCGGCGGCCATCGCCACGGCGGTCACGGCCGGGTCGGCGCAGAGCGTCAGCCTCTCGGTCAGCGGCGCCCCGGCCGGCGTCACCGCCACCGTCACCCCCGGCAGCGTCACCGCGGGCGGCAGCGCCACCCTGAACGTCACCACCAGCTCCTCGGTGGCGCCCGGGAGTTACCCGCTGACGGTCACCGGCAGCGCGGCCTCCGGAAGCCACGGCAGCGTCTTCACGCTGAACGTCAAGAGCACCCAGCCCGGCAACGACTTCTCGGTCGCGGTGAACCCGAACTCCGGCACGGCGGCGGCCGGTTCGTCCGCCTCGGCGGCCATCGCCACGGCGGTCACGGCCGGGTCGGCGCAGAACCTCAACCTCTCGGTCAGCGGCGCGCCGGCCGGCGTCACCGCCACCGTCACCCCCGGCAGCGTCACCGCGGGCAACGGCGCGACCCTGAACATCGCCACCACCTCGGCCGCCGCGGCGGGCACCTACCCGCTGACGGTCACCGCCACCGCGCCCTCCGGCACCCACACCGCGACCTACTCGCTGACCGTCACCGGCGCGACCCCGTCGACCGGCCTGGTCAACGGCGGCCTGGAGACCGGCGGCCTGGCCCCGTGGACCTGCCAGAGCGGCGGCACCGTGGTTTCCACTCCGGTCCACTCCGGTTCGTACGCGCTGCAGGCCGCGGCCTCCGCGAGCCAGACCGGCGAGTGCACCCAGACCGTGACGCTGAAGCCCAACACCAGCTACACGCTGAGCGGTTGGGTGCAGGGCGCCTATGCCTACCTGGGCGTCAGCGGCGGTGCCACCGCCAGTACCTGGGCCAACTCCTCGGGCTGGACCCAGCTGTCCGTCCCCTTCACGACCGGCGCCTCCGGCACCGTCACGGTGTACCTGCACGGCTGGTACGGGCAGGGCAGCGTGTACGGGGACGACTTCTCGATCGCCTGAGGGCGGTGACGGCCGAGGGCCGACAGTGCACAGGCGAACAGATGACAGGTAACAGATAACAGATGACGGATAACAGCTGACAGATTTCAACATCTGTCAGCTGTTATCCGTTCGTCGTCAGGCGTCCGCCCCCCTCACCCCGCCGCCTCCCGCAGCCGCCCCGGGCGGCACAGCGTCAGGTAGGCCGTCAGCGCCAGCGACCCGCAGCCCAGCACCACCACCGCCAGCAGCACCGCCGACGGCCGTCCGCCGAGGCTGCTCAGCGGCGCCACCACCGCGCCGCACAGGAAGTTGCCCGTCCCGAGCAGCGCCGAGGCCGTCCCGGCCCTCTGCGGCTCGACCAGGCTCAGCGCCTGCGCCGCCGTGTTCGGCAGCACCACCCCGAGGCTGCCCATCAGCACGAACAGCGGCGGGCAGAACCCGGCCAGCCCGTAGTCCCACACCGTCGTCAGCAGCACCAGCGCCACCCCGGCCGCGACCGCCGCCCCGAGCCCGGCCAGCATCAGCGACCGCGCCGCGAAGCGCGGTGCCAGCACTCGCCCGTTCACCTGGGTCATCACCACGATGGCCACCGAGTTCAGCCCGAACAGCAGGCTGTAGGTCTGCGGCGAGACCTGGTACACGTGCTGCAGCACCGTCGACGACCCGCTGATGTACCCGAACAGCGCGCCGAAGGCCAGCGAGCTGGTCAACGCCAGCCCCAGGAAGGGCCGGTGGCGGAGCAGCCGCCCGATCGCGCGCAGCGCCGCGCCCACCCCGCCGCCGTTCCGGGCCCGCGGCGGCAACGTCTCGCGCAGCGCGCCGAACGCGGCCAGGGCGAGCAGCAGTCCCAGGCCCGTGAGCGCGCCGAAGGTGCCCCGCCAGGAGGTGAACCGCAGCAGCTGCGCCCCGATGATCGGGGCGAGGATCGGCGCCAGCCCGGATATCAGCGCGATCGAGGCGAGGAAGCGCAGCATCGCGACGCCCTGGAAGCGGTCCCGGGCGACGGCGCGCCCGATGACCAGTCCCGCCGACCCGGCCGCGCCCTGGACGAACCTGGCGGCGACCAGCACCGGGAGGTTCGGTGCGAGCACGCACACCACGCTGGACAGGGTGTAGACGACCAGCCCGGCGAGCAGCGGCGGGCGGCGCCCGAAGCGGTCGCTGAGCGGCCCGAAGAGCAGTTGCCCGGCCGCGACCCCGAACATCGAGAAGGTCAGGGTGAGCTGGACGGCCGCCGGCTCGGCGGCCAGGTCGTCGGCGATCGCGGGCAGGCCGGGAAGGTAGAGGTCGGTGGTGAGCGGGCCGAGCGCGGCGAGGCCGCCGAGGACCGCGATCGTGGCCCGGCCGGGGCCGGTCGGTCCGGCGGCCGGTGCCGTGCCGACGGACGGGGTCGCGACGCTGGTGGGGGCGGTGGCGCTGGTCGGGGCGGAAACGGTCGGGGCGGAAGCGGTCGGGGCGGAAGCGGTCGGCGTGTCATCGGCGGGGCCGACGGTCGGGCCGGGCATGGGTCTCCTCACGGACGCGGTGACGTGGTGTTCGTTCACGATCCGTCCTGTCGCAGCCCGGTGGGCGCGGACGACGGCAGGGTTGCACCGGGACGGATCCGTCCACCGGCCGATCCACAGCACGCGCACGACGACGGCCCGCCCGCACCTTCCGGTGCCCGGCGGGCCGTTCGTTCCCTGGCCAGGACGGCTGATCCGCGGTCAGCGCCCGAATCAGCACCCTCAGTGCTTGGCGACGTGCTCGGCCCGCAGGGCCGCCTGCAACGTCGCGCCGTCCTGCCACGCGTAGAGCTGGTTGCCGGTGAGCGTCACATTGTAGTGCCCGCAGGTGCCGACGGCCTTGGACGCGACGCCCTCCGGGAACCAGCCCGCCTTGAGCGAGACCGGCAGCGGGTGCGGGCCCCGGGCCGCCACTCCGGTGCTGCAGCCGGCGGGCAGCCGCCCCTCGGGCAGCGTGGCCCGCAGCAGCCGGTCGTCGCCCGTGGTGGACATCAGGTACTTCACCGAGGAGGCGTTGTCGGGCAGCCAGGCCGGCACCGAACGGTGCTCGGCCTTGGCCTGCGAGCCGGTGTCGTACGAGGCCTGCTCCTGGTGGCGCCCGTCGTACCACTCGGACACCCGCGGGCCGATTGCCACGGCCGCCACGGCGACGGCCATGCCGGTGCCCGCGACTCCCAGCGCGACCTTGCTCACGATGCCCTTCATGCCTGACTGCCCTCTCCGTGTCCGTTCGCCGACGAGGCCGTTGCCGGTCCGTTGCCGGTCCGTCCGTCGCGTCCGTCGTCCTTGCGTCCGCGGCCATCCGCGGCCCGTCCGTGCGGGCGGTCCGCCGGTCGGGTGTAACCATCGTGGCCCGGGCCGCCGTGCCGGAGCGTCACCACGAGGTCGCGATCTTGCATCCGACCCACGGGGTACGGTCTCCACCTTCCGGCGTATGTCCGCGGACCCGGCCCCGAGGTACGTGCCGCCCCGGCGCCGAGGCCGACACGCCCGTCCCGCGTCCGATCCGAACCCCGATCGAGCCTGACTCAACCGGCGCTCCGCCGCAGCCCGGCGTGCTGCACCCGGAGCATCGGCGGGCAGCGGGAGGCGCGGAACGGGCAGCGCGGAACCGGGCCGTACGGGGCGGGTGTCGACCAGCCGTCAGACGGCGGCGGGCACCGGACGGGCGACCGGGAAGGGGCGGCCGTCGAGGGTCCAGTGCGGGTCGATCGGGCGCAGCAGCGAGGCGTACACCTGGGCGGCGACGTCGGGGTGGCGGATCTCGCCGGTCGGCGGGCCGGCCGGGATGCCGTGCCCGGCGCAGGCGACCCAGGCGGTCCGCTCCTCGGCGGTGCGGCCGCCGTGGCCGCCGGCGTCGACGTGCCCGTGGTCGGTGACCACGATGACGGTCCACTGCTCCTCGGCGTGGGTCGCCCGGCCGCGGACGGCGTCGAGCAGGCGGCCGAGGCGCTCGTCGGCGGTGCGCATGGCGGCGCGGTACTCCTCTCCGCAGCCGAGGAAGTGGGCGGTCTCGTCCACGGCGCCGAGGTAGACGAAGGAGGCCTCGGGGTCGGCGGTGCCGAGGACGTGGACGGCCTCCCGGGTGACCTCCTCGTCGACGGTCTCCCAGGCCTCGGGGGTGTCCTCGGCCGGCGCGATGTAGGAGAGCCGGCCGGGGGCGCGGAAGAGCGGGCCGCCGGACTCGTTGATCATCAGCGGGTCCCAGCCGGCCGCGACGAAGGTGCGGCGGCGGTCGCGGCGGTTGAGGCGGGTGGCGAAGTCGGGGAAGACATCCAGCCGGTTGCCGCCCAGGTGGTTGCCCCAGACGCCGTGCTTTGCGGGCTCGACGCCGGTCACGATGGTGGCCCAGCAGGGGCCGGACATGGTGGGCGTGGTCTCCGCGACGGTGACCGGCACCAGGAACCCGGCCTCGGCGACCTCCTGGAGGCGTGGCATCGGCACCTGCGCCAGGTAGTCGTGGCGGACTCCGTCGATCCCGACGACGAGCACGCGGGGGCGGGGCCACTGGGCTGCGGACATGGTGGGGCTTCCTTTCGGTCGTGCACACCCGGCCGCGCCCGCCGAGGGCGCCGCCGACCGCGCCATGCTTCACGGCCCGCCGTACCGTTCGGCGTCCGGCCGTCGAACGGCGGGTGTCCGCGAGGTGTCGGGGGGCCGACCGGTCGCGGGGGTCCTCCCGTCGTCAGCCGATCGTGCGGACCGTCCGGACGAAGCGGCGGTCGGGCCCGGCGAGTTGGGCGGCCGGTCCGGCCGCGCGCAGCACGACGTCCAGGACCCGGTCCGGGTCGGCGGCGTAGCAGTGCGCGAACCAGGGCAGGTTGGCCTCGACCACGGCCCAGTGCTCGGCCGGGTCGTACGGATCGGCGAGCGGGCCGACGTCCAGGGCGACGGCGCTGGGCAGGGTGTCCCCGACGGCGTCCAGCAGACGGCGGGCGAAGGCGGTGGCGGCGGCGGTCAGCGGCGCCGGGTCGAGCCGGCCGAAGCGGGCGTAGCGGCTGCCGGTGAGGACCTCGCCGTCGAGCAGGAACAGCCGGTACTCGGCGGCGAAGGTCACCGGCTCGCTGACCAGGACCGGGGTGTCCGGGCCGATCCGCTCGCCGGTGCGGGGCAGCCGGGAGCCGTCCGGGTAGACCGCGGGTGGGAGCGACTTGTCGGCCGGCGGCTTGACGAAGGCCGGGTGGCGCAGCGTCCAGGCCTCGGCGAGGGTGGTGAGTTCGATCCGGCGGCGGGTGAACTCCTCGGGGAGGCGGGCGAGCCAGTCGTCCTCGGGTTCGAGCAGGGCGAGGCCGAGCGGCGCGGCGATCCGGGCCGCGGCGAGCGGGCCGCCGTACCAGTGGACCGGCCGCCCGGCGAGCGTCTCGACCGTGTCCGGGCCGGTCAGCACGGCGGTGGCCAGGCCGCGGCGGGCGGCGGCCCCGGTGAGCAGGGCGGTGGTGCCGGTCGACTGGGCGGAGGTGAGCAGGACGGGCGGGCGCACGGCGCTCACCGCTCCGGCCGGAACTCGTGGACGACCTCGATGCGGCCCACGATGTGCCGGTTGAACTCCTCCAACTCCTCGGCGGGCACCCACAGTTCGAGGATCGTCCGCCCACCTGCCCGCTGCACGGGGTAGCGGGCGAGGAACTCCGTCTCCACCTCGAATCGGGTGACGTAGCCGACGCCGGAGGCGGGCACGTTCCAGTCTCGGGCGATCCGGATCGCGTAGTCCTCGTTGAGGACGGGGTAGAAGATCGGCTGCTCGGGAAGCCGGGGCGGCCAGGCACGCCGGTCGGCGGCCTCGACCAGGGCCAGCTCCTGCGGGCCGGTGGGGCGCCAGAGGGTGGTGGTCGGGGGCGGCGGCTGGACGGGCTGGCTGGTCATGGCGGGGACGGTAGCCGGGCCGCGACGGGCCCGGCCACCGGTTTTCGCCGGCTCTCCCGCTCCGGTTCCGCCGTCGCGACGGAACCGGACGGGCCGTCAGCGGTAGGCGGACTCGCCGGTGATGGCCTCGCCGAGGACGAGGGTGTGGATCTCGCTGGTGCCCTCGTAGGTGAGCACCGACTCCAGGTTGTTGGCGTGCCGCAGCACCGGGTACTCGGTGGTGATGCCGTTGGCCCCGAGGACGGTACGGGCGCTGCGGGCGATCTCCAGCGCGGCGCGGACGTTGTTGAGCTTGCCGAAGCTGATGTGCGGCGCGCGGGCCTCGCCCTGCTCCTTCAGCCGGCCGATCCGCAGCGCCACCAGGTAGGCCTTCTCGACCTCCAGCATCATCTCGACCAGCTTCTGCTGGGTGAGCTGGAAGCCGGCGATCGGGCGGTCGAACTGGATCCGGGTCCTGGCGTAGTCGAGGGCGGCGGTGTAGCAGTCGCGGGCGGCGCCGACGGTGCCCCAGAGGATGCCGTAGCGCGCCTCGTTGAGCGAGGAGAGTGGGCCGCGCAGGCCGGTGACGCCGGGCAGTGCGGCGTCGGCGGGCAGCACCACGTCGTCGAAGGCCAGCTCGCTGGTGACGGAGGCGCGCAGGGAGAGCTTGCCGTGCACGTCGGTCGCGGTCAGGCCGCGGGTGCCGCGCTCGACCAGGAAGCCGCGCACGCCCTCCTCGGTCTGGGCCCAGACCACGGCGACGTCGGAGATGCTGCCGTTGGTGATCCACATCTTGGTGCCGGACAGCACCCAGTCGCCGTCCTTGCCGCCCTTGCGGACCGCCCGGGTGCGCATGTTCGCCGGGTCCGAGCCGAAGTCGGGTTCGGTCAGGCCGAAGCAGCCGATCAGCTCACCGGCCGCCATGCCGGGCAGCCAGCGCTGCTTCTGCTCCTCCGAGCCGAAGGCGTGGATCGAGCGCATCGCGAGCGAGCCCTGGACGGAGACGAAGCTGCGCAGCCCGGAGTCGGCCGCCTCCAGTTCCATGCAGGCCGCCCCGTACGCCACGGCGCCGGCGCCCGCGCAGCCGTAACCGTCGAGGTGCATGCCGAGCACGCCGAGGGCGCCCAGTTCGGGGGCGAGTTCGCGGGCCGGGAAGACGCCGCGCTCGAACCAGTCGCCGATGTGCGGGCGGATCCGCTCCTCGGTGAACCGGCGGACGGTGTCGCGGATCAGCCGCTCCTCGTCGGAGAGGAGGTCGCCGACCGCGAGCAGGTCGGACGGGTCGATCCGGGTCGGCTTCGACATTGAAGCTCCTTGTAGTCTCGGCGGGACACCGGCGAGTATTCCGCAACCCTCCCCGGCCCGGACCGGCGGGAACGAGTGAGGAAGGCGACATGTCGCGCCCGCGGGGACCGCCGGAACGGGACACGGAAGGGGAGGCGGGGCATGGCGCGTTGGGCCTTGGTCGTCGAGGAGACGGTGGGCGTCGGCAGGGACCGGACCTGGGGCAGCAAGGTGCTCGGCGAGGTCGAGGGCACCCGCGAGGAGGCCGTCGCGGAGCTGCGGAGGATCGTCCCGACCTTCACGCCGGAGCACCCGATGAGCAGCCGGCGGCAGACGCTCCTCCGGGACGGGGACACCTACCTGCTGATCTCGCAGGGGAGCATGCGGGACTACCACTGCGTGTTCAAGGTGTGGGAGATGCTGTGGGACAGCAAGCGGCCCGAGGTGCAGGCGGAGCGGCTGGGCGAGGACGGGTGACGGTACCGGGTGGCGGTAGGCGGTAGCGGGTGGCGGCCAGCGGGTGGCGGCCAGCGGGTGGCGGCCAGCGGTTTTCGGCGCAGGAATGAGGGATGACGGCGGGCGGCTGCCCGCCGTCGTTCAGCCCACCCCGCACAGCCGCAGGACCGCCGTGGTCGCCGCGCCGGCGACCACCACCGCCGGGAACGGCGCCCGGCGCCACGCGAGCAGCCCCGCGACCAGCACACCCGCCGGTCGGGCCCACCCGACGAAGCCGTGCCCCTGGGTCAGCGCGCCGGTGGCCACCAGCGCGACCAGCAGCACCGCCGCCGCGACGGCCAGCAGATGCCGCAGCCGGTCGGAGAGTGCCAGCCGGTGGCCGAGCAGCGGTCCGGCCACCCGGTAGGCGTACGTCCCGGCGGCCAGCAGCAGTACGGCGTACAGCGGCATCATCGGACTTCCTCCTTCACGGCCGGGACGGCGGCCTCCGGTTCACCCGGCCGCGTCGCGGCCGCCTTTCCCGCCTCCTCGGCCTGCGGCGACGCCCCCGGCCGTCCGGCGAACAGCAGCCCGACCAGGGCGAAGAGCACCGGCAGACCGGCCGGGACGAACGGGGTGACCGCGACGGCCACCGCCGCACCCGTCAGCGCCGCCGTACGCGTCCCGCGGTCCCTGAGCGAGGGCAGCACCAGCGCGAGCAGCACCGCCGGGAAGGCCGCGTCCAGGCCGAGCACGTCGGTGTCCCCGATCAGCCCGCCGGCGAGGCCCCCGAGCAGCACCGCGAGGTTCCAGACCACGATGAGGGAGACCCCGCAGATCCAGAAGGCCGCTCGGCGCCGGCGCGGTTCGTGCTGCTGCAGCGCGAAGGCCGCGCTCTCGTCGGTGAGCAGCTGCGCCCCCAACAGCCGCTTCCACCAGGGGCCTTGGAGCACATCGGCGACGGCGAACCCGAACGGCAGCAGCCGGGCGTTGAGCACCAGCCCGGTGGCGACGGCCGCGAGCGCGCTCCCGCCCGACAGCACCACGCCGACGGCCGCGAACTGCGAGCCGCCCGCGAACACGAAGAGGGAGAGGGCCATCGGCACCCACAGGGGCAGGCCGCCGGACACGCTGATCGCACCGAAGGAGGCGCCGACGAGTGCGTCGGCGACACAGACCAGGGCGATGTCGCGGAGGGTGGCGTGCTCCAGTGTTCGAAGTAGCGAACGCATGTCCATCAGAGTGAACCCGAGGGAATGGGTTCGTCAAGGCGAACAGGGCGACCGACAGACCGAACGACCATCGCCCCGGCCTTCCGGGGGCCGGACCATGGCAGCATGAACGGCACCAGCAGTGGGAAGCCGGCCGAAGGAGCCTGGGAAAGAGTGAGTGGCGAGCATGAGTGACCGGACCGCCAGGCCCGAGGGCGCCAACGGCAGCAACGGCGCGGAACTGATCGGACAGATCGCCGCGTCCATCCGGCGCGAACGCGAACGGAGCGGAGTGTCGATGGCCGAGCTGGCCCGACGCGCCGGGATCGCCAAGTCGACGCTCTCACAGCTGGAGTCGGGCGCGGGGAACCCCAGCGTGGAGACGCTCTGGGCGCTCGGGGTGGCGCTGAACGTGCCGTTCAGCCGGCTGGTCGACCCGCCGCGCCCGACCGTCAAGGTTCTGCGGGCCGGAGAGGGTCCGGTGACCCACTCCGAGCAGGCCAACTACGCGGCCACCGTGCTCTCCTCCTGCCCGCCGAACGCCCGGCGCGACATCTACCGGATCGAGGCCCAGCCCGGCGAGACCAGGGCCTCCGACCCGCACATGCCCGGCACCGTCGAGCATGTGATGATCGGCTCGGGCCGGGCCCTGGTGGGTCCGAGCGAGGCGCCGGTCGAGCTGGGCCCGGGCGACTACATCAGCTACCCGGGCGACGCCCCCCACGTGTTCCGCGCGCTGGCGGCGGACACCCTGGCGGTGATCGTGATGGAGCACATCTGACGCTCCGGCGCCGGCGCCTGGCGCTCTCGCTGCTCGCTGCTCGCTGCTCGCTGCCGAGCAGCGAACAGATGACAGATGACAGATGACAGATGACAGCGAACAGATTTCATCATCTGTTCGCTGTCATCTGTTTCCCGTTCGCCGTCACCCCTTCCGGAGCGCCTATTTCAGCAGCCCGTCGAGGAACGGGTTGCCGAACACCCGGTGCGGGTCGTGGCGGTCCAGGACGGCGACCGCCTCGTCCCAGCCGGGTCCGCCCCCGGCGCGCAGGCTGTCGGGGATGACCCGCCCGATCAGGTCCTGGTCGGACCAGGCCGCCTCGGCGGTGTAGGCCCAGCCCTTGGACCACTCGACCCGCATGCCCGCCCGGGTGCCGTCGAAGGTGCGCAGCAGCCACTGCTCCAGGTCCCGGGCGAAGCGCTCCAGCCCGGGCGTACCGGGGAAGGCCAGAACATCGAGCCAGACCGCGGTATCCCACTCCGGCCGGTCCGCCCGCGGCCGCAGCGCGGACAGCAGCGGCGGCCGGGCGCCCGGGACGCCGGAGTAGGACGGGTCATCCAGGCCGGTGACCCGGATCTCCACCGCGCCGTTCACCGGGAACTCGCCCCGGGCCTGGTACTCGGCGAGCAACTGACGGTAGTGGGCGGCGAATTCGCTGACCACCCACTGCAGGTCGGCGCGCTTCGTCAGGATCGCGTAGCCGTTGGCGGTGACCCGCAGAGTGGTGGGCCGCACGTACTGCAGCACGGTGCGTGAGGGGCCCCAGAGGTCGGAGCGCAGGCCGCCGGCGAGCAGGTGGGTGATCAGGTCGCCGGAGAGCAGGTCGCGCAGCACTCCGCCGGAGAGCAGCACGTCGGTGAGGTCCCCGGTGAGCGCCACCTTGGCGACGAGGTACTGGAGTTGGCCGAACAGCGGGGCTGATCCCCAGGCGCCGGAGACGATTTGGCCGGCCAGTCGGGCGACGGGTTCCGGAACGCTGTCCGAGAAGGGGTAGTTGTAGGGCTGGTCGACGGCCCGGGAGGCGAGCGGCTTGGTCGGGCTGACGGTCCAGGTCTTGAGCCACGGGTAGTCGGTGTAGGCGAACCAGATCGCCTCGACCCGGCCGTCGCGCTCGACGAACTCGGTGAGGGTGCGCGGGCCGTCGCCGCCGCCCAGCAGGCCGCCGAGCAGGCCGCCGCCGCCCGTGGCGGTCCCGGGGCGGGCGAACAGGTCGCTCGCCGGGATATCCAGTCGGCTGACGCAGCGCAGCGGCCGGTCGGCGCCGGCACGCAGCACGACCTCGGTGAGGAAGGCCCGGCCCAGGTGCACCAGGAAGGCGGCACTGTCGGCCTCGGCGCGGTCGAAGGTGCGCAGCGCGTAGCGGCCGGTGGCCGGGTCTAGGACGACCGCGGTGAGCCGTACCACCTGGTTGCTGACCGAGCCGTAGCCGTGCCCGTCCGGCCGTAGTTCGCCGTGCGCCGGGGCGGCGGTGCCGTGGCCGCCGATGGCGAGCACGCCGCCGACGGTGAGGTCGCCGGGCGCCGGGCAGGCCGTCAGTCCGAGGCCGCGGTCCGCCAGGTGGGCGAGCAGCGCCTCCATGGCGGCGCCGGCCTGCGCCCGGACGGTGGTGGGCGAGTCGGCGGTGATGGCGGTGAGGTAGCGGCTGGTGTCCACGATCAGGACGCGGGCGCTGTCCGCGGTCCCGTTGGCGACGGTGAGCGGTGCCCAGGTGTGCCGGTAGCCGGAGGCGCGCAGCCGCCAGCCGTTGGCGTGCGCCCAGTCGGCGAGGGCCGGCACCTCTTCCGGGGTGCGCGGCGCGCAGGTCCACAGCTGGTCGGTGCGGATCTCTCCGGACCAGTTCTCGAAGACCCGTTGGTAGAGCTCGGTGCCGGCGGGCAGGCCGGGCGGCACCGGGGTGGCGGCCTGCGCGCTGTCCGGGCCGATGGTGCCGCGCAGCAGCCAGGCCGCGCCGCCGAGCGCCGCGGAGGCGCCGAGCAGTTGGCGCCTGGTCAGCCCGCGTCCGGCGTCACAGCCGCTCCCCCGGCGGTCCGGCGCACCGGCCGCGCCGTCCACGTCGTTCGCGCCGTTCACGTCGTTCGTGGGATTCGCGTCGGCTGCGCCGTTCGTACGGTCGTGGTCGTGTGCTGTGGTCATCCGGTCCGCCCCCCTGCGTCGGTTCCCCGGGCCGGGCCGCGGCGCTCCGGGGCGGTCGGTGTCCACCCGACCCGGTCAGGAGCGTACGAAGTGCCGTACGACCGTTTGAAGCGATCCGGCCGGGATCTCACTCGTTCGAGTGATCATGGCCCGAACGGCTGAGGACCGTCCACTCCGTCCGTGCCCCCGCTGCGGCAGGGCCGACCGGTGGCGGCATCGTCCTGGTCGGGCCGTCCTGGGGACCCGGCGAGCGGGTGGCCGGCGAGGACTCATCCTGGTCCGGGCGCTTGCCCGGCTCTTCGGCGGCCGCATAGGTTGATCTTGACCACGGACCCCCATCGACCGGAGGCCCCGCCGTGCCCTCGTCCGCGCCGCTGACCGTCGCCGTCGCCCAGCCCCTCTGCGCCGACCGCGGCCGCCCCGACACCCTGACCGTGAACGTCGAACGGCATGCCGAGGCCGTCCGGGCCGCGGGAACCCGCCTGGTGGTGTTCCCCGAACTGTCGCTGACCGGCTACGACCTGGCGGCCCCCGCCGTGGACCCGGCCGACCCGCGGCTCGCCCCGCTGGTCGAGGCCTGCGCCGCCACCGGCACGCTGGCGCTGGTCGGCGCGCCGGTCGCGGAGGCCGACGGCAGCGAGGCCATCGCCACCCTGGCGGTCACCGGCGAAGGCGCCGCCGTCGTCTACCGGAAGATGCGTCTGCACGGCGAGGGCGAGCCCGACCGCTTCACCGCCGGCGAGAAGCCCGTCGTGCTGGAGCTGGACGGCCTGCGGCTCGGCCTCGCGGTCTGCGCCGACGTCGCCGACCCCACGCACGCCGAGGAGACCGCCCCGCTGGGCATCGACGCCTACGTCGCCTCCACGCTGTACGGCCCGGGCGCCGCGCAGGCCGAGCGCCGGGACGGCCACTGCCGGGACCGGGCCACGAAGCACGGGGTCTGGGTCGTACTGTCCACCTCCGCCGGGCCCACCGGCGTGTTCCCGGACAGCTCGGGCGGTTCCGGGGTCTGGGCGCCCGACGGGTCGACGGTCGCCCAGGCCGGCACCGAACCGGGCGAGCTGGTCCGCGCCGAGTTGAACGGCACCTGGTCGCACGCGCCGCGTTGAACCGCACCGGCCTGGTCCGCGCCGACCTGGTCCGCGCCGGGTCGGGCCGCGCCGAGCGCCCCCGGCCGTAACCGTGCCGCACCCCGTTGTCCTCCCGTTCGGGGATCACCGGCCCCGGGCGGAAATACCCGGGGCCCGTGCGCGGCTGTCGTGATCGGAAGACCGGTGACCGGGCCGAGCGGGCCCGTACAGGAGGTGCAGCGCACGATGGGTGACGAGCGGGAGAAGCCGCAGGAGTACCGGATCGAGCACGACTCGATGGGCGAGGTACGGGTGCCGACCGCCGCGAAGTGGCAGGCGCAGACGCAGCGGGCGGTGGAGAACTTCCCGGTGTCCGGCCAGCGGCTGGAGCGCGCGCACATCGCCGCGCTGGCGCGGATCAAGGCGGCCGCGGCCCGGGTGAACGCCCGCCTCGGGGTCCTGGACGAGGAGACGGCCGGGGCGATCGCGGCGGCGGCCGAGGAGGTCGCGGACGGCCGTTGGGACGGCGAGTTCCCGGTGGACGTCTTCCAGACCGGCTCGGGCACCTCGTCCAACATGAACGCCAACGAGGTGATCGCGACCCTGGCCGGCGAGCGGCTGGGGCGGCCGGTCCACCCGAACGACCAGGTGAACGCGAGCCAGTCGTCCAACGACGTGTTCCCCTCCTCGATCCACATCGCCGCCACCGCCGCCGTCACCCACGACCTGATCCCGGCGCTGGAGCACCTGGCGGAGGCGCTGGAGCGCAAGTCCGTCGAGTTCGCGCAGGTGGTCAAGTCGGGCCGCACCCACCTGATGGACGCCACGCCCGTCACGCTCGGCCAGGAGTTCGGCGGCTACGCGGCCCAGGTGCGGCACGGGCGGGAGCGGCTGCTGGCCACGCTCCCCCGGGTCGCCGAACTGCCGCTCGGCGGTACGGCGGTGGGCACCGGCATCAACACCCCGCCGGGCTTCCCGGCGGCAGTCATCGAGGAGGTGGCCCGCGCCACCGGCCTGCCGCTGACCGAGGCCCGCGACCACTTCGAGGCGCAGGGCGCGCGGGACGCGCTGGTCGAACTGAGCGGCCAACTGCGCACGGTGGCGGTGGGGTTCACGAAGATCGCGAACGATTTGCGGTGGATGGGTTCCGGCCCGCGCACCGGGCTGGGCGAGATCAACCTGCCGGACCTGCAGCCCGGTTCGTCCATCATGCCGGGCAAGGTGAACCCGGTGCTGCCCGAGGTGGTGCTGATGGTCGCCGCCCAGGTGGTGGGCAACGACTCGACCGTGACCCTGGCCGGCGCGAGCGGCAACTTCGAGCTGAACGTGATGCTCCCGGTGATCGCCCGCAACGTGCTGGAGTCGGTGCGGCTGCTCGCCAACAGCGCCCAGCTGCTGGCGGACCGGACGGTGGACGGCATCACCGCGAACGTGGAGCGGGCCCGCGAGTACGCGGAGTCCTCGCCGTCGGTGGTGACGCCGCTGAACCGGTACATCGGGTACGAGGAGGCGGCGAAGGTCGCCAAGCAGGCGCTGGCCGAGCGGAAGACGATCCGTCAGGTGGTGCTGGAGCGCGGCTACGTGGAGCGGGGCGAGCTCACCGAGGAACAGTTGGACCGGGCGCTGGACGTGCTGCGGATGACGCACCCGTAACCCGGTACCTGTCGGGACTTCCCTGGACGCGTGCCGGGGCGCGGCGGGCACACGCGCCCTCCGCGCCCCGGACGCGGGCTGCGGGGAAGATCAGCCCTTGTCGCGGCCTGCGCGGCCGACTCGTTCAGCCCGGCCGGCCCGGCCGAGCCGCATCGCTGCTCCGTTCGACGTGATCGTGGCCATCGAGAGCGCCGCGAGGCCGAGCAGGAACATCACCGCACCGACGATGACGCAGGTGACGATGTTCTTGCCGTGCGCGACGGAACCCGAGACGACCCAGGGAGAGATGATCGTCCAGACACCGAGCGCGGCGGCGGCCCAAGCCCGCGCGTGGGTGCGCTCGTAGGCGGGCCCGTAGCCGGCCATCAGTGCCGTGTAGGCCAGCCCGACGATCAGGCAGGTCACGGTCAGGGTGCTGAACGCGGTGAAGCCGACGATCCAAGGCGATGCCGCCAGGAAGAGACCGGCCAGTACGGCCAGGGCTTCGATGCCCTGGGCGCGGGGGGTCGAGGTGACCCGCTCGTAGTGTTCCCGGAGTTCGACGATGTCCGGGTGGTGCTCCATGCCCGTGGGCAAATGGGTTGCCACCGATACCACCTCCTGTGGTTCCGGACCATGGAATGGGGCGTACCCCGTACCTATTGTGCCCTTCTCAAAGGTTTTACACCCGATTGTCCGCATTGGCCGATAACCATCCGATCACGCCGGTGACCTGCGTCTCAACACTCCCGATGGACGTTGCCTATGCAACTCGTTGCATAGCAGGATGCGGGCATGGCACTGGAGCACGCGATCCTCGTCTCGCTGCTGGAGCAGCCCGGTTCCGGGTACGAACTGGCCCGGCGCTTCGACCGTTCCATCGGACGCTTCTGGACCGCCACCCACCAGCAGATCTACCGGGTGCTGCGGCGGATGGAGGCGGACGGCTGGGTCGCTGCCGAGGAGGTCACGCAGGACGGCCGCCCGGACAAGAAGGTGTACTCGGCGGCCGGACCCGGGCGGGCCGCGCTGGCCGACTGGCTGCGTGAACCGGTCGAGCCGGAGACCGTCCGGCACGAGCTCGCGGTCAAGATCCGGGCCGCCGCCTTCGACGACCCGGCCGCGCTGACCGTGCTGATCTCCGAGGTGGAACGGCACCGCGAGAGCCATGCCGCCCTGCTCGCCCGCTACCTGCACGGCGAGCAACGGGACTTCCCCGACCTCGACGCGCTGGACGTCCAGCAGGAGCTGCAGCACGTGGTGCTGCGCGGCGGCATCGAGTTCGAGCGGATGAACCTCGCGTGGCTGGACGACGTGCTCACCACCCTGCGCCGACTCGCGGACGGGCGGGGGCGGGCAACCGGAGACGGCGAACAGAAACCGGCTGACAGAGTCTGAAATCTGTTATCTGAAATCTGTCCGCTGAAATCTGTTCGCTGAAGTCTGTCTTCTGTTCGCTGAACCCCGTCCTCGGCCGCGCCCGCTTCGCCGTGCCTTCACGCCTCGGCACGCTCGAACTCGAACCCGCACTCCTCCTCGATCTTCTCGAAACCCTCGACCCCAGGGAGCCCTGATGCTCTTCAACCCGCGCACCTACGACCCCGCGCAGTTCGACGAGCCGACCCGGCGGCTGCTGCGCGCGACCGTCGACTGGTTCGAGTCCCGCGGCAAGAAGGCGCTCATCGACACCTACATCGACCGTGCCTGGTACGCCGACTTCCTCGAATTCGCCGCGCAGGAGGGCCTGTTCGCCGAGTTCCTGACCCCGTCCGCGGCCGACCCGGACAAGCGCTGGGACACCGCGCGGATCGCCGAGCTGAACGAGATCCTCGGCTTCTACGGCCTCGGCTACTGGTACACCTGGCAGGTCACCATCCTGGGCCTCGGCCCGGTCTGGCAGAGCGAGAACGAGGCCGTCCGGGCCCGCACCGCCAAGCTCCTCGCCGAGGGCCACGTGATGGCCTTCGGTCTGTCCGAGCGCACCCACGGCGCCGACATCTACTCCACCGACATGATCCTCACCCCGGACGGCGAGGGCGGCTTCACCGCGACCGGCTCCAAGTACTACATCGGCAACGGCAACGTGGCCGGTCTGGTCTCGGTCTTCGGCCGCCGCTCGGACGTCGAGGGCCCCGAGGGCTACGTCTTCTTCGCCGCCGACAGCCGCCACGAGGCGTACCACCTGGTCAAGAACGTGGTGAACGCCCAGATGTACGTCAGCGAGTTCCGCCTGGAGGACTACCCGGTCCGGGCCGAGGACGTGCTGCACACCGGCCAGGCCGCCTTCGACGCCGCGCTGAACACCGTCAACGTCGGCAAGTTCAACCTCTGCACCGCCTCGGTCGGCATCTGCGAGCACGCGATGTACGAGGCCGTCACGCACGCCCACAACCGGGTGCTGTACGGCCGCAAGGTCACCGACTTCCCGCACGTGCGGCGGGAGTTGACCGACGCCTACGCCCGCCTGGTCGCGATGAAGCTGTTCAGCGCGCGGGCCGTCGACTACTTCCGCACCGCCTCCGCCGAGGACCGCCGCTACCTGCTCTTCAACCCGATGACCAAGATGAAGGTCACCACCGAGGGCGAGAAGGTCATCGACCTTATGTGGGACGTCATCGCGGCCAAGGGCTTCGAGGCGGACACCTACTTCGACAAGGCCGCCAAGGACATCCGCGGCCTGCCGAAGCTGGAGGGCACCGTCCACGTCAACCTGGCGCTGATCCTCAAGTTCATGGCCAACTACCTGTTCGCGCCCGCCGACTACGCTCCGGTGCCGACCCGGCTGGACGCCACCGACGACGTCTTCCTGTTCCAGCAGGGGCCGGCCCGCGGTCTCGGTGCGATCCGCTTCCACGACTGGCGCACCGCCTACGACAAGCACGCCCACCTGGCCAACGTCGCCCGCTTCCGCGAACAGGCCGATGGCTTCTGCGAGTTGCTGCTCAAGCACGCGCCGAGCAAGGAGCAGCAGGCGGACCTGGACTTCCTGCTGGAGATCGGCCAGCTGTTCGCGCTGATCGTCTACGGCCAGCTCGTGCTGGAGCAGGCCGAGCTGACCGGTCTGGACGCGGACGTCCTGGACCAGATCTTCGACGCGTTGGTCCGCGACTTCTCCGCGCACGCGACCGAGCTGCACGGCAAGGCCTCCACCACCGAGGAGCAGGCCGCCTGGGCGCTGGCGAACGTGCGCCGCCCGGTGGTCGACGCCGAGCGCGCCGCGAAGGTGTGGGCCCGGGTCGAGGCGCTCTCGGGCGCGTACGAGATGCAGCCGTAGGTCCGGTAGGGCCTGCAAGACCCCGGGGGTGCCGGTCGGCGGACCGGCACCCCCGGACCACTTCCCCGGACCGCGCCCACGCCCCTGCGGCCCCCGGGGCCGGGAACCGGGCCCGCTCAGCCGTCGCCGAGGCCCATGTCGCGGGCCCGGGCGACGGCCTCGGCGCGGGTCGCCACGTGCAGCTTCTCGAAGATGTGGGTGACGTGGTTGCGGACGGTCTTCTCCGCGACCACCAGCTCCCGGGCGATCCTCCGGTTGTCGTGGCCGCGCGCGACCAGATCCAGCACCTCGGCCTCGCGGGCGGTGAGGTCGGGGAAGAGCTGCCCCGCCTCGCGCATCTTGGCCCCGGCCAGCAGCGCGGTGATCCGCCCGGCCACCTCACCTCCGAACACCGCGCCGCCCGCGGCGACCGTACGCACCGCGTGCAGCACCTCCTCCCGCCCCGCGCCCTTGACCAGGTAGCCGCGGGCGCCCGCCTGGAGGGCGGCGAGCAGGTTGCCGTCGTCGTCCGACATGGTCAGCATCAGCACCGGCGGGGGCTGCTCCTGGGCGGAGAGCCGGCGCACGGCCTCCAGCCCGGAGCCGTCGGGCAGGGAGAGGTCCATGATCACCACATTGGGGCGGTGCCGGGCGACCGCCTCCGGCACGTCGGCGACCCGTTCGGCCTCGGCCACCACGGAGACGCCCTCGGCGCTCTCCAGCGCCGCCTTGAGCCCCTCACGGAAGAGGGGGTGGTCGTCGACGATCAGTACCCGCACGGGCGCCGCCCCGCCTGCCGGATCCGAAGGTGAGACCAGCTGCTGTTCATCCACCCGGCCGACACTAGCAGCGAGGGGGACGTGACTCTCCGTGACATGCCCGGGGGTCGTCCGCACGGCGGGGCCGTACACGAAGCGCCGACGGGGTCGGCGGGCCCGGGGCCGCCCCGGCGTCCCGCGCGAGATGCGTGACCACTGCCTCAGGCGCCCGGGACACCGGGCCGCCCACACTGGGATCGAACGCCGGAAGCCGGACGCCGGAGGCCGGACACCGGGGACCGGACGCCGGGGAACCGGGCACCGGGGCCCGAGCACCGGGGCCCGAGCACCGGGGGCGAGGCGCCGGCGGTCCACAGCGCGGCCGGCGGAACACCCGCCGCCCAGATCGAGGTGGTGCCATGATCACGGTGACGTCTCCCCCGCGCCGCACCTGGGCCGAGCGCCAACTGACCGCCGCCGCGCTCGCCACCGCGGTCTGCTTCGTCGCCGCGACCCTGTGGATCTGCTACGTCCTCGTCCACCTGGGCGAACCCGGCGCGTCCCATCCACGCGACCAACTCGCCATCCTGGTCTATGCCTTGCCCACCGCTGCCGCGGGCATGCTGCTGCACGCGCACCGCCCGGGCAGCCCGCTCGGCTGGGTGATGCTCCTGTACGCGCTCACCGACGTCCTGCCCAGCGCGGTGGAGGCGCCGATCTGGGTCGAGGTGAGCGACCCGGGCATCGTCGGCGCCGCACTGGCCTTCGACGTACTGTTGAGCGCGGTCAACGTGTCGCTGATCTACGTGCTGCCGCTCTGGCTGCCGCTCGGACGCCTGACGACCCGTCACTGGTGGTGGTACATCGGGGCGGTGTCGCTGTGGGTGACGGCCGAGGTGGCGCAGGAACTCGCCGAGCCGACGGCCTTCGGACGGCCCAATCCGTTGGCCGCCGGCGGGCCGGCGCACTTCCTCCGGGCCGTCGACGGCGGCCTGGGCGGCCACGACCTGCTGATCAGCGAGTGCCTGCTCGGACTGGTCACGCTGGTCCTGCTGTCGCGCCTGCTGCGGTCGACCGATCCGGCCGGTGGCGCGGGCGGCAACCGTCGGCACCGACTGCGGGTGGCGGCGATGCTCGGCGCGTACCTGCTCTGGGTCGGACTGCAGGACTTCTACATGCGCAACCGCGCCGAGCACTACTGGCTCAGCTACTGGCCGTTCGCCGCGGCGGGGGTGGTCTGGGCGGTCGCGATCGGCTTCCTGGTCATCCGGGACCACGGCTGGCGGCTCGACCGGGCCGCCCGCAACGTCCTGATCGGACTGCTGCTGGGCACCGGGGTCACCGGGCTGTTCGTGGTGGCCGCGGCCGTCCTGTCCGGCTGGCTGCTGCCGGGGCGCGGCGGTGCGGCCCTGGTGCTGATCGCCCTGGTGTACGCGCTCGGGGCCACCCTGCCCCGGGCGGCCCAGCGGGTCGTCGCCGTGGTGGACCGGCTGTACTACGGCGAACGCGCGCAGCCGTACCAGGTGCTGCGGATCCTCGCCGAGCGGGTGCGGCAGGTCGTCGACCCGGAGCAACTGCCGGTGGCGTTGTGCGCGACCGTCGCCGAGGAGCTCAAGCTGCCCGGGGTCACCCTGACCGTCACCACCCGGGCCGGGCGGCGCACCCTGGCCACCGCGGGACGGCTGGACGGCCGCAGCCAGGGCTTCGCGCTGGTCCACAACGGGCTGCCGATCGGCGAGTTGACCGTCGGGCTGCGGGCGGGCGAGGAGCGGCTGGCGGCCACCGACGTCGACATCCTGCGCTCGCTCGCCGACCAGGCCTCGCCGGCCGTCGCGTCGCTGCAGCTCCAGGAGGACCTGCTGGCCAGCCGGGAACAGATCATCGCCGCCCGGGAGGAGGAGCGGCGGTGGCTGCGACGGGACATCCACGACGGGCTCGGACCGGCGCTGGCCGGGCTGCGGCTCCAGGTGGACAACGCGGCCTCGGCGGCGGACGGCGGGCTCGCGGACCCGCTCCGCACGGTGTCCGAGGGCCTCGGAATGGCCATCCAGGAGGTCCGCCGGATCACCGACCGGCTCGGCCCGGCACCGCTTCGCGAACTCGGACTGGCCCGGGCCGTCCGGCAGCTGGCGGACAACTTCAGCGCGGCGGGGCTGAGCGTGACGGCGGAGGTCTCGCCGGAGCCGCTGCCGGAGCTGGCGGCGGCCGTGGAGGTCGCGGCGTACCGGATCACGGCAGAGGCGCTCAACAACGTGCTGCGGCACGCCCGGGCCCGGACCGCTCGGGTGACGCTGCGGGTGGACGACGAGGCGCTGACGCTGACCGTGCGGGACGACGGCGTGGGGTACCGGGGGGTGGAGCCCGACGACGGGCAGGAGGGCGGCGGGGTGGGCCTGCGGTCGATGGCCGACCGGGCGGCGGAGATCGGCGGCCGCTGCACCGTCGAGCCGCTGTCGCGGGACCGGGGGACACAGGTGCTGGCGGTGCTGCCGCGCTCGGCCGCGGCGGACCGGTAGGAATGCCTGCGGACGCCCTCGCGGACACCGCTCGTTCCGCTCAGCCCCTGCCGGAGCGGGCCGTCACGGAACAGACCGCAACCCCCGGCGCCGGGGCGTCAGGGGTTGATCGGATCGATGGTCGGGCTGGGGGCTTCCGTTCACGGGTGCGGTCGGAGGTGGTGACTCACCGGCCGGGCCCGCACCCGAAGGCGCAGAACGGCTTCACTCCGCCACCGGAGGGCGACGTCGACCCGTCGCCGGACTCCGGCGTGGCGGCGGAGGCGGAGGAGGTGGAGAACGAGCAGGCGTTGCGCAGTGCCAGGGCCGCCGCGATCGCGCCCGTCAGCGCTCCGGCAGCGCAGATCGCCTTGGTCGCGGTGTTCATAGCCATGAGGTGGTACTCCTGATTCTTCCGAGCGGCCGATCCGATCGACCGACCGCTCTGTACTCAACTGTGCGGACCGGCGTGCCCCGAGTGCATGGGCTCCAGGTCCCGTTCAGGTCCCGGAAGCGCGCCGACCCGGCCGCGCAGGACGGTCACCGGGCCGGACGGGCCGGCCCGCAGGCGGTACCGTTCGCCCGCCCGGAGGTACACCAAGTCACCGGGGAACAGCGGCACTTCGCCGCCTTCGGCGTCCAGGTGGGCGCCGGTGCCGGAGAGCGGCAGCAGGAAGGTGTCCGCCGCGGCCTCGGTGGACGGCTCGCAGGTCCCGCCGGGGGCGAGGACGACGGTCTCCACGGTGATCCGCCGCGCGGGCCCGGCCGCCGGGCGTGAACCGGTGCGCTGCACAGGGAGTTTGGCGGGCGGCAGGACGGGGCGGACAGTGAGCACGGCGGTCGGCGCGCCGCGCAGGGCGGTGAGCCGGTGGCTGCTGCCGGGCGGGTGGTGCAGCACCTCGCCCGGGGAGAGGATCCGACCGCCCGCGGACAGTCGGCCGGCGAGCACCACGGTGGCCGACTCGACGGACTCGCAGGGAAGTTGATCGACCCGGACACCGGGCGGCAGGGTCTCGACGGTCAGCCCGGCACGGACGGACGGCCGCTGTTCGGGGTCGATCACCCGCCGAAAGGCGGGCGCGGTGCGCGGGACGGCGACGGGCACGAGGATCACGGCTGACTCCTGGGGATTTCGACGGGGGCGAGGACAGGGGACGCGGCGGGGGCAGGGCGCGGCGGGGGCTGGGGCAAGGGTGGGGGCTGGGGCAAGGGCGGGGCAGGGGGGCGTTGGCGGTCAGGGACGGTCGCAGCGTTCGGCGCGGCGCCGGGCGAGGGCCGCCCTGGTGCCGGCGCGGTGGCGGGGCACGGCCAGGGCGAGGCAGAGCAGTTCCGCGCCGAGCGGACCGGCCTCCAGGTGCAGGGTGCGGCCCCGGCGGGCCAGCAGCAGGTCGCCGTCCGAGGCCAAATGGTCCGGCTCGTCCGGGTGTTGACCGATGGCGGCGGCGCCGCGCAGCACGTGCAGAGCGGTCTCGGCGTCGGGCCGACCGGGCAGCACGTGGTGGGCGCCGGGGCTCAGCCGCAGCTGGTCGAAGGCCTCGCAGGCACTGGTGCTCATGGCGCGGCGGGCCAGCGAGCGGATCCGCACCCGCGCGCCGTCGCGGCCGAGCAGGACCATGGCGGAGCCGGTGTCGGTGGTGACGACCAGCTGGGCGGGTTCGGCGACTCCGGCCTCCTCGGGGGAGAGCTCGACGGCCGGGACGGCCAGGACGGCGTGGAAGTACTCCAGCCCGGCCGTCCCGGCGGTCAGGACGGTCCGGGAGCCGAGCGGCAGCACGACGGCGGTGCCCTCGATCAGCGGCAGGCCGGCAACGGCCCGCTCGGGGTGGTCCGGGTGCACGACGTCCTCGGGCAGTGCGCCGAGGCCGGAGCCCGCGGTGACGTACAGCGCGTGCTCGGCGCCCTCGGCGGTGACCTCGGCGCTGTGCCCCGGTTCGAGCCACTGCAGGCCGACGGCGCGCAGCGGGCCCGCGAGCAGGCGGCCGGGGTCGACGGCGCCGCGGCGGCGCAGGTCGGTGATGACGGTGCCCGGCATGGCGGACGCTCCTTCGGTGGTGGGCGGGCTCGGCGGGCCGCCTCTGTGAACCACCGTCCGCCGCCCGCCGTCCCGGCCACACGGGGGTGTCGTCCCGTCCCGCTCCCGGCCGAGCGGCGGCCGCGTCCCGTTCCGGCGCGCGAGTGCCCGGGACCGACCCGGGACCGACCCGCCGGGCGCCCGGGACCCGTCCGACCGGCGCCGGGACCCACCGGCCGGGCCACCCGGGACCCGCCCGACCGACGGCCCGGGACCCCACCGGCGAGCGCCCGGGACGCCTCCGGCGGGCGCCGCAACGCCCCCCGTACCGACCCGCCACGACCGGCGTACGGTGGAACTGGGAGGCCGTGTCATGCACGTCACCGGAACCCATTTCACCGACCGCACCGAGGCGGGCCACCGGCTGGCCGCCCGACTCGCCCAGCTCGCCGGCCCCGACACCGTGGTCGTCGCCCTGCCCCGCGGCGGGGTGCCGGTGGCCGCCGAGGTGGCGACGGCCCTCGACGCGCCGTTGGACATCTGCGTGATCCGCAAGCTCGGTGTGCCGTACCAGCCCGAGCTGGCCATGGGCGCGATCGGCGAGGACGGCGTCCGGGTGCTGAACGAGCAGGTCCTGCGGCTCGCCGGGGTCGACGACGAGCAGCTGGCGCAGGTGGAGCGGCGCGAGCGCACCGAGCTGGCGCGCCGGGCCCGCCGCTACCGGGGCGACCGTCCGGCCTTCGACCTGCGCGGGCGCACGGTGATCGTGGTGGACGACGGCATCGCCACCGGCTCCACGGCCAGGGCGGCCTGCCGGATCGTCCGGGCGCGCGGCGCGGCCCGGGTGGTGCTCGCCGTGCCGGTGGCGCCCCGGGACTGGACGGACCGGCTGACCGAGGTCGCCGACGAGCTGGTCTGCGTCGACACGCCGTCCCCGTTCTTCGCGATCGGCGAGTTCTACGCCGACTTCTCGCAGACCGGCGACGAAGAGGTGCTGCGACTGCTGGCCGAGGCCCGGAGCCGGGAGGGGCACGGGGGCGCAGGGCCCGGGGGCGGAGCACCCGGGGACCCGCCGGAGGACGTCGACCGCGAGCTGCTGCTGTCCGTCGCCGGGGTCCGCCTGGCGGGCCGGCTGACCGTGCCGGCCGGGGCGCGCGGGGTCGTGGTGTTCGCGCACGGCAGCGGCAGCGGCCGGCACAGCCCGCGCAACCGGCACGTCGCCCGGTACCTGAACGGGGTGGGGCTGGGCACTCTGCTGTTCGACCTGCTCACCGAGGCGGAGGAGCCGGACCGGCGCAAGGTGTTCGACGTCGGACTGCTCGGCTCCCGGCTGACCGCCGTTGCGCGGGAACTGGAGCGCACCGACGGGGCGCGCGGTCTGCCGCTCGGTCTCTTCGGTGCCAGCACCGGCGCGGCCGCCGCGCTGCACACCGCCGCCGAGCTGGGCCCGGCGGTGCGCGCCGTGGTCTCCCGGGGCGGGCGCCCGGACCTCGCCGGGCCCGACGTCCTGGGCCGGGTGGACGCCCCGACGCTGCTCGTGGTCGGTGCCCTGGACACCACCGTGCTCGACCTCAACCGGCAGGCGCGGGCCCGGCTGCGGGGCAGGAGCAAGCTGGCGGTGGTGCCGCACGCGAGCCACCTCTTCGAGGAGCCGGGCACCCTCGACCAGGCCGCTGAGCTGGCCGGGGACTGGTTCCTGCGCCACCTCCCGCCCACCGACGGCCCGCGGGCCGACGGCCGCTAGTCACCGGTTGCGCAGATTTCGTGCGAGCACCGTCCCGGGGCAGCGCATATTGTGCAGCCCGGGCTGGGAATTCCTGATCAGCTTGTACACATTGAGCAGTGAAAAATCGACCTGTTGCCCAACCCTCACGACAGGAGCAAGCTCTCCGCAACCGCACCGCCCACCCGTTCGCCGTGCGGCAGCGATCCACGCGATCCGACCGGAAGCCCCAAAGCCCCGCGGAAACCCCCGGAAGCCTCAACGCCGAGGCCCTGAGTGGAGGAACGAGCGATGACCACGCAGTCCCACGCCCTTGAGCTGACCCCCGAGGAGCGCGAGGCCGGCCTCGACGCCGACCAGCTGCGCCGCCTCGTCGGACTCGTCGAGCACGACCAGGCCTCCGACCCGTTCCCGGTCACCGCCCAGGACGCGGTCGTGTTCGTGGTCGGCAACGCCACCCAGACGGCCCAGTTCTACCAGGTCGTGTTCGGCATGGAGCTGGTCGCCTACTCCGGCCCGGAGACCGGCCGCCGCGACCGCAAGTCCTACGTGCTGCGCTCCGGCTCCTGCCGCTTCGTGATCAAGGGCGGCGTCCAGCCGGACAGCCCGCTGCTGGACCACCACCGCCGCCACGGCGACGGCGTGGTCGACCTGGCCCTGGAGGTCCCGGACGTCGACAAGTGCATCGAGCACGCCCGTGCCAGCGGCGCCACCGTCCTGGAGGAGCCGAACGACGTCACGGACGAGAACGGCACCGTGCGCCGCGCGGCCATCGCCACCTACGGCGAGACCCGCCACACCCTGATCGACCGCTCCCGCTACAGCGGCCCGTACCTGCCGGGCTACGTCGTCGCCAAGAGCACCGTCACCCACCCGGAGGGCTCGCCCAAGCGCCTGTTCCAGGCCCTGGACCACGCCGTGGGCAACGTCGAGCTGGGCCGGATGGACGAGTGGGTCCAGTTCTACAACCGGGTCATGGGCTTCGTGAACATGGCCGAGTTCGTCGGCGACGACATCGCCACCGAGTACTCCGCCCTGATGTCCAAGGTCGTCGCCAGCGGCAACCACCGGGTGAAGTTCCCGCTCAACGAGCCGGCCATCGCCAAGAAGAAGTCCCAGATCGACGAGTACCTGGAGTTCTACACCGGCCCCGGCTGCCAGCACATGGCGCTCGCCACCAACGACATCCTCACCACCGTGGACGTGCTGCGCTCCCGCGGCGTGGAGTTCCTCAACACCCCGGACGCCTACTACGACGACCCGGAGCTGCGCGAGCGCATCGGCAAGGTGCGGGTGCCGATCGAGGAGCTGAAGAAGCGCGGCATCCTGGTCGACCGCGACGAGGACGGCTACCTGCTGCAGATCTTCACCAAGCCGATCGGCGACCGTCCGACCGTCTTCTACGAGTTCATCGAGCGGCACGGTTCGCTGGGCTTCGGCAAGGGCAACTTCAAGGCGCTTTTCGAGTCCATCGAGCGCGAGCAGGACCGTCGCGGCAACCTGTAACGTCGGAAAGCCCTGACGGCGGTCGGGACACCCTGACGGACGGTCGACCAGCGGACGGCCGACTCACGGTCGACCAGCGGACGGCCGACTCACGGTCGACTCGCGGACGGCCGACTCACGGTCGACTCGCGGACGGCCGGCTCACGGACGGTCGAGGAGGAGCACGGAGATGGCGTACTACCGACAGCTGGGCAACATCCCGCCCAAGCGGCACACCCAGCACCGCACACCCGAAGGCGGGCTGTACTACGAGGAGTTGATGGGCGAGGAGGGGTTCTCCTCCGACTCGTCGCTGCTCTACCACCGGGGCATCCCCTCGGCGGTGGTCGACGCGGCCCCCTGGGAGCTGCCCGACCAGTCCACGGTGCCCAACCATCCCCTGCTCCCCCGCCACCTCAAGCTGCACGAGCTGTTCGCGGACCAGGAGTGGAAGTCCGCGGACGTCGTCGGCAGCCGGCGCCTGGTCCTCGGCAACGGCGACGTGCGGATCTCGTACGTCGCCGCCGGGGCCCCCAGCGAGCTCTACCGCAACGGGCTCGGCGACGAGTGCGTGTACGTGGAGTCCGGCTCGGGCACGGTCGAGACGGTCTTCGGCTCGATCGAGGTCGGCCAGGGCGACTACGTGATCATCCCGCGCGCCACCACCCACCGCTGGGTGCCCTCCGGGGACGAGCCGCTGCGCGCCTACTGCATCGAGGCGAACAGCCACATCACCCCGGTCAAGCGGTACCTGTCCAAGTACGGACAGCTGCTGGAGCACGCGCCGTACTGCGAGCGGGACTTCCGCGGACCGGTCGGGCCGCTCGTGGTCGACACCCCCGGGGACGTCGACGTACTGGTCAAGCACCGTGGCCCCGGCGGGGTTTCGGGCACCCGCTACACCGTGCCGCACCACCCGTTCGACGTGGTCGGCTGGGACGGCTGCCTCTACCCGTACGCCTTCAACATCCGGGACTTCGAGCCGATCACCGGGCGGATCCACCAGCCGCCGCCGGCCCACCAGGTGTTCGAGGGCAACGGCTTCGTGATCTGCAACTTCGTTCCCCGCAAGGTGGATTACCACCCGCTGTCCGTCCCGGTGCCGTACTACCACGCCAACGTGGACAGCGACGAGGTCATGTTCTACTGCGGCGGCGACTACGCGGCCCGCAAGGGCTCCGGCATCGGCCAGGGCTCCATCTCGCTGCATCCGGGCGGGCACACCCATGGGCCGCAGCCGGGCGCGTACGAGCGCAGCATCGGCGTGGACTTCTTCGACGAGCTGGCGGTCATGGTGGACACCTTCCGCCCGCTGGAGCTCGGCGAGGGCGGACGGGCGAGCGAGGACTCCAACTACGCCTGGACGTGGGCGGGTCGGGGGCCGGGGCGATGAGTTCCGGCACTCCCGCGTTCCCCTCCTCGGGTCCCTCCGGGGGCTCCTCCGAGGGGGCCTTCACCGTCCCGGAGCTGTTCCGGGGGCTCTTCGACGACGCGGCGGTGTTCCCGCCGGGGAACCTGCCGGTCGTCGAGGCGGTGCCCGCGCACCGCGCCCACCGTACGGCCTGGTACGCCGACGCGGTCGGCCCGTTCCTCTGCGGGGCGGGCCGGTTGGGCGAACTGGCCGCGGCGGTGGAGGGCACCGGGCCGCTCAGGGTCGGGCTCGTGCTGCCGGGGGGCAGCGCCGAGCTCGGGCCGGCGCTCGCCGCCGCCGCGCCCTTCGAGCTCGCCGGGGTCGAACTGGCCACCCGGGACGCCGCCGAGGCGGTCGCCGAGCTGGACCGGCTGCTGCCCCCGGACATCCCCGCCGCCGTCGAACTCCCGCGCGAACTCCTGCGCGGGGACGGACTGGACGAGACGCTGGACGTCCTGGTCGACAGCGCCTACCGGGCGAAGTTCCGCACCGGCGGGCTCGTCGCGGAGGCGTTCCCGGATGAGGACGAGCTGGCCGCCTTCCTCACCGGCTGCGCCCGGCGCGGCCTGCCGTACAAGTGCACGGCCGGGCTGCACAACGCCGTCCGGCACACCGATCCGGAGACCGGCTTCGAGCACCACGGCTTCCTCAACGTGCTGCTGGCCGCCCAGGAGACCGACCGCGCCACGGCCGCCGAAGTACTGGCCGAGCGCGACGGCGAGGTGCTGGCCAAGGCCGTCCGCGCCCTGAGCGGGCACCAGGTTACGGTGATCCGCAACTCGTTCACCGCGTTCGGCACCTGCAGCGTCGCCGAACCCCTGGACGACCTGGCCGCGCTCGGCCTGCTGTCGCCCAGTCCACTTGTCCAGGAGGACCGTTGAGCACCCCCCGCAGCTGGCTCACCAGCGCCCAGGACTCGCCGTTCGGCGTGCACAACCTGCCGTACGGCGTCTTCACCGCGGCCGACCGGCCCGGGCAGCGCCGGATCGGTGTGCGCATCGGGGACTTCGTGCTGGACGCCGGGGCGGCCGCCCGCGCGGCCGGCGCGCCGTCCGTGCTGCTGGACGCGGACTCGCTCAACCCGCTGATGGCCGCCGGGCGTTCGGTCTGGACGCAGGTGCGGGCCGACCTCACCACCTGGCTGACGGACGAGTCCTTCCGCGAGCCGCTGTCGCCGGCGCTGCTGCCGGCCGGCGAAGTCGAGCTGCACCTGCCGTTCGAGGTCGCGGACTACGTCGACTTCTACGCCTCCGAGCACCACGCCACCAACCTGGGCCGGATCTTCCGCCCGGGATCGGAGCCGCTCACCCCCAACTGGAAGCACCTGCCGATCGGTTACCACGGCCGGGCGGGCACGGTCGTGGTGTCCGGCACCCCGGTGGTGCGTCCGCACGGACAGCGCAAGGCGCCCGCCGACGCCGCACCGAGCTTCGGGCCGTCGCGTCGGCTGGACATCGAGGCCGAGGTCGGCTTCGTCGTCGGCACGCCGTCCGAGCTGGGCCGGCCGGTCACGCTGAACGACTTCCGCGAGCACGTGTTCGGCGTCTGCCTGGTCAACGACTGGTCGGCGCGCGACATCCAGGCCTGGGAGTACGTGCCGCTCGGGCCGTTCCTGGGCAAATCCTTCGCGACCTCGGTCTCGCCGTGGGTCGTGCCGCTGGACGCCCTGCAGCACGCCCGGGTCACCCCGCCGCGGCGCGACGTCGAACCGCTGCCATACCTGGACGACCGCGGCGGCGAGCCGTGGGGCCTGGACCTGGCGATGGAGGTCCGGCTGAACGGGCACCTCGTCTCGCGCCCCCCGTTCGCCGGGATGTACTGGACGGCGCAGCAGCAGCTGACCCACATGACCGTCAACGGCGCCTCGCTGCGCACCGGCGACCTGTTCGCCTCGGGTACGGTCAGCGGGCCGGAGCCGGACACCCGCGGCGCGCTGATCGAGCTGACCTGGAACGGCGAGGAGCCGCTCAAGCTTCCGGACGGGACGACCCGGACCTTCCTGGAGGACGGCGACGAGGTCGTCATCACGGCGACGGCCCCGGGGCCGGACGGCGCGGTGATCGGGTTCGGCGAGGTCTCGGGGCGGGTGTGGGGCTGACGGGACCGAGTCGTCGCTGGGCGCCGGCTGTCGGCGGGCGGCTGACAAGTAACAACTGACGGATGACAGCTGACAGATTTCATCATCTGAAATCTGTCAGCTGTTATTCGTTTTCCCACCGCCGCCCTCGCGCCTACAGCCCCGCGCCGCCCGTGGCGTCGATGACCCGCCCGGTGACCCAGCGCGCGTCGTCCGAGGCGAGGAAGGCCACGATGTCGGCGATGTCCTCCGGCCGCCCCACGCGGCCGAGCGCGGCGAGCGACGCCGCGTACGCCTCCGCCTCCGGGTTGCCGCGCAGCCAGCCCGCGTTGACGTCGGTGTCCACCACGCCCGGCGCGACCGAGTTGGCCGTGATCCCGCGCGGGCCGAGCTGCTTGGCGAGGTTGAGCGTGAAGGTGTCCAGCGCGCCCTTGGTGGCGCCGTAGGCGATGATCTCCGGCATCGCGAGCCGGGCGGCGCCGCTGGAGATGTTGATGATCCGCCCGCCGTCCCGCAGCCGCTCCAATCCGTGCTGCACGACGAAGAACGGCGCCCTGACGTTCACCGCGAACACCTCGTCGAAGTCCGCCTCGGTCAGCGTCGCGAGGTCCGGACTGCGGCCGATCCCCGCGTTGTTCACGATGATGTCGACCCCGCCGCCGTCCGCGTGCGCCCCAACTGCCGCGTCGAAGGCAGCCCACAGCGCAGCCGCGTCACCGTGCCGTCCGAGCTCGGCGCGCAGCGCGAAGGCCCGCCCGCCGTCGGCCCGGATCCCCTCGACCACCTCGCGCGCCGCCGCCTCGTTCCGGGCGTAGCCGACCGCGACGGCGACCCCCTCCCGCCCGAGCCGGCGGGCGATCGCCCGGCCGATGCCCCTGCTGCCGCCGGTGACCAGCGCCACCTTGCCGCGAAGCCCGTACGTGCCCATGACGGAGCCCCCTCCTCTTGGGCCGAGGTTCGCCTCGGCCAATTATTGAGCGATCGATCAAGAAAGAACGTAGCACACACTTCTTGAGTGACTGCTCTAAAATCCACCCCATGACGGACGTGACCGAAGCCGCAACCCCCGAGAGCAACGCGACCCCCGAGAGCAGGACGGCCGACCCCGCCCCCCGCCCCAGGCGCGGGCGCCCGCCGGCGTTCGACCGGGACGAGGCGCTGGCGGCCGCCACCGGGCTGTTCTGGGAGCGCGGCTACGAGGCCACCTCCGTGGCCGACCTCACCATCGCCATGGGCATCCGCCCGGGCAGCCTCTACGCCGCCTTCGGCGACAAGCGCACGCTCTTCGAGGAGGTGGTCCGCCGCTACGGCCACTCCCCCGTCGGCGCCTTCGTCGGCGTCGCACTGGCCGAGGAGGCGAGTGCCCGCGCGGCCTTCGCCCGGATCCTGCGCGAGGCCGCCGCCATCTACCCCGACCCGTCCCACCCGGCCGGCTGTCTGGTGATCACCGCCGCCACCAACGTCACCCCGCAGGACGCCGGGGTCCAGGCCCACCTGCGCGAACTGCGCAACCGCAACCGGCAGGTGTTCGCGGACCGGCTGCGCACCGCCCAGCAGGAGGGTGAACTGCCGCCCGGCGCCGATCCGGAAGCGCTGGCCGGATTCCTCGCCACGGTCATCCAGGGCATGTCCCAGCAGGCCCGCGACGGCGCCACCACCGAGGACCTGACCCGCGTCGCCGACCTCGCCCTGCGCGCCTGGCCGTGACGACCGCGCCGCCGCGCACCCGGGCCGGCCGCGCCACCCGCCCGCGCCGGCCGGCCGACCAACCGCACCACCCGACCGACCGCCCACCGCCCCGAGCGCGGGACCGCGATCACACCGGTCCGGCGATCACGGCCACCCACGCGCCCCGGTACGGTGGACAGCGGAAGGCGAGATCACCGAGGGGACGGGAGCGGTTCCGATGGGCGCAGAGGTGGCGGAGGTCCGGACGGTCCTGGACGGAGACGGCGACGGCGGTCTCGGACGGATCGTGCTGAACCGCCCGCGGGCGCTCAACTCGCTCACCCACGGCATGATCACCACCATCCGCGCCACCCTGGACGACTGGATCGCCGACGACCGGGTTCGAGCCGTCGTGCTGACCGGCGCCGGTGAACGCGGACTGTGCGCGGGCGCGGACCTGCGCGCGATGCACGACGAGGTCAGGGCCGGCGGAGCCGGCACCCGCGCCTTCTTCCGCGACGAGTACCGGCTCAACGCCCTGATCGCCCGCTACCCGAAGCCCTTCGTGGCGCTGATGGACGGCATCACCATGGGCGGCGGCATCGGGCTGTCCGCCCACAGCGCGCTGCGGGTCGTCACCGAGCGTTCCATGATCGCGATGCCCGAGACCCGGATCGGCCTCGTCCCGGACGTCGGCGGCAGTCGCCTGCTCGCCCGCGCCCCGGGCGAGTTGGGCACCCACCTCGGCCTGACGTCCGCCTCCATGGGCCCCGGTGACGCCCTGCTGTGCGGCTTCGCGGACCACTTCGTCCCGTCCGCGCGCCTCCCTGAACTGCTCGACGCCCTCGCCCGCAGCACCGACCCGGCCGCGACCGTCGCCGCCCACGCCGAGCCCGCGCCGCCCGCCGGACTCGCCGGACAGCGCGACTGGATCGACGCCTGCTACGCGGCCGACACCGTGGAGGAGATCGTCGAGCGGTTGCTCAACTCCGGTGTGCCGGAGGCGAAGGAGTCCGCCGAACTGGTGCTCGGGAACTCCCCCACCGCCGTCAAGGTCACCCTGGCCGCACTGCGCCGGGCCCGTACGCTGAGCTCGCTGGAGGCCGTGCTCGACCAGGAGTACCGGATCTCCTGCGCCGCGCTGGACGGCCCCGACCTGGTCGAGGGCATCCGCGCCCAGGTGATCGACAAGGACCGCAACCCGCAGTGGTCGCCGCGTACGCTGAGCGGCGTGACGGAGGCCGACGTCGCGCGCTTCTTCGCCCTGCGCGAGGGCGACGAGCTGGGTCTGGCCTGACCGGGCCCGGGCCGATCCCGCCGATCACGAGCGGCGCCCGGCAGCCGAGTTGAACGTCAGCCAGGCGCCGGTACGCGAGGCGCTGTCCTTCGGCATGGAGTCGCTCTGCCCGAGCGCCGGGGCCTACTCCCCGCTCGGGCAGACCTACGAAGCGGTCGACCGAGACCGACTCCTGCACTACAGGGAGTCGGTGAGTGGCCAGATCCTCAACGAAGGCATCACCGGAGCCGGTTCGACAGCCTCGCCGACCGCCGCCGCCACCCCCTGTGCGCCCCACGGCGAGCCGGTCATCCCCTTCTGCACCTTCTACTCGGTGTCCGGCCGGCAGCGCACCCCCGACCAGATGCGGGCACCGGCCGACCAGTTGGGCCGCGGATTCCTGATCGGTGCCACCGCCGGGGTGGCCGTCGGCGTGTTGCAGGCCCGCACCGGTCCTGGACGGAGCTGACCGTCGGCACATTCGTCGCCTTGGCCCGCCGGGGCGAGGTCACGGCCGAGACCGTACGGCTGGCGGCGGAGCGCCACGGCGTCCGGCTCTGAGCTCTCCGCTGCTCTCGGGTGACCGGTGCGGCGGTGACCGACCAGCCGAGTGACCGACCAGCCGGTGACCGGCCGGGAGCCGGCTGGTGACCGGTGTCTCGCATGTCAAGACTGGCGCGAGGCGGGGCGCGTCGTAGATCGTTGGGTGGTCAGGGCGCGCCCGCGCGGCGCCGAGCAGTGGAATGGCCGAGCAGCGGATTGGAAGTAACGGCGATGACCGAGACCGAGACCTACGAGACGATCCTGGTCGAGCGCAAGGGCCGGGTCGGGCTGATCACGCTCAATCGGCCCAAGGCGCTCAACGCGCTGAACACCCAGCTGATGAACGAGGTGGTGGCGGCCGCCACCGCCTTCGACCGGGACCCGGAGATCGGCTGTCTGGTGATCACCGGCTCGGAGAAGGCTTTCGCGGCCGGAGCCGACATCAAGGAGATGCAGGACAACCGGTTCCCGGACGTCTACCTGGACGACTGGCTGGGCCCGTGGGACCGCATCGGTGCGCTGCGCAAGCCGGTCGTCGCGGCGGTGGCCGGGTTCGCGCTGGGCGGCGGCTGCGAGCTGGCGATGATGTGCGACATCCTGCTGGCCGCGGACACCGCGAAGTTCGGGCAGCCGGAGATCAAGCTCGGCGTGCTGCCGGGCATCGGCGGCTCGCAGCGGCTGACCCGGGCGATCGGCAAGGCGAAGGCGATGGACCTGTGCCTGACCGGCCGGATGATGGACGCCGAGGAGGCCGAGCGGGCCGGTCTGGTCGCCCGGATCGTCCCGGCCGACCAGCTGCTGACCGAGGCGCTGGCCACCGCCGAGACCGTCGCCGCGATGTCCACCCCGGCGGCGATCATGCTCAAGGAGAGCGTCAACCGCTCCTTCGAGACCACGCTGGCCGAGGGCGTCCGCTTCGAGCGCCGGCTGTTCCACTCGGTGTTCGCGACGGCGGACCAGAAGGAGGGCATGGCGGCGTTCGCCGAGAAGCGGGCGGCGAAGTTCGAGAACCGCTGACGGGCGGGGGATGACAACTGACAGCTGACAGCTGACGGATTTCAGATGATGAAATCTGTCAGCTGTTATCTGTCGGCTGTCATCCGGCCGCTGTCATCTGTCACCCGTCGGCCGTTCCGCGCGCCGCCTCCACCCCCGCTCTCCCGTCAGCTCTCCTCCACCAACACCGTGTTCAGCCGGGCCAGCCCGCTGCGGGTGGCGGCGACCACGATTCGGTCGCCCGGGGCCAGCCGCCGGGTGCGGTCCGCGAAGCCCCACTGCAGGTGGCTGCTGCGGGCGAAGCGGGCGGCGATCACCCGGACGCCGCCCGGGTCCTCCAGGTCGTGCCGGTCCAGGCCGATGAGTCCGCTGCCGTCCTCCACTGTCAGCTCGGCGATCAGCAGCACGTGCCGGAACACCGACAGCGTGCCGCGCACCTCGCTGCCCATCAGGGCGGCAGCGAAGGCGGGCGCGGCCAGGTAGGAGACCGAGCGGGAAGCCGCGTTGTCCAGCGTCCGGTAGAAGTGGCCGGCGAAGTCGTCGTCGAACAGCCGGACCACCACCCGGACGTCGGGGTTGCCGTGGCGGGCCTCCAGTGCCGCCTCCAGGTTGGTGGCGTCGTCGCCGCTGAGCGCGATCACCGCCCGGCTGTGCTTCAGCCGGGCCCGGCGCAGCTGGTCCTCGAACGGCCCGTCGCCCAGCACGACGGGGATGCCGAGTGCCCGGACGGCAGCGATGCCGCGGGCCTGGGGGTCGCGCTCCACGCAGACCACCGGTACCCCCATCTCGTGCAGCTGGGTGGCGACCCGGGTGCCGACGTTGCCCAGTCCGACCACGATCACGTGGTCCCGGGTTCCCGCGCTCGGGTTGCGCGGCAGGCCGCGCCGCCCGGAGCCGAGCACCTCGACCGCGATGGCGGTGGCGACCGGTGCGAAGGTGATCCCGCAGATGGTGATCACCACCTGGGCGACTCGTTGCCAGACCCCGCCCGTGCCGGTCCCGGCGGCGATGTCGGCCTGCTGGTCGGGCTGGGCGGCGCCGGCCAGGTCGAGCAGGGAGATGTAGACGGTCCAGCCGAAGTCCCGGTTGAGGTACCAGAGCACGGCGAAGGCCATCAGCACCGCGGCGAGCGCGATGAGCAGCACCACCCGCAGTCGGGCGCTGGTGAGGAAGCGCATGGTGTCGAGAACCCGCCAGCGCAGCCGCCGTACCCAGCTGATCGGTTCCCGGGGCTCCATCCGCAGCGCCTGCAGTGCCGCGACCCCGCCTGGCGCCGCCTCGGCCTCGGCCTCGGGCTCGGGCTCGGGCTCGGGTTCGGGGTCGGGCTCGGGCTCGGGCTCAGCAGCCGACTCGGTCTCCGGCTCGGCAGCGGGCTCGGATTCGGCAGCAGGCGCGGGCTCCGGCGCCGGTGCGCGGCGCAGCCCGCCCGGCCGGACCGGTCCGTCGTCGCCGAACTCCCGGGCGAGCCGGACGAACTGGGCCGAATCGCCCTCCTGTTCCGGGAGCAAGCGGATCTTGCTGAGGTCCTGCCGGTCGATGTGGTCGGCGACCACGCAGATCCGGTCCGCGGTGATGGCGTCGTCGAACGCGATGTGCAGGTAGCGGCCGTCGATCTCGACCGAGTTGGGCCGGCCCAGCGCGGCGGCGGCGAAGGCCGGGGCGGCGGTGGCGGAGCCGGAGAGCGCGGCGCCGTTCCTGAGCAGCCGTTCGATGTTCTCGCCCAGGCGCTGGTTGAACATCCGGAACACGATCCGGATGTCCGGGTTGTGGCCCTGGGCGCTGAGCGCGGCGTGGATGTTGTCCTGGTCGCTGCCCTCGACCAGGGCGAGGCCGCGGGCGGTGTCGATGGACACCGCCCGCAACGCCTCCTCGGTGAGGTTCGGGTACTCGACCACGGCCGCGACGCCCGTGATCTGCTCGATCTGTGGCGCGTGGTCGCGGGTGCGGTCGGCGACCAGGACGACGACCGGGACTTCGTAGTGCTCGACGAGTTCCAGGACCAGCCGGTGGGCCAGTGCGTTGCCCCCGCAGACCACGTAGTGCTGGCTGATCGGCTCGACCGGAGGGGTCCCCCACCCTTCAGAAGTCATACCGCCGGATGGTATCGACGACAGGTGGCCGGAGGATGTCGTTCCGGCAGCCTGGACGACTCGAACGGACGTACCCACCGTGCGGGCCGACGGCGGTACGAAGAGGCTGGGGTTCGCTCTCCGCCCCCGACCCGAGGAGTACGCCGCCGTGGCCCCTCCGATCATCACCCCCGAAGGCGCCCCGGTCCAGGGCCCGCTCGGTCTGCTCGCCAAGGCCGCCTGGCAGGTCCTGCTGGCCGCAGGCGTGGCCTCGCTCGGCCTCGGGATCGTCGTCTTCGTGTGGCCGCGCGAAACACTGCTGGTGGTGGGGGTGCTGTTCGGCCTCTACCTGCTGCTCATCGGCGTCGTGCAGCTGGTCGCCGCGTTCGGCACCCACACCACCACCGCGCTGCGGGTGCTGGCCTTCATCAGCGGCGCGATCAGCGTGCTGCTCGGGCTGCTCTGCTTCCGCAGCGCGGTGCAGTCGCTGCTGCTGCTCGCCCTCTGGATCGGGATCGGCTGGCTGTTCCGCGGCATCACCCAGCTCGCCGCCGCGATCTCCGACCCGCTGATGCCCGCCCGCGGCTGGCAGGCCTTCGCCGGCGTGGCCAACACCCTGGCCGGCGTGCTGCTGATGGTCTGGCCGGTCGGGTCGATCGCCGCGCTGACCGTGCTGGCCGGCTGCTGGCTGGTGATCCTCGGCGTGGTGGAGATCGCGACCGCCGTCCAGGTACGCGGCCGGGCCAAGCGGATCCCGGCCGGGGTCTGACGGGGCGCCACCGCCGCGGAGGCCGTCACCGTCCGGGCCCTGCCCGCCTGCTACGGCCGGGGGGCGTAGCCGAGCCGGAAGGTGGCGGCCTCCAGCCGTTCCGGTTCGAGACGCACGTCGGTCAGCCGCTCGGCGAGCGCGAAGGCCGCCTCGGTGTGCAGCGCGGGGCGCTCGCCGTCCGGCCGGAAGCCGCAGGCGGTCAGCAGCTCGACGATGCCGGGGGCGTCGGCGTCCGAGCCGTGCCGCTGGTCGGCGAAGAGCGGCTCGAACTGCAGCCGGCAGGAGCCGTGCTCCCACCAGTTGAAGTGGTCCACCGCGTTGGCGTTCCGGAAGTGCGAGACCAGCCGGGCGCCCTCGGCGAGCCGGGGGATGACCTCGTGCAGGCTGCCGAGGTAGCCGTACGGCTCGACGGCGAGCGCCCAGCCGTCGAGCTCGGTGACGGCGACGAGCAGCCGGTCCTCGTACAGGTCGAACAGCGCCTCGGCCTCCTCGTCCTCCCCGTCGTCGAAGGTCTCCCACGCCGCGATCACCGCGTCCAGGCCGGTCACCTCCCGGCCGGTCAGGGCGTCGAATCGGCGGAGCAGTTCGTCGGTGCCGATCCCCTGGACGTGGGTGAGGCAGTAGGCCTCGCCCAGGACGGGGTAGCGCTGGTCGAACCAGGTGTAGTCGGTGGCGGTGGCGTGTGCGGCGGTCATGCCCAGGATGTTGCCAGACCCTTCTGACACCGCCCGCCGCACCCCCGGCCATCCCGGCATCCCGGCATCCCTGGCCGCGCCTCGCCGCCCCGCCGCTATCCCGCCACCGCCCCTTCGTCGCCCCGTCCGCCGCCCCGTCGCCGTTCAGAGCCAGACCGGCGCGTCCGTCCCCCAGCGCCCGGGCGGGCGTGCCCAGTCGGCGGGCGCGCCGTCGTAGCCGATCGGCGGCCGGGCGTACCGCAGCCGTCCGTACGCCGAGTCGGTTTCGGTGAGCCAGTGCGCCGCTTCGTACGGCTCGGTGTCCGGGCCCGGCGCGGTCGTCGGCTCGGGCGGGATTCCGTGCAGCAGCCAGGCGGCCGTGCCGGCCAGGGAGAAGCGCAGGTGGCGGCCGCCGGGGCGGTGGGTGCGCTGCTCGGTGAGGGCGCGCAGGACGGCGGCGGCGAGCAGGTAGCCGGTGCCGTGGTCGAGGGCCTGGGCGGGCAGCGCGCCGGGGCGGCCGTCGGGCGACGCCTCGTGGGCGGCGATGCCGACGCCGGCCTGGACCAGGCTGTCGAAGCCGCGGCGCCCGGCCCGCGGGCCGGTCCAGCCCCAGGCGCAGAGCTGGGCCAGGATCAGGTCGGGACGGCGGGCGAACAGCGCTTCGGGGGCCAGGCCGTGGGCGTCGAGAGCACCGGGGCGGTAGGCGCTGACGACCACGTCGGCGGTGTCGAGCAGGCTCTCGAAGGTGGCCCGGTCGGCCGGGTCGGCGAGGTCCAGGCGGGCGGAGCGCTTGCCGAAGCCGGTGTCGGCGTGGGCGTCGTCGGCCTCGGGGAGCCGGGGCGAGTCGATCCGCAGCACGTCGGCACCGAGCAGGGCGAGCGTGCGGGTGGCGACCGGTCCGGAGATCACCCGGCTGAGGTCGAGGACCCGGATCCCGGCGGCGGGCCGGTCCACCGGGGCCGCAGGGAGGGGCCGGACGGGCGCGGCGCCGACTTCCCGGCACTCCATCAGGGGGTGCACGGTCTTGCTCACCGGCGTGACCGCCACGGCGAGCGCCCCCGCCTCGTACGCGCGCTCCTGGACCTGCTCGGCCGGCAGCTTGCCGAGCGCCTCGGCGAGCTGCTCGGGCCCGGCGTCGGAGGCGAGGCCGAGGACGGCGAGCAGCCGGGCACGGTGGTGCGGGTAGTTGGCGTGGGTGCGGACCCAACCGTCGGCGGTGCGCCAGAAGCCGGACAGCGGGGCGAAGTTGACGGGCTTGCGGCCGTCGACCTCCAGGTGCCGCTCGCTGACGAAGGAGGTGGCGACCGCGCCCTCGTCCACCCGCACTGCGGGGACCGGCCCGCCACCGCGGTGCGCGGCGAGTTCGGCAGCGGCCAGCGCGCAGGCGGCCACGGTCGCGCGGGCCAGTCGGCGCACCGGCAGGCCGGAGGGCAGGCCGTCCTGCGGGCCGTGGAAGCTCACCCGGTCCAGCAGTTCGGCCGGTCCGCCGAGGGCGGCCCAGACGTCGGCGATGGGGCGGTCGACGATGGGGCGGTCGCCGGGCCCGGGGGTGGGCCGGGCCGCGGCCTCGGGCGGTGTCGGACGATCGGTCATGGCGGGCATTGTGCTCCGCATCCGGTCCGCTTGCCGTGACGCAGGCCACCGCCCCGTCCGTTCCCGCGCGTTGCCCGCTCACCCGCTCACCGCCCCTGCGGCGGCAGGTCCGAGGGACCGTCCGGGCGGGTGCCAACCGGCGGGTAGGGTGCGAAGGAGCGGCCGTCGCGGCCGGCGCACGGGGGCTGAGTGACAAGGGGGAAGCATGCACACGGTCCGCCGTCTCGACCTGGGCTACATCGTCCGGCCGGCCTCCGAGGTGGGCGGCCCCGAGCCGCGGGTGGAGCCGGTGCTCGCGTACCTCGTCCGGGGGCCGCAGGGGCTGCTGCTGTTCGACACCGGGATCGGCGCGGGCTCGCCGGAGACCGAGGCGCACTACCGCCCGGTCCGCCGCCCGCTGCCCCAGGCGCTCGCCGCGGCCGGCGTCTCGGTCTCGGACATCGACCTGGTGGTCAACTGCCACCTGCACTTCGACCACTGCGGCGGCAACCCGCTGTTCGCCGGGACTCCCGTCCTCGTCCAGTCGAGCGAGCTGGCCACCGCCCGGCGCGGTGACTACACCATCGACGGCCTGGTCGACTTCCCCGGCGCCGTCCACCGCGAGCTCGACGGCGAGACGGAGATCTGGCCCGGCGTCCGGGTGCTGCCCACCCCCGGGCACACCGACGGCCACCAGTCGCTGCTGGTCGAACGACTGGGCGACTGCACCGTCCTGCTGGCCGGGCAGGCGTACGACTTCGCCACCGAGTACGGGCAGGCGCTGCTCGCCCGGCAGGCCGCCCGCGAGGGGGTGGCCGCGCCGCTCCCCGGCTGCCGGGCCTGGTTGGACCGGGTGGCGGAGTACGCGCCGCGCCGGGTGCTCTTCGCGCACGACCACGCGGTCTGGGAGCCCGCCTGACGGTCCGCAGGACCGCAGGACCGCAGGACCGCAGGACCGCAGTTTCTTTCCGAGAGCTCAGAGGGCCGGGTTCGGAGGCCGTCGGAGGGCTCAGAAGGTGAAGCGCAGCGCGCCGACCCGGTGGTCGAAGCTGGACGGGACGAGCACCGGCTCGCCGAGCGACCGCACCTCGGGCAGCCGGGTGAACAGTTCGCGGAACAGCGCCGTCATCTCCTGCCGGGCCAGGTACGCCCCGAGGCAGTAGTGCGGCCCGCCGCCGCCGTAGCCGAGGTGGGGGTTGGGGGTGCGGCTGATGTCGAAGGCCTCGGGGTCGGGGAACACCGTCTCGTCCCGGTTCGCCGAACCGTAGTACAGCGCGACCTTCTCCCCCGCCCGCAGCAGCGGACCGCCCGGGCCGCCGAGCTCGTGGTCGACGGCGACGGTGCGGCGGAACTGGACGATCGGGGTGGCGTGGCGGACGATCTCGTCCACCGCGCCGTCGATCCGTCCGTCCAGGTCGGCGAGCAGCAGCGCGCGCTGCTCGGGGTGGGCGGTCAGCAGGTGGAGACCGTGGGCGAGCGCGTTGCGGGTGGTCTCGACCCCGGCGACCAGCAGCAGGCTGAAGAAGGCGCCCAGCTCGCGGCCGGTCAGCCGGCGGCCGTCCACGTCGGCGGTGACCAGCGCGGAGATCAGGTCCTCGGCGGGCCGACGGCGGCGCTCGCGGCCGATCGCGGCCACGATGCCCTGCATCCGGGCGAGTGCCGCCAGTCCGCGCCCGGGCACCCGGATCCGGCCGCGCCGCGTCCGGGCCACGCCGGTGCCCTCGGAGGTGCGGTTGACCAGGTCGAGGATGGTGCGGCGGGGCTCCTCGGGGATGCCCATCATGGAGCAGATGACCTGGAACGGGAGCTCGGCGGCCACCGTGCCGACGAAGTCCTCGGGCCGGTCGCGTTCGACCTCGTCCACCAGGGCGGCGGCGATCCGGCGGATGTCCTCCTCGATCCGGCCGAGCAGGCGCGGGGTGAAGGCCCGGGAGACGATCCGGCGCAGTTGGGAGTGCCGGGGGTCGTCCAGGTTGACCATCGAGTCGCCGAACAGCAGCCGGACCCAGCGGGGCGGTTCCGGGGTGGTCACGCCGGGGCCGGAGCGGAAGACGGCGGGGGTCCGGCTCGCCTCGACCACGTCGGCGTGCCGGACCAGGGCGTGGAAGCCCCGGCCGGTGGCACGGTCGCCGAAGTAGACCGGGGCGGGGCGGCGGCGCAGCTCTGCGAAGGCCGCGGCGCGGTCGGGTGGCGGCAACCGCCAGAAGCGGGGGTCGGCGAGGTCCGGGGTGTCCGCCGCCGGGGTCGGGACCTCCGTCGGAGTGTTCATGGCCGCGCCTCCTGCTTCCGATCGGTCCGTTTCGACACGTACGTTCTGTGCTGGAGTGTGCACATGTAGTGAGCGGAAGGTTGGCGTGTCAAGTCGGCTGGTCGACCGGGTGAAACCGTGCTAAAAGCCTTTGATCGGTCGACCCGACGGGCCGGGCATGTTCTCACGGGCCGGATCCGGCCATGACCGGAGGGTGCGGTCCGGCCGGGAGGCGGCGGGTGCGACGATGAGTGCCATCGTGATGACCGACCGGATCCGCCTGCTGCGCGCCGCGGTCTTCGCCGCGCTGTGCGTGGCGATGGCCGCCACGGCGCACGTCACCATGGCCGGGGCCGGAGTGTCGCCGCCGGTGCTGCTCGGCGCGTTCGGGGCCGTTCTCGGCCTGACCTGGCTGCTGGCCGGGAAGCGGCGCGGAATCGGTGTGATCGGCATCTGGATGGTCGCGGCGCAGGGCGCGCTGCACCTGCTGTTCCAACAGGCCGGGACGGTCGGCCGCGGGGGCGCCGGTCTCGGCCGGTTCGCCGGAACGGACTGGGCCGCCCTGCTGCTCTGCAACCCGGACCGGACCGGCGGCGGGATCTCGCCCGTCGAGCTGGCGCGGATGGCGGGCATCGACCCGGACGTCCCGCCGGCCGGCGGCAGCCTGCGGCCGATGGCGGGGATGCACCACGGGGCGGTGGGATCGGTCGACGGGACGGCCGTGGACACGGGTCTGTCGGGGGCGACGGGCATGCCGGGCATGCCGGAGATGACCGGGATGCCGGGTATGCCTTCGGGCATACCGCACCGGATGTCCGCCGGAATGTCCGGTCACATCTCCGGGCAGATGGCCGACGGGATGCCCGGCGGGATGTCGCACGGCATGTCGACCGGGATGGCCCTCGCCCACGTCATGGCGGCGCTCGCCTGTGCGCTGCTGCTCTGGCGCGGTGACGCCGCGCTGGTCCGGGTCTTCGAGTTGCTCGCCGCGCTCGGGACGGTGGTCGCGGGGGCGCTGCTGCTCCCGCTGCTGGCACTGTTCGCCCGCCCCCTCGGGTACCGGCCACCCGCCTCGCCCCGGCCCGCCGACCGGCCGGCCCGGCCGCTCCGGTCGGTCCTGCTCACCCATGCCGTCGTCCGGCGTGGGCCGCCGGCGTTCGCGCTCGCCTGCTGACGCGCCCGCCGCGCTCCTCCCCCTCCGGCCGGACTCCGGCCGCCCCTGGGACCTCCGCGTCGGGCAGGTCGCCCTGCCGCACCGCCGCGCCCAGCGCCCAGCGCCGTCACGTCCAGTGCCGTCGCGCCTCGCGCCTCGCGCCTCGCGCCGCCGTGCCGTCAGGGCTCGGGCCGCTGTCCGCGTCCGCCGACCTCCTTCGCGGGAGGTGCGGTGTGCCGCGCGCTCGGCCCATGGACGCCTGCGGTGCCGCCGTGTGCGGCGCCGCTCCCAGCCTTCCTCCCGGGACCTTCCCATGCCTCACTTCGACGGCGCACCGGTTCGCACCGGCGCCACCGTCCTACCGCTCCGCGGTCTGCGGCCCCTCCGGCGCGTGACCGACCGGGGCGCCCACGCCCAGCCGGGCCGGCAGCCCGGCCGTCCACGCCTCCGACGGTCCGTCGACGGCGACCGCCGACACCTGGTCGCGCAGTCGCTCGGCCCGTTCCAGCCACTCCCGGCAGCCGGTGCAACGCGCCAGGTGCTTGTCCAGCCGGGTGCCGGGCAGGCCGCTCGGTTCGCCGTCGAGCCGGGCGGACAGAGCGGTACGAAACTGCGCGCATCTCATACGACCATCGTCCCGCACGGTTGCCGGGCCGGGACCGGACGGGTCACCTCCGGGGAAGCTCGCGAGATCGGGATCGTCAGCATCGGAGGCCGCCGTGGATGACGACCAGCTCACCGCGCTCGCACTGACCGCCCGGTCGGGGCGGGCCGCCGACGTCGAGGCCTTCGTCCGGGCCACCCAACGGGACGTCTGGCGCTTCGTCGCCCACCTGACCGACGTCCAGTCCGCCGACGACCTCGCCCAGGAGACCTTCCTGCGGGCGCTGCGCGGCCTCCCGGCCTTCGCCGGGCGCTCCTCGGCCCGCACCTGGCTGCTGTCGATCGCCCGGCGCACGGTGATCGACCGCTACCGGATGGCCGCAGCCCGGCCGCGCTGCGCGGCGCTGCCGGACTGGCAGGAGGCGGCGGAACGGCAGGGCGGCACCCCGGCAGCCGGGTTCGAGGACGGGATCGCCCTCGGGGACCTGCTCGAACGGGTACCGGCGCAGCGGCGGGAGGCCTTCGTACTGACCCAGGTGGTCGGCCTGAGCTACGCCGAGGCGGCCGAGGTCGCCGGATGCCCGGTCGGCACCGTCCGTTCCCGGGTCGCCCGGGCGCGCGAGGAGTTGATAGCGCGCCTGCGGGCGGCCGAGGCCGGGGAGCTCGCGACGGCCTGCTGAGCGGCGGGGCCGGCGGGCGGGCCAGTGGATGACGCCCCGCGGCCCCGCAGCCCCTGTCCCTGCCCCTGCCCCGCTGCCTGGCAGCGGACGGGCGACAGATGACAGCGAACGGATGACAGATTTCGAAATCTGTCATCTGTTATCCGTTCGCTGAAAGTTGTTCGCCCGGGAAAATTCCCCCAAGTGTTCGGAACCAGGGCCCCCGCGCCCCCGACTGCTGTACCGGACGCCGCCGCCGAGGCGGCGCCCGGCACAACAGCGGGAGCGGAGGACCTTCGTGCGGGCGCGGAACCAGTCACGCATCGGTGAACTGACGACAAGTCAGGCCGGGCATGTCGACCGGTGGAGCCTGGTCGTGGCCGCCGGGCTGCTCTCGTTCGTCGCGATGCTCGACATGAACGTGGTCAACCTGGCGCTCACCGACATGTCCTCCGGCCTGCACGTCTCCGCCGGAGTCGCCCAGTGGGCCGTTCTCGGCTACCAACTCCCCCTGGTCGCCCTGCTGTTGCCGGCCGGGCGATGGCTGGACCAGGTCGGCGCCCGGTCCGCGCTGCTGCTCGCGGTCAGCTGCTTCGCGACCTGCAGTGTGCTGGCCGCCCTTGCGCCGTGGGCGAGTTGGCTGATCACGGCACGCCTGCTGCAAGGTGCCTTCGGTGCCGTGCTGTTCGTCCTGATGCCGGTGCTGGCCGCGACGTCCGTCCGGCCCGAGCTGCGCGGGCGGGCGATGAGCGTGCCCGCGACGCTGGGTCCGCTCGGGGCCGTCACCGGCCCGGTGGTCGGCGGCCTGCTGCTGGACCACCCGGGCTGGCGGGCGGTCTTCCTGGTCAAGCTGCCGGTCTGCCTGGTCGCCGTCCTGATCGTGCGCCGGAACGCCCCGCGAAGCGGCCGACTGCGCCTGCCCGACCGGGGTTCGCTGGGCGACGCCGCCCTGATCGGCGCCGCGGTCGCCGCCGTCCTACTCGGACTCACCCTGGCGCCGAAGGCCCCGCAGTGGCTGCTGCTCGCGCTGCCCGCCGCGCCGCTGGTGCGGCTCTGGCTGCGCCGCCCGGGCGGTCGGCCGGTCGCGGAGGTGCTGCGGACCGCCGGGACCGCCGGGGTGAACGCCTCGGTGCTCGCGCTCGCCGCCGGCTTCGCGGCCTGCCAGTACCTGCTCGTCCAGTACCTGCGCGGCCCGCGCGCTGAGAGCGCCACCGCCACCGCGCTGACCATGCTGGCCTTCCCGCTCGGCATGGTGCTGGCCGGACGAGTCGGCGGCCGACTGGCCGACCGTTGGGGTGCCCGGCCGACCGCGCTCACCGGCGCCGTCCTCACCACCTGCGGTCTGGCACTGCTCGTCCCGGTGGGCGCCGACTGGTCCACCGCCGACATCGCCGCACGGCTCGCCCTGGCCGGCGCCGGGATGGGCCTCAACGGCGGCCCCACCCAGGCGCTGGTGATGACCGCCTCCCCACCCGGGAAGCTCGCCACCGCCGGATCCGCCGTCCAGCTCTCCCGCAGCCTCGGCTTCGCCCTCGGTCCGGCCCTGGCCACCGCCGCCGCCCTGGCGGGCGACCGGCCCGGCGCCGGGACGCACGCGGGCATCGCCCTGGCCGCCCTGGTCGCGGCCACCGCCGTGGTCCTGCTCGCCCGGTACCGCCGCCCGCAGTCCTGACAGCCGCCCGAGATCCGCCCCCGCCCCTTCGGAGGACCCCACATGACCGACCCCGTCCGCACCCCGCCCCCGGCTGGGGCCGAAACCGGAACCGGAACCGAAACCGGAACCGGAACCGGAACCGAAGCCGACGCCCCGACCACGACCACGACCACGACCACGACCGAACCCGGGACCGGTCCCACGCCCGGAGCGCCGCGCTGCCCGTACGGCCACGACCGGCTGCCCAGCCCCGTCCCGCTGTACGGCCCGGACTACAAGACCGACCCGTACCCCCTCTACCGCCGGATGCGCGAGGCCGGGCCGGTGCACCGGGTGGAGTTCCCGAGCGGTATCCACGCCTGGCTGGTCACCGGCTACCAGGCCGCCCACGCCACCCTCAACGACCCACGGCTCGGCAAGAACCACGCCCTGGGCAACGACAACTGGCGCCGACTCGCCTCGATCATGCCGGAGCCCCAGCACTCCCAGCTCCAGGTCCACCTGCTGCACCAGGACCCGCCCAAGCACACCGCGATGCGCCGCCTGGTGCTGGACGCCTTCGCCCCGCGCCGGGTGGAGTCGCTGCGCCCACGGCTGCAGGAGCTGGCCGACGCCCTGGTGGACGGGCTGCCCGCCACCGGCGGCGCCGATCTGGTGGCGGGCTTCGCGGCCCACTACCCCTTCCGGGTGCTGGCCGAAGTCATCGGCCTGCCCGCCGAGTTGGCCGCCCGATTCGACCGCGACTGGGGCAAGGTGGTCCAGCCGGTCGGCCCCCAGGACCCGGGGCGCCCGGCGTACGAGGCGCGGCTGCGCGGCCTGCAGACGTACATCGCCGAGGTGGTCGCCCGCAAGCGCGCCGACCACCTCGCCCCCGGCTGGGACGAGCGCGAGGACCTGCTCGGCCGGCTCGTGGCGGCCCACGACGCGGGCGAGTTGAGCCGCGAGGAGCTGGACTCGATCGTGTTCCAGCTGCTGGTCGCCGGGCAGGAGCCGGTCACCAACCAGATCACCACCATGCTGATCACCCTGCTGCGCCACCCCGAACAGCTCGCCGAACTGCGCGCGGGCCTCGACGAGCCCGGCCGCCTGGCCCGGGCGGTGGAGGAACTGCTGCGCCACGACGCCGCGTTCGAGCTCACCACCTGGCGCTTCTTCGCCGAGGACAGCGACCTGTTCGGCACCACCGTTCCGGCGGGCGACTCGGTGATCGTCTCGCTGTGCGCCGCCAACCGCGACGAGCAGCAGTTCGCCGGGGCCGACCACCTCGACCTCGACCGCACGCCGAACACCCACCTCGCCTTCGGCCACGGCATCCACTACTGCCCCGGCGCGGCACTGGCCCGGGCCGAACTCCAGATCGCCGTCGGCACCCTGCTCACCCGGCTGCCCGGGCTCCGCCCGGCCGTCGCGCCCGGGGACGGCCTGGACGAACTCGCCTGGATCCCCGCGGTTCTGGCCCGGGGTGTCAACCGGCTGCCGGTCGCCTACGACCGGCGCGACTGAGCACGACGAGCTCCCCGCCCACCCGGCCGTCCGACCGGTCCCACCCGCGGCTCCGCCTGCCCGGAGCCCGTACGCCCGCCCATTCCTGGAGGAGAACCACCATGCCGCCCGTCGGCACCGCCCCCGTCACCGCCGCCACCCCTTTGGACACCGGCATCACCGGCATCACCGGCATCACCGGCACCCCCGAGCAGCGGTCGACGGAGCGGCTCGCCGCCCGCGTCCTCGGGATGCTGCTCCCGCACCGCCGCGCCGCCGACCCGGAGTTCGACGCCCGCCCCGAGCACTTCCCGCTCCAGCTCGCGCAGTTGGCGGACTTCATCGACGCGGGCGAGCCGATCGTCTTCACCCTGCCGGGCTTCCCGTGCAAGTCGCCGAACCCCGCGAAGGTGCTCGGCCACCTGCCGGACGAGGGCGAGCGGCTGTCCCTGACCTTCCTCGACGAGCTCTGCGCCCGGATAGGCCGGGTCCACCCGCCCGGCGCATGCATCCTGATCTGCTCGGACGGCCACATCTTCGGCGACCTGATCAACGTCCCCGACGACCACATCGACGAGTACTCGGACGAGTTGACCGCGATGATCGAGCGCGAGGGCCTGCGCCACCTCGACATCTTCGACCTGCGGGCGGTGCTCGGCGACCTGCCGTACGACGAGAAACGCGCCCGGGTGCACGAGCGGTACGCGCCGAGCGTCGAGGAACTGCGCGAGCAGGTGCTGACCGAGCAGGAGGCCCTGCGGCTCTACCGCGGCATCACCCGCTTCCTCACCGAGGACAGCACGGGCTTTCCCGGCACCCGGTCCGCCCTGCAGCGGGAGTGCCGCCGTCGCGCCTACGGGGTGATCCAACGCAGCAGGGCCTGGGGCGAGTTGATCGCCGAGCGGCACCCCCGCGCGGTCCGGCTGTCCATCCACCCGCAGCCCGCCGGTGCGGCCAAGTTCGGCATCCGGCTGCTGGCGGCGGCCGACGCCTGGATGACGCCCTGGCACTCGGCCGTGCTCCACCGGCCGGACGGCAGCTGGGAGTTGCTCCGCAGCGAGGAGGCCGCCCGGCTCGGCCGGCCGGTGGAGCGGGGCGGCCGGCCGAGCCACTACGAGAGCAGCTGAGGCCGGACCGCCCCGGGCGGAGGACCGGGCCGGCGGAGCGGCTCGGGGGCGGCGCCGGCCGGGGAGCGGTGGTCGAAGGCGATCAACGGGTCGCCGGTGAGGGGGTGGTCGACCACCGCGGCGCGTACGCCGAAGACCTCGGCCAGCAGGTCGGCGGTCAGCACCTCGCGCGGCGCCCCGGAGGCCACCAGGGCGCCGCGGTGCAGCACGTGCAGCCGGTCGCAGACCGAGGCGGCGGCGTTGAGGTCGTGCAGCGCGACCAGTGTGGTGCGGCGCTGTTCCCGCAGCAGGGCGAGGAGTTCGACCTGGTGGCGGACGTCGAGGTGGTTGGTCGGCTCGTCGAGCACCAGGACGTCCGGCTGCTGGGCGAGCGCCCGGGCCAGCAGGACCCGCTGCCGTTCGCCGCCGGACAGTTGGGCGAACCGGCGTTCCGCGGCGTCGGCCATGCCGACCCGGTGCAGGGCCTCGGCGGTGATCCGGTGGTCCTCGGAGTCGTCGGCCGCGAACGCCCGCTTGTACGGGGTGCGGCCCATCGCCACCACCTCGCGCACGCTCAACTCGAAGTCGCCGCCGCGCTCCTGGGGCAGCGCGCCGATGTGCCGGGCGGACTGCGCGGGCCGCAGCGCCGCCAGGTCCTGCCCGGCCAGCAGCACCCGCCCGGCGCTCGGCCGCAGGTGCCGGTAGACCGTGCGCAGCAGGCTGGACTTGCCGCTGCCGTTGGGCCCGACCAGCCCGGCGATCTCCCCTTCCTCGGCGACCAGGTGGACTCCGGCCACCACCGTGCGTCCGGCCAGGGCGACGCTCAGGTCCTCGACGGCGATCCTCAACTGCGCTCCAGTCGTCGGTCCAGCAGGTAGAGCAGGGTGGGGGCGCCGAGCACGGCGGTGACCACGCCGATCGGCAGTTCCTGGCCGTCCAGGGCGGTGCGGGCCACGGTGTCGACCACGACCAGGAGCACCGCCCCGGTGAGGGCGGACAGCGGCAGCAGCCGCCGGTGGTCGCCCCCGACGAGCAGCCGGCAGACGTGCGGCACCATCAGCCCGACGAAGCCGATCGCTCCGGAGACGGCGACCAGTACTCCGGTGAGCACACTGGTGACGACGAAGACCTCCCGGCGCAGCCGGGTGACGTCCACGCCGAGCCCGGCGGCCGTCTCGTCGCCCATCAGCATCGCGTTGAGGCCGCGGGCGCGGGCCTGGAGCAGGGCCAGTCCGAGTGCCACCGCCGCGGCGGGGACGGCGAGTTGGGCCCAGACGGCGCCGCCGAGGCTGCCCATCAGCCAGAACAGCACTCCCCGGGTCTGCTGCTCGTCGCTGGTCTGCAGGACGAGGTAGCTGGTGATGCCGCCGAGGAACTGGGCGATGCCGATGCCGGCCAGCACGAGCCGCAGCGGCGAGAAGCCGCCGCCGCGCCGGGCCATCAGCCAGACCAGGGAGAAGGCGGCCAGCGCTCCGGCGAAGGCCGCCAGGGAGACGGTGAGGCCGAGCGCGCTGCCGAAGGAGAGTTCCAGGCCTAGGGCGGTGCCGAGGACGATGGTGGCGACCGCCCCGAGGGAGGCGCCGGAGGAGATGCCCAGCAGGTAGGGGTCGGCGAGCGGGTTGCGGACCAGGGCCTGGACGGCGGTGCCGACCAGCCCGAGTCCGGCACCCACGACGGCCGCCAACAGCGCCCGTGGGACGCGTAGTTGCCAGACGATGAGGTCGCGGGTGCCGGGTTCGGGCGCGCGGCCGGTGAGGTGGTGGACGACCACCGACCAGACCTCGCCGGGCGGGAGGTCCACCGGGCCGAGCGAGACGGCGGCGGTCAGCGCGAGCAGCAGGGCGACGGCCAGCGCGGTGGCCAGCGGCCCGGCCCGCAGGGTGCGGGCCGGGCGGCCGGTCTCCCGGTCGTGCCCGGCGCGAAGGGCCGAAGTCACCGTCTACTGGCCGTTCTTGACGAGGTCGGGGTGGACGGTGGCGGCGATCTGCCGGACGGCGTCGGCGTTGCGCACCCCCGCGATGGTGGTCACCTCGGAGCCGAGCCGCACGAAGTGTCCTTCCTGGACGGCCTTCAGGCCCTGGGTCGCCGGGAAGCCCCGCAGGAAGGCCTCGGCGTCGTCGTAGGCCTTGCGGGTGGCCTCCTCGCTGCCCCGGTTGCGCACGGCCAGCTGGATCCAGTCCGGGTTCTTGGCCACGACGTCCTCCCAGGAGCCGGGCTTGAAGTCGGCGTCGCAGTCGGCGAACACGTTGCGGGCCCCGGCCTGGGTGATGACGGCGTTGGCGACCTGCCGGCCGCAGACCGCGACCGGCTGCTTGGTCCCGGCGTCGAAGTCGAAGACGAAGTAGCCGGGCCGCTTGTCCTCCGGGACGCCGGCGAGTGCGGTGCGGACCTCGCCGACCCGCTTCTCCATCCCGGTGACGAGTTCCTCGGCGCGGGCGGCGGTGCCGGTGACGGCGCCGAGGCGGCGGATGTCCTCCTCGATCCCGGCGAGGTCGGTGCGCGGCGCCTTGGGGGCCTTCGGGGTGCCGGCGCAGGCGGTGGAGAGGAGGTAGACGTGCTGGATGCCGGCCGCCGCGAACTCCGCCTCGCTGGGACCGGTGGCTCCGCCGCCCATCATCGGCATCGCGCCGAAGGTGTCGACGTAGAGGTCGGCGCCGGAGCCGAGCAGCTTCTCCTTGGGAATCGCCTTGTCCCCGAGCACCGGCACCTTGGCGCCCTGCTCGGCCAGCGCCGACGACAGGGTGCCCTTGCCGGGCGGGAAGCCGGTGCCGATCACCCGGTCGCCCGCACCGAGTTGGAGCAGCATCTCCAGGCTCGCCGCGTTGCTGGTGACGATCCTGGCCGGGGCCTTGGCCACGGTCGTCTCCTTGCCCGCGCAGTCGGTGACCGTGACGGGGAAGCCTCCCGCCGGTACGGGCCGGACGGCGACGGAGGCGCTGCCGCCGCCGCTTCCGCAGGCCGTGGCGAACAGGGCGACGGCGGCCGCGATGCCGCAGACGACGCGAGGGCGCATGAGAACTCTCCTGGTGGGATGACCGTGCCGGGGGTCCGCGCTGCGGACCCGGATCAGGTAGTCGGGCCGGGTCCGCGCCGGGTTCCCGCGGATCGCCCGGCGATTTACGGTCCTCGGACGGCCCGTCCGGCGGAGCACGCATAGGGTGGCCGGATGGCCGATCCCACCGACCCGCGCGACGACCTCGACCTGCCGGTACCGCTCGGTCCGCTCCCGCCGCGCCGGGTGGTCTCGCTGGTGCCCTCGCTGACCGAGGCCGTCGCGGCCACCGCACCCGGTCTGCTGGTCGGCGCCACCGACTGGTGCAGCCACCCCGCCGACCTTGCCGTGGTCCGGATCGGCGGCACCAAGAACCCGGACCTCCCGGGGATCCTCGCGCTGGCCCCGGACCTGGTGATCGCCAACGCCGAGGAGAACCGCCGCCCCGACCTGGACGCGCTGCGGGCCGCCGGGGTGCCGGTGTGGGTCACCGACATCCGCACCCTGGACGGCGCCTTCCGCTCCCTGGACCGGCTGCTCACCGTCGCCTGCCGACTGCCGCGCCCGGCCTGGCTGGACCGGGCGGAAGCCGCCTGGCACGACGTAGGGCCGGTCGCGGCCACCGGGGGCGTACGGCCAACGGCGGCCACCGGGGGCGTACGGCCGGCGGCGGCCACCGGGGGCCTACAGCCAACAGCGGCGGACGGCCCGCGGGCCATCGTGCCGATCTGGCGCCGCCCCTGGATGGTGCTCGGCCGCGACACCTTCGCCGGGGACCTGCTGCACCGCCTCGGCCTGCGGCTCGTCCACGCCGACCACCCCGAGCGCTACCCGGCCGTGCCGCTGCCCGAACTGCTGGCGACCCGACCGGAGTTGGTGGTGCTGCCGGACGAGCCGTACCGCTTCACCGCCGAGGACGGCCCGGAAGCGTTCCCCGGCATCCCGGTCGCGCTGGTCAGCGGACGGCACCTGACCTGGTACGGGCCCTCCCTGGTGACCGCTCCGTCCGTCCTCCGGCAGGCGGTCGACCACCCGTTCGCACCGGGAGGAGGGGCCTCATCGTAGGATGACCGCCACTCGCCGGGATCATCGGATTCCCGGGGGCAAGTGGGGGGACGAACCATGAAGTTGAGCACCACCCGGCGGACGACCGTACTGGCCTCCGCCGTCGCCGTCTCGACCGCCGTCCTGGCGGGATGCGGTACCCAGAGCGCCGACAAGCACCCGGACGCGGCGGTGAGCACCACGCTCACGGCCGCCGACGCCGCACCCAGCGGGACGGCGAGCGCCGGCCCGTCCGCGAGCGCCACCCCGACGCCCACCGGCTCGGCGTCCGCCGGGGCCTCGCACAGCCCGAGCGCCGGCCCGAGCAAGTCAGCGAAGGCCACGCCCGGCGCCCAGGGTGGCAACGCCAGGAGCGGCGGCGGCAACGCGGCCGGCGCACCCGCCACCCAGCCGCCGGTCGAGAAGCCCGCCATCCCCGCGCCGGTCCCCACCGCCAAGCCCGGCGCCGTGGCCCTCCCGCCGCCGCCCGCGCCGCCCGTCCCGCACGTGCCCCCGCTGCAGAGCGGCTGCCAGCCCAGCAAGCCCCAGCCCGACGAGCCCAAGGCGACCGTCGGCGCGGCCCTCACCGCGGCGGCCGGGCAGTCCCGGGTGCTCACCCTCAGCTCGGGCGGCACCGACAAGCTCCCGCCGCTGCCGGTCAACCTGGTCAAGGCCATCGCCTGGCAGGAGAGCGGCTGGCAGTCCGGCATCCTCGCCTGCGACGGCGGCATCGGCACCATGCAGGTCATGCAGAACACCGTCAGCTGGATGAACGGCAAGTACGGCACCAACTCCGACCCCAAGACGCTCAACGGGAACGTCCAGCTCGGTACCCAGCTGCTCGACTGGCTGGTCGCCTACTACGGCGACTCCTCCTTCGGCGGCAAGTACGACCTCTCGCCCGACCCGGCCACCGGCAAGACCCCGCTGCTCGACCTGGTCATCTCGGCGTACAACGCGGGCGCCGGCAACGTGCACTACAACGCCGTCACCGACCCGACCACGGGCGAGGTCGTCGGCAGCCTGGACATCCCGAACCAGAAGTACGTCTCCAACGTGAAGGCGCTGATGGCCGGCCAGCCGTGGAACAAAGCCGGCTGACCCCTTTCTTCCCTTCGTCCTTCTGTCGGTTGCGGCCGCTACGGCCCCCGCATGACGCAGGGCCCGGGACGCACTCGCGTCCCGGGCCCTGCGTCGTACGGCGGCCGGCCGGCGTCAGCCGCGCGCGGCGGCGACGGCGGCGCCCAGCGCCTCCTTGATCCGGGGGCCGAGACGGGCGAAGCCCAGCTCCTTCATGGCCGCGCGGAGCAGCTCCTCGTCGCTCCGCTCGGTTCCGTCGGCGTCGATCCATCGGACGACGGCGAGCAGTTCGTCGGCGGAGTAGGCGGTCACGGGGCGGCCGGGCGTGAAGTCCGGCTTCGCGGGACGGCCGGCGGCCTCGACGGCGGGCGCCTCGGTGACGGGCTCCTCGACGGCGGGGGCCTCGGTGACGGGCTCCTCGACGGCGGGGGCCGTGACGGCGGACTCCTCGGCGGCGACGGGGGCCTCGACGACGGGCTCCGGCTCGGCGACGGCGGCCTCGACGACCACCTCGGGCTCGGCGGCGGGCTCCTCTACCTCGGCGACGGGGGCCTCCTCAACGGCTTCGGGCTCCGTGACGGTGCCCTCGACCTCGGCGGCGGGAGCCTCAGTGGCCTCGGCCTCTGCGACGGGCTCCTCGACAACCTCAGCGGCGGTCTCCACCTCGACGGCGGGCTCCTCGGTGACGATGACGACCTCGGGCTCCTCGACCTCGGCGACCGGAGCCTCCTCGACGGTCTCCGCCTCGGTCACCGGCTCCACCTCAACGGCAGGGGCCTCCACAGCGGCCTCAACCTCGACGGCCACCGTCTCGGCCTCGACCTCGGCCTCAACCTCGGCGTCCGCCACGGCTTCGAGCTCGACCTCGGCGACGGGCTCCTCGGCCTCGACCTCGGCGGCCTCGTCCACCGACTCGTCCGCCGCTGCGGCCTCGGCCAGCGCGGCCGTCGCGGCGGCGACCAGGTCGTCGGCGGCCGGGGAGGGTGCCGGGAGGGACACCACGGCAGCCGGGGCTTCCTCCGTCACCTCCTCCGCCGCAACCGCAACCGAATCCGGCTCGGTCTCGGCGGAGTCGACGTCCGAGCCCGACGTCGCCTCAACGGCCTCGCCCTCGGCACCGCCCTCGGTCAGCTCGGCGTCCGACGTCTCGACGCCGCTCTCGACCTCGGTCTCAGCGTCGGCCTCGGTGTCAGCGGCCGACTCGGCAACCAGCTCCTCGGTGTCGGCCTCAGCGGCCTCGGCGGCCGGCTCCGCCGCCAGCCCGTCCCGCTGCCCACCGGCCAGCGCCTGACGCGCAGCGGCTTCGGCTTCGGCCTCGGCGTCCGCGTCGACATCGACATCGACATCGACGTCGACCCCGGCCTCGGCCTCCCCGACAACCGGCTCCGCCGCCAGCCCGTCCCGCTGCCCGCCCGCCAGCGCCTGGCGCGCCGCGTACGCGGCCTCGGCGGCGCGGCGGTCGGCCTTGGCGGCGGTGAGTTCGGCGAGCAGGTCGGCGAGGCCGGCCTCCTCAAGGGTGGCGCGCAGGCTGCGGATGGTGGGCAGGCGGTAGAGGGTGCCCTCGTCGGCGGCGAGGCGCTCGACCAGCTCGGCCAGTTCGGCGAAGGCGAGGCCGTCCAGGTCGTGGTCGGGCAGCAGCCGGGCGAGGCCGCGCAGGCCGGTGTTGATCGGTTCGAAGGCCTGGGCGGTGCGCTCGACGAGGTCGCCGTCGGCGGGCACGCTCGGGAGGCTGCCGGCGGGGGCGAGGGCGGCCCAGGCGCGGCGCTCGATCTCGGCGGAGGTGAGCGCCTCGTGCAGGTCCTCGCGGCGGACCTTGCGGTCGTGGGCGAGGGCCGCGGCCTGCTTGCGCAGCGAGCGGCCGCGCAGCCAGGACAGCTTGACGCCGTTCTCGCGGCGCCAGGTGCTGTCGGCGGTGGCGGCGGCGAGGGCGACGAGGTCGGCGTCGTACGCGGCGGTGCTGAGGGTGGCGGAGGTGCGGTGCACGCGCTGGAGCATCTCGACCAGCAGCGCGGCCTTGGCGACGGTGTCGGGCTCGTCCAGCTTGGCCTCGGCGGCCAGGGCGGTGACGGCTTCCCAGGTCTGCTGCAGGTCGCGGCCACGCAGTTCGGCGAGGGCAGTGGAGGCGGCGCGGGCGTCCTCCGGGGTCGCGACGGTGTCGACGGCCGCGTACCAGGCGTGGGTGTCGGCGCTGAGCGTGAAGGCCCCGAGTTCGGCGTAGCGGCCGAGGTCTTCGCGGAGGTCGGGCTCCGCGGCGGCGTCCTGGGGGTCCTTGACGTCTGCGGCGTCGGCGACGTCCGCCGGGTCGGCTGCGTCGGCGTTGCGCGAGTGAAGCACTGTCATGTGAGGTCCGGTTCTGGGCGACGACGGCGGGGCTGGCGGCGAGGGGGCGGCGGACCGGTTGCGCGGGGTGCCCCTGGGGCGGGACACGGGGGCACGCGGGCGGGCTGCCGGTTGTGGAGGCCCAGAATACGGGTGCCCGTTCGAGCCTTGCACGCACCCACCGCCGGACGGGCCGGTGTCGTGTGCCATACCGCCCGCCTGGCCGCTACCCGGGAGGTCCGCCCGGGTGGTCCGGCCCTGGTCCGTACGGGTGGTCGGACGGCCGGTCGGCCAGCTGGTCGGTCGGTCGACCCGACCGCTCGCCGGGCCGCTCCGCCCGGCGCGGGCGCGGGCGCGGGCGCCGCAGCCGGTCCAGCGGGACGTCGCGGACGCCGCGGGCCGGGCGGCCGAGCGGCGGACGGAAGCCGGCCCGTCCGAGGGTGGGCAGGTCGACCGGCGCGAGGTACTCGTGGAGCGCGGTGCGGTGCCACCACGCGCCGGTTTCCCGCAGTTCGCGCCATCCGGTGAACCGGTAGAGATAGAGGGTCGCCCGGACGTGGGTCGGTGGGGCGTCGGGGAAGGGGTTGTGGCGCAGCAGCCGCAGGGTCGCCCGGTCGCCCGTCAGCAGGCGGGCGACGAAGGGCAGGAACCAGGGGCGGGCGTAGGCCGGGGAGATGCCGGCGAACCACATCAGCCAGTCCAGCCGCAGGTGGTAGGGGGCGTACTGGCGCGGGAGGCGGCGCACGTCGCCGGGCTTGCCCTTGAAGCCGTACTCGCGCCAGACGGTGTGCGGGGTGAGGACGGCTTCGTCGGTGCCCTCGACCACGACCTCCTGGCGGAGGCGGTTGACGCTGCCGAAGGCGCCGTAGGTGTTGACGAGGTGCAGCCGGTTGAAGGAGCGGTTCATCACCTGGCCGCGCGAGAGCATGTTCCGTACCGGCCAGTAGCTGAGCACCAGGACGGCCGCGGTCACGGCGGCCACGAGTGCCTGGTACCAGACGGGGGCGCCGGGGAGGTCGTGGGCGTGGCGTGGCAGTCCGAGGCGGGACGGTTCGACGGCGGCGAGGGCGAGGGCGACGGTCAGCCAGTTGAGCCAAGCGAAGTTGCCGGAGGCGATCAGCCACAGCTGGGTGGCGACGACGGCGCAGGCCGCGTAGGTCGCGACCGGCTGCGGGAGCAGCAGGCCGACCGGGACGACGAGTTGGACGAGGTGGTTGGCCGCCGCCTCGACCCGGTGCAGCGGGTCGGGCAGGTGGTGGAAGAACCAGCTGAGCGGTCCGGGCATGGGCTGGGTCTCGTGGTGGTACCGCAGGCAGGTCAGGTCGCGCCAGCAGCTGTCGCCGCGCAGTTTGATCAGTCCGGCGCCGAACTCGACCCGGAAGACCAGCCAGCGCATCAGCCAGAGCACGGGGGTGGGCGGTGCGGTGTCGGCGTTGCCGAGGAAGACGGCCAGGGAGCCCGCTTCGAGCAGCAGCGACTCCCAGCCGAAGGAGTACCAGGTCTGTCCGACGTTGACGATGGAGAGGTAGAGCAGCCAGAGCGCCGCCCAGAGCAGGATCGAGGCCCAGAGCGGGACGGCGTCCGCGAGCCCGGCCGCGACGGCGGCGGACAGCGCGGCGCCGCTCCAGGCGACGGCGGCGAAGAAGCGGTCGCTGTAGTGGAGGTGGAAGATCCCGGGTGACTGGCGGAAGGGCACCCGGGCGGTGAAGCGGGGCACCGGCAGCATGCCGTCGGTGCCGATGAGGGGGCGGAACTGCGCGGCGGCCGCCAGGAATCCGATGAGATAGAGGCCGGCGAGCAGGCGTTGGACGAGCAGTCGGCTCAGCCAGTAGTCGGGGGCGGCGAACCAGTCCATCCAGTCCATGCGGCCCATGCCTACCATCGGCGGGCGGCTGCGGGGCCCGGCCGGGGCGGGGTCGGCGGACGGTTCACCCGCTCGGCCCGGGCGGCGGGTGCGGGCACGAGGGGCGGCGGGTGCGGGCACGACGGGCGGCGGGTGCGGGCACGACAGGCGGCGGGTGCGGGCCCGGACGACAGAGTGGCGGGGAGCCTCTCCTCGGGGGTGAGAGGCGCCCCGCCACGGTGGTGGACGGCACGGACAGTACGGACGGTGGTGACGGTGGGGACGGAACGGACGGAACTGCGGGTACGGACGGTGCGGACGGCTGGTGCCCCCGCGGGCCGCGCTGCCGCGCACGGGCGACGGTAGGCCGCTCAGCTCGGCAGGACGAGTCCGGACCCGCCGGCGACGCCCGGCCGGCCGGTCGAGGTGGCGGCGCCGCTCTGCTGGAGCCGGTCGACCAGCAGCGCGGCCAGCGTGCCGAGCTCCTCCTCGGTGCGGGACTGGGCGGTGACGTCCATGCCGACGGTGAGGACGCCGTTGACCTGGCCGGTGCGCGCGACCCGCAGCGGGGTGCAGGTGAAGCTGAAGATCTGCTGGATGCGCTGCGCCTCGGGGCGGCCGGACTGGACCCGGACGTCGTTGAGGACGGTGGCGCGGCCGGTGTGGTACGCCTCCGAGACGGCCTGCTGGAGGCCGGCCGCGCCGAGCTGCGGGTAGGCGGTGCCGATCGATCCGTACGCCACCGGGGCGCCGAAGGTGTCGGCGTGCTGGGCGTTGGCGTAGCGGATCTCCTGGCCGGGGCCGTCGGTCAGCATGATGGGGAACGGGGAGCCGTCGAAGGCCGCGAACATCTCCTGCTGCTGGGCGAGCAGGTTGTCGCGCAGCCGGATCTCGGAGAGCAGCGCCTCGGCGAGGTGCTGGATGTCGCGCAGGCGCTCGCGCCCCCACTGCCGGGGTTCCCGGTCGAGGACGCAGACGGTGCCGATGACGGTGTTGGTGTCGTCGACGAGGGGCGCTCCGAGGTAGGCCCGGACGCCCAATTCGTCCACGACGGGGTTCCCGGCGAAGCGGGGGTAGGCGAGGATGTCGTCCAGCGCGAGGGGTGAGCGCTGGGCGACGACGTGCGGGCAGAAGCCGTGGCTCATCGGCATCTGCCGGGTGGGAAGGTCGAAGGCGATGCCCCGATCCGCCCAGGAGGCGCCTTCTTCGGCCGCGACCTCGGCCGAGTTTGGCGGAATGTAGAGCCCCCGGAACATCTGGCGCTCGTCGTTGATGAAGTTGACCATCGCGATGGGAGCGCGGGTGATGCTGGCTGCCAGGTGGGCGAAGCGGTCGAAGGCCTCGTCCGCGGAGGGTTCGTTGAGACCCAGGCTGCGCAGCCTGCGGGTCCGCTCGGATTCCCCGGCAGCACCCGGGAACTGGCCTTGAGTGCTCATCACATCAGTCATGGCGCACATGTAATCAGACATCCGGGCGCCACGGTGCTATCGGGACCGATCGCCGCCCTTGCTGATGAACAGTCAAAGCGGCATGTGAGCGGCCCCGCGGCACACCGCCGGAGCGGGGCACGGTCTATCCCCATCCGGCACGGTGGTGAAACCAGTCGCCGACTTGACGGGCCGAATCCCGCCAATTCAAGATCCACTATGTGTGGAGTCCATGTGCACATATGACAATGAGCCCTGCCGAAGACACGGACGGTAGTTTCCCAGCCCCACGGGAGGCACCGGTCCAAGGTCCGCATGCACCGATGGCTTTCGACGCGATCGGCGCCGCCACACCTCCACACCCCCACCCTCATCTCGCAGGGGGCGCGGCCGGAGCGGCATCTACGGCGTGAACGGAGGCACGACACCCACCGGAACGAGAGGACCAAGCATGGCGATGGACTACTTCACCGACGAGCGACACGAGAGCCTCCGGGCGGAGGTCCGTGAGTTCGCGGAGAAGGAGGTGCGTCCTCAGGTGGCCAGAATGGAGGCCGACCGGGAGGTCGAGTTCGAGCTCTCACGGGAGATCGCCCGCCGCGGCTGGATCGGCGTCACGATCCCGCGCGAGTTCGGTGGCCTGGGCCTGGGGCACCTGGCCAAGACCATCATCGTGGAGGAGCTGGCGCGGGTCAGCGGCGCGATGGGCGCGATGGCGCAGGCCTCGCAGCTCGGCGTCGCCAAGGTCATCCACTTCGGCTCGGACGCCCAGCGGCGCGCCTGGCTGCCGAAGTTCGCGTCCGGCGAATCCCTGCCGACGATCGCGGTCACCGAGCCGGAGTCCGGCGGCCATGTGCTCGGCATGGCCGGCACCGCCCGCCGCGAGGGCGACGAGTACGTACTCAACGGCCGAAAGGTGTTCGTCGGCAACTCGCACATCGGCGATGTCCACGGGGTGGTCTTCCGCACCGACACGGGCAGCAAGGGCCTGTCCGCCTTCCTGGTCGAGAGCGACCGGCCCGGCTTCCGCGCCGGCGCGATCGGCACCCAGGGCGGCCTCCACGGCTTCAGCTTCGGCGAGCTCGTCTTCGAGGACTGCCGGATCCCGGTCGGCAACCGGCTCGCCGAGGAGGGCCAGGGCCTCGACGTCGCGTACTCCTCCTCCACCCTGTACGGGCGGCTCAACCTCGGCGCCGTCGCGCTCGGCATCCACGTCGCCGTGGTGGAGGACACCGTGCGCTACGCCGAGGAGCGGGCGCTCTACGGCAGGCCGATCAGCCAGCTGAACAGCATCGCGCTGAAGCTCGGCGAGATGCAGTCCCGGCTGATGACGGCCAAGCTGGCCGCCTACCACGCCTCGCACCTGCTCGACCACGGCAAGGCCTGCGACGCCGAGCTGATGAACGCCAAGCTCATCAACACCGAGTACGCGATGGACTCGGCGCGCCAGGCGATGGAGATCTTCGCCGCGCGCGGCACCCAGGAGGAGCACAACGTCATCCGCTACCTGCGGGACGCCACCCACATCTACGCCCCGGCCGGCACCTCGGACGTGCAGAAGCTGCGGCTGGGACAGGTGGCGGCGGGCACGTACGGCAAGCAGTGGTCGGCCGAGCTGTCCGACCTGGCGAGCTGGGCATGGACCGAGCTCAACCAGCTGGAGGCCGAGGCCGCCTCGGCGTCCGCGGTCCCCACCGGCTTCGTGAGCCCCGCGGCCTCCGCGGCCCCTGCGGCCTCTGCGACCTCGGTGGCCTCCCCGGCGGACGGGCGGCACGAGCGGTACGGCCGGGTGGTGCCGCTCTCCGCGGCGAGCTGATCCACCGGAGGAACCGCCGCCCGGACGGTGGCGAATCCCCGGCGCGGTGACGGTTGACCTGTTCCTGACGGCTCCTCGGGAGGCCCGCCCGGCCTCCCGAGGAGCCGTCTCCGCTTGGCGGCACCCGCGCCGACCTGCGGCGTTCCGTCGACGAACACTCCGGTCGCGGCCGGTCGGCACTGCCATCGGTCGCTCACATATCGTCAGTTGATGTTGCGATGAGGCCACCCGGGACTGATAGGTTTCCTGCCGTCGGCGGCCGTGCTGCACCACCGCGCCCGGACGGTGACACCGCGTCACCGCGTCCGGCGACCCCCGGCCCCGGCGCCCTGAAGCCCGTCCGGGCCGCTCGGGCCGATCCGCCGTTCGGACCCGAGACCCGGCCTGCAACTCGGCCCTGCAACAAGGAATCAGATGCCAGGCATATCGGCCCCCCGCACGGGCCACCGCGCCGGCCGGTCCGGCTCCCTCCGCGGCTCGCTCCTCGCCCTCGTGCTGGTCCCCAGCCTGGGCCTCGCCGCCGCCTGGGGCTACGCCGCCTACCTGCTGCGCGACGCCGGGAACCGCACCGCGCTGGTGGCCGGCACCGCCGTCGTCGCGGTGGTGCTGCTGATCAGCCTGATCCGGGGCATCCGGGTCGCCCGGACGCTGTCCGCCCGGCTGGGCGGGCTGCGCAGCGACACCCTCGCCCTCGCCCAGCAGGAGATCCCCGACGTCGTCGGGCGGCTGCGCGCCGGGGAGCCGGTGCCCACCCCGCCCACCTGGACGCCGTCGCGGCGGGTCGGCGACGAGGTCCAGCAGACCTCCGACGGGCTGGCCGCCGTCCGGCAGGCCGCCGTCGCCGCCATCGTCCACCAGGCCCAGGGCCGTGAGGGGACCAAGAAGGTCTTCCTCAACATCGCCCGCCGCACCCAGATCCTGATCCACCGGCAGATCAGCATGCTCGACGCGCTGGAGCGCGAGCACGAGGAACCAGAGCTGCTGCGCGAACTGTTCGCGGTCGACCACCTGGCCACCCGGATGCGGCGCAACGCCGAGAACCTGGTCATCCTCGGCGGCGCGCTGCCCGCCCGGCGCTGGCGCAACGCCGTGCCCGTGGTCAACGTGCTGCGCAGCGCCGTCTCCGAGACCGAGAACTACGCCCGGGTCGTCGTCCAGGGCGTGCCGCGCGCCTCGCTCAGCGGACAGGCCGTCGCCGACGTGATCCACCTGGTCGCCGAGCTGATCGAGAACGGCACCACCTTCTCCCCGCCGTACACCCAGGTGCAGGTCTCCGCGCAGGAGGTCCCCAAGGGCCTGGCCGTCGAGGTGGAGGACCGCGGCCTCGGCATGACCGAGGAGGAGTACGAGCGGCTCAACGAGTACCTGGCCAACCCGCCCGAGCTGGACGTCTCCGCGCTCGGGGACGACCTGCGGCTCGGCCTCTTCGTGGTCGCGCGGCTGGCCGCCCGGCACGACATCCAGGTCACCCTGCGGCCCTCGCCGTACGGCGGCACCCGGGCCGTGGTGCTGGTGCCCTCGATGCTGCTGGAGCAGGCCGAACAGCCGGCCGCGGTGCCCGGGCTGCCGTCCGGCGCCCGGGTCACCCGGACCCCGGCGCCCGAGCCGCGGCCGTCGGACGGCGACCCGGGCGAGATCGACGGGGAGCTGTCGGGCGCGCTGGCGGGAGTGCTCAGTGGGCTGCTCGGCGCCGGACCGGCCGGTCCGGGGGATCCGGCGGGGGCTGTGGCCGGCACCGATGCGGCCACGGCCGCTGACGGTGGGGCTGCTGACGGCGCGGTGCCCGCGTCCCCGGCCTCCGGTGAGCACGGCGGCGGAGTGGCCACCGGTGAGCTGTTCGGGCGGCAGGACGGCGTGGTCGGCGGGGCCGCCCCCGAGAACGCCGGACTGCCGGTCGGCGCCGAGATCCCCGGACTGCCCGGCGCCGTGGTGGTCCCCCGGCCCACGCTGCCGCGTCCGTACGACCTGCCGACCGACCCGTCGGCGGAGCTCGTCGCCGGGCTCGCATCGGTAAGGGCACCGGGAGTGGCATCGGGAGTCGCGCCGGGGCCGACAGCCGGGCCCGCGGGTGACGCCGGTGACGCCGGCGCCCACGGTGACGCCGGCGCCCACCGCGACGCGACCGGGCCGCTCGCGGACTCCGGGGCCGGGTTCGACGGGGTTCCCGCCGACCGGTCGACGCCCACCCACGAACGCCCGCAGGAGGACCACGTGGAGCACGGCCCGGACGGCGAGCTGCGCACCCCGCGGGTCCTGCCGCAGCGGGTCCGCAACGCCAGCCTCGCCGAGCAGCTCCGCGAGGCCCACGCGCCCAGCGGCATGATCCCGCCGTCGGCCGTGCCGGCCCCGCCGCCGTCGCCGTCCGCCGCCCCGGCCGGTCCGCGGTTCGGTGAGGCCGAGGACCCCTCGCCGGCGCGGTCCCGCGCCACCATGGCCGCCATCCAGCGCGGCACCCGGAGCGCCCGCGCGGCCGGGTCCGCACCGGACGCGCCCGCCACCGCCCCCAACCCGGCCGCGGCCTCCGCCCCCGAGGAAGCCGCGGAAGCCTCCGCCGTTCAGGAAGCCAAGGAACAGCAGTGATGACGCAGCAGCAGACCGACACCCAGCGCGACCTCAACTGGCTGCTGGACCAGCTGGTGGCGCGGGTACCCGAGACCCGCCACGCCATCGTCCTCTCCGAGGACGGCCTGCTGGTCGGCATGTCCCAGGGCCTCGACCGGGCCGACGCCGAGCACCTGTCCGCCGTCGCCTCCGGCCTGCAGAGCCTGGCCCGCGGCGCCGGGCACCGCTTCAACGGCGGGCGGGTGCGCCAGACCGTCGTCGAGATGGACCAGCTGTTCCTGTTCGTCACCACCGCCGGGCAGGGCGCCCGGCTCGCCGTGCTCACCAGCGAGCAGGTGGACGCCGGGCTGATGGCCTACGAGATCAACATGCTGGTCAAGCAGGTCGGCCAGTACCTCACCGCGGCGCCGCGCATCGACGCGGGCCAGGTCGGCACGGGTGGCGGTGCGTGACCATCGCCGACGCCGACGAGGGCTGGTTCTACGACAAGGACGCCGGCCACCTGGTCCGCCCCTACGCGATCACCAACGGGCGCACCGGCCCGGTCCGTGACGGGTTCGCGCTGATCACCCTGGTGGTCACCGCCGACCCGCGCACCGACACCAGCCGGTTAGCCCCCGAACCGGCCGCGATCCTCGACATGTGCCGCGAACGCCCGCTGGCCGTCGCCGAGATCGCGGCCACCATGGACCTGCCGGTGAGCGTGGTCAAGGTGCTGCTGGACGACCTGGCGGAGGCCCGGCTGATCCTCACCCGGGCCCCGGTCCAGCTCGCCGAGGCGCCGGACATCTCGCTGATCCAGGCGGTGATCGAGGGCGTCCGCCGGCTCTGACGGACGGCGACGGCCCGGATCCGCCCTCCCCTCGCCCCTCTCCCCTCCCCTCCTCGAAACTCCGAGTTCCCTTCCAGGAGACCCGAATTGACGACGCAGAGCCTGGTGCCGGGCGCGGTCAAGATCCTCGTCGCCGGCGGCTTCGGCGTCGGGAAGACCACCATGGTCGGCTCGGTCAGCGAGATCGAACCGCTGCAGACCGAGGAGCGGATGACCCGAGCCAGCATCGGGGTCGACAGCCTCGAAGGCGTCCAGGACAAGTCCACCACCACGGTGGCGATGGACTTCGGCCGGATCACCGTCCGCGAGGACCTGGTGCTCTACCTCTTCGGCACGCCGGGGCAGTTCCGGTTCTGGTTCATGTGGGACGACCTCGCGCTCGGCGCCCTCGGCGCGATCGTCCTCGCGGACACCCGGCGGCTCGAATCCAGCTTCGCCGCCGTGGACTTCTTCGAGCAGCGCGGCATCCCGTTCGCCATCGGGGTCAACTGCTTCCACGGCCGCCGCGAAGCCACCCCGGAGGACGTGCGCCGCGCCCTCGACCTCGGGCCGGAGGTGCCGGTGGTGCTGTGCGACGTCCGGGAGCGGGCGTCCAGCAAGGAACTGCTGCTCGCCCTGCTCGACCGGGTGCACCGGGACGCGCTGGCCGCCGGACGGCGGTGAGGGCCGCGCCGACCCGGCGGCAGTGACCCGGCGGACGGGCTCTGGCTAGGACTTGGCCGGGGTGAGTTCGGCGAGCGCGTCCACCAGCGGGGCCAGCTCGGGGAGTTCGGCGGCCTGGGTCAGGGTCGCCTCCAGGGTGGCGTCGTGCACCGGACGGGCGGCCTCCAGCAGGGCGCGGCCCTCCGGCGTCAGCTCGGTGTAGATGCCGCGCCGGTCGTCCGCGCAGAGGTAGCGGCCCAGCAGGCCGCGGTCCTCCAGGCGGCTGACCAGCCGGGTGGTCGCGCTGCTGCTCAGCGCTGCCGCGCGGGCCAGCTGCTGCATCCGCATGTGCCAGCCGTCCTGCCGGGAGAGCGCCTCCAGCACCGTGTACTCGACCACCGAGAGCCTGTGCTCCGCCTGGAGCGCCTTCTCCAGCGCGGCATCGATCAACCCGTGCAGTGCGGCGAGCGTCCGCCAGCCACTGGCCCGAACCTCGGCCGCGTCGTCGCGGATGGACATGGCTCGCCTTCCCTTCACCCTGCTCCGTGTGCCCTGTGGTGTCTCCTCTCCCACAAGTATGCCAGTTGGCGCCGATAACCGGTCTCTGCAAATACTTCGACCTGGATGGAGGGGCCGGCACAAGGCTCGGATGCGCCGGTAGGTGATCACTGATCACGCAGCGTCAACGAGCCGCTGGACGGGCGGACATGGGCACGGCGCTGTCCTGTCGGCTTCTCCTACAGGTGTGCGGTCTGCCGGGCCTCCTCGATCGCGGTTCCGTCGGCTCCCCACGCGGCCGAGCAGAGCGCGGTGGCCAGCGCCTCCGTGTAGTCCGCGGCGGCCAGCCAGGCCGTGGCGAAGGCGTCGTGGTCATCCGCAACGACCCGGCCGAACACGTCCCGCCCCTGGTCCACCGCGGCCGCCCGCAGACCGTCCAGGAGCTGGGCGGCGGTGGCCAGCCCTGCGGCGCGCAGCAGGCTCCGGTCGGCCGCCGCCGTGGCCGCGCTCGGGGCGAGGGCGGACCTGCCGGTGGTCACCGTCTGCTCCACCCGGCGGCCGAGCACGTGCACGGGCGGGCCGTCCGGGGGTGCGGTGGGGAGCTGGGACGGGGACCCTGCCGGGTGATCGGCCGGGGTGTGGGTGGGCTGGATGCCGGTGGGCTGGGTGCCGGTGGATCGGAGGTCGGCCGTCTGCAGGCGCTCCAGGCCGAGGTTGGCCCGGCCGGCCCGGTCGGCGGCGAGGGCCAGGTGCACGGACCCGGGCTGGTCGGAGGCGGGCTGGTCGGAGGCGTCCGGGGGTGTGCCGAGCGCGAGCAGGCGCAGCTGCGGTCGGTCGGCCCGCTCCAGGCGGCCGATCAGCCGGAGCCGCAGGCCGGGGGCGGTGGCGAGCAGGGCGAGGTTGGCCCGGAAGGCCAGGTCGGGGTGCTCGTGCCCCGGGCGCAGCGCGATCACCAGGTCACTCCCGGCGGCGCGGGCGAGCAGCTGGGGCGCTCCGCCGGGGCCGGTCGGGGCGGTGCCGAGAAGGGTGACGTCCAGGAACAGCAGGTCGCTCCCGGCCGGGCGGCTCTCGTAGGGCAGTTCCTGCGCCGCGAGGGCTCGCGCCACCTGCGTGGCGGGCGGCTCGGACCACAGCCGGGCCACCGGCTCCGCCGTCCAGTCCGCCCCGGCCGCGCGGACCGCCCGTACCGAGGCTCCGGCGCCCAGCCGTCCGGTGGCCGACCGCGTCGCGCCCTGGACGGCCAGCCCGGCGCGGCTGAACTCGCGGTGGCTGAGCGCGGTGTCCCCCAGCCGCACCGTACGGTTGCCCGCCCCGACGGCCAGCGGGGCGGCGGTCGCGGCGTCACCGTGCGGGGTCACCTCGGCGACCGTGCTGAGCCGGCCTCCGGCCTCCACCGCCCAGGTCACCGCGCCCGCGTGGGTCGCGGTGAGCACCGGCTCGGCGAACAACCCGTACAGCCGCAGGCCGCCTTCCTCGGCGTAGGCCTGGCGGGCGGTGCCGCGGAGCGCGGGGAGCGGGGTGGGGTCGGGGGCGTCGAGGGGCGTGCTCAGGGCCACGGTGAGACCGAGCAGCTCGCGCAGGGCCGACACCAGGTCCGCCAGCCGGTGGTCGGGCGCGCCGGAACGTGCCGCGCGCAGCCTGGTCACCACCGTGATCGCCGCAGCGGCCGGACGGTACAGCCCGGCCACGCGCGCCCGGTGCGCGGCGCGCAGCAGTTCGGCCTGGGAGACGGCGCCCGCACCGCTGATCCCGGCGGCCAGCAGGGAGCAGGCGGCCCGGTGGAGGTGCCGGGCGGCGGCGAGTTCGGGCGGGGTGAGGGCGGCGGGTTCGGGTCGGGAGGCCGAATCCGGTTCTGGCGGCCCCTCGGGTGCCGTGGCTCCGGCGGCCGCGGCTTCGGCGGCCCCGGCCTCGGCGGCCCCGGCCTCGGCGGCCCCGGCCTCGGGGGGCCCGGCTTCGGGGGCGTCCGAGGAGTCGAGGTCGGCCTCGGTCGGCTCCGCCAGAGGGCAGAGGGTGACGGCTGCGGCCCGGTGGACGCAGGCCGGGGCCAGCAGGCAGCCGCACCGGACGCCGGCCGGGTCGGCGACGACCCCGCCCGGGGCGTGCAGGACGAGCAGGGCCTCCTCGTCCACCTGCACCCGCCACTCGTCGCCCTCCCGGGACAGCGGCCGCTGCGCCAGCTTCGCCGCCGCGCCGTCCAGCCGTTTCTGCAGCCGGGCGCTCAGGCCGGACACCACCTCGGCGACCACCTCGGGCCGGACGCCCGGCCAGCCGTTCTCCTGCGTCGTCGCGTTCATCGCACCTTCTCCCCCACCCAGCGGGCCAGTTCCAGCGGGCTCAGCGCCGCCACGGGCATGCCGGCCGCGACCAGTTGCTCCGCGACCGCCTTCGAGTACCGGGCCGTCCCGGTGTCGTCCAGTGCCGCGCAGCCGAGCAGGTGCACGCCGGAGTCCACCAGTGCCCGGGTCTGGGCGAGCAGCCCGTTGACCGGGCCGCCCTCCTCGAAGTCGCTGACCACCACGACCAGCGTCCTCGACGGCACCGTCACCAGCTCGCGCGCGTAGCGCAACCCGGTGGCGATGCTGGTACCGCCGCCGACCCGCACCTCCAGCAGCAGGCTCAGCGGATCCGTCACCCGCTCCGTCAGGTCGAGGACCTCGGTGGAGAAGGCGACGAAGTGGGTGCTCAGCGAAGGCACCCCGGCCAGGATCGAGGCGGTGAGCGCCGCCCAGACCGTGGACGCCTCCATCGACCCCGACACGTCCACCACCAGGATCAGCCGCCAGTCGTGGGCCTGCCGCGCCCTGGTCCGGAACACCGGGCGCTCCGGCACGATCAGCGTGCCGGAGCCGTCCGGGGCGGGACGGGCGGTGGCGAGGTTGGCCCGGATGGTCCGGTGCAGGTCCAGCCCGCCGCCCGGACGCCGGGAGGGGCGCGGCACGCTGATCCCGGTCAGCGCCGGGCGCAGGGCGGTCGCCAGCTCTCGGCTCAACTCGTCCACCAGCCGCCGGACCAGAGGGCGCAGCCGCGCCACCCGGGCCTCGGGCAGGCCTCCCGCGTGGTCCAGCACCGTCCGCAGCAGGTCGACGGACGGGCGGACGGCGGACGGGTCGATCGCCTCCAGGACGTCCGTGCGGCCGTGGGCGACGGCGGCCGCGAGCACCTCCTCCCGCAGGCCGGGGCCGAACAGCGCCTCCAGTTCCTCGGCCCATTCGCGCACCCCGGGGAAGGGCGCCTCGCGACCGCCCCGGTCACCGAGGCCCGGGCCGGAACCCTCGCCGTGCCCGCTGCCGTACAACTCGTCGAGCGCGGTGGCGAGTCGGGCGCTGCGGCCGGACAGGCCGGCGGTGCCGGGGCGGCCCAGCAGGAGGCGCCAGCGCTCGGCGGGGGTGAGGGTGTGGGGGCCGGTGCCCAGGGGCTGGGCCGTGAGTGCGGGTATGGGCGTGGGCGTTGGCATGGGTGTGGGTGCGGGCGCTGGTTGGGGGGTGGGGGTCTGGTCCGCGGGTGCCTGTGGCGCCAGCCCCCGACGGGCGAGGACCGCGCGGGCGGCCAGGTCCGCGCGGACCCAGCTCGCCACCACGGCGGGGTCGGTAGCCTCCGGCAGGGCGGCGAGGCGGGTACCTAGCCGCTCCTCGACCAGGGCCAGCAGCCGGTCACGGGCGGCCGGGCTCAGCGTGTCGAAACCGCCGCGCAGCGCGGCCAGCCGGTCCAGGAAGGCGGTGTCGGACAGTGACGTCACGCGCTCCAGCACCGGTTCGAGCGCCTCGGGCGCGCTGTCGAACAGCCCCTCGGCGGCGGTCAACAACCCGACCAGCGCCCGCCCGAGCGACTGCCGCGCCCGTACGTCGGTCGCCCCGTCCACCCAGGACGCGGCCCGGCCACCGAACACCCCGGCCGGTTCCTGCCCGAGCAGCACCCGCACCGCCCCGGCCGCACCCCGCACCAACGGGCTGCCCCGCTCCGCGAGTTCGCCCAGCACGTGCGCGAGCCGCACCCCGCCCAGCCGATCCGCCCGCCGGGCCAGCTCCACCAGTGCCCGCGCATCCGCCGGATCGTCCGACCCGCCCAACCCCTCCACCTGCCGCACCGCGGCGGCGGTCAGCAGCTCCACGGCGGCGTGGAGGGGGGCGGCGGGGCGCTCTTCGACAACGACACTGCCGGACCGGGGTGTTGGGTCTGCCCGGCCGGAGACGGCCGTCGGCTCGGTGGAGGGCGCCGTACCCCCGGTGAGACCGGGGAAGTGGCCGGCGGTGAGGCGGTCGAGGAGGGTGAGGGCGTCGAGGAGGTCGGGGAGGGTGGCGGTGGTGGGGAGGACGGCGGTGAGCTGGGTGAGGCGGAGCGCGGTGAGATCGGGGAGGGCGCAGGAGGCGGCGACGGTGAGGCCGTCGATGATCTCGCGGGGGGTGGGGTCGTCGCCGAGGCGGGTGCGGAGGGTGCCCTCGGCGGCTTGGGCCGGGGTGACACCTCGGGTGCCGGCGACGGTGAGCATGGCGGCGACGGCCGGGGTCCAGTGCAGGCGCCAGCGGGTACCGAGGGTTTCGGTGCCGCCCGGGCCGGTGGTGGCGAGGGGCTCGGCGTAGGGGACGCCGCAGGCCGTGAGCCGGTGGAGGAGGACCTCGCGGCGGCGGTCCAGGGGGCTGCGCAGCGGGTCGAGGCGCAGTTCGCGCGGGCCCGGGTCGGTGGGCGCGGGCAGGCCGAGCTCGGCGAGCAGGGTCTCGACGGCGGGGGCGAGTCCGCTGCGCGGGGCGGCGGGGGTGGGGCGCCCGGTGCGGGTGCCGACCAGGACCTGTTCCAGGGCGCGGGCCACGGCCCGTCCGCGGCCGAGGGGTTCGCCCTGGGCGAGGACGGTCTGGACGGCTTCGACGAGTTCGCCGCGGCCGGGGGCGGCGTGGCCGCGCAGCCTGGCGAGGTCGCCGGTGAGGCGGACGATCTCGCGGGCGTCGGCCGGGCCGGAGGGGTGGTCCTGGGTGCGCAGGGCGGCGCAGATCCGGACGGCGGTGGCGGTGAGCGCCTCGCTGAGGCGCTCCGGGTCGCCGCCGGCGTCGAGGACGGTGTGCTGCCACTCCGGGTCGCGGATGCCGGCGGGGTAGCCGGAGCGGGCGTCGAGCAGCGGGTAGGTGTACGGGATCAGCGAGAGCACGTGCCCGGCGTCCTCGGGGCCGAGCGACGCCTCGGGGGCGATCGGACCGTCCAGCAGGGCGGGGGCGTGGAAGGAGCCGACGACCGCGGCGACCCGGCGTCCGTCGGCCGAGGCGGCCCGGATGCGGGCGCGCATCCAGGCCTCGCGGCGCAGGTCGTACGGGTCGACTCCGGGGCCGGTCTCGGCGTCGTGCCGCAGCGCCCAGCCGACCAGGAGGGCGGCGCGCCGGACGGCGTCCGGGGTGGAGCCGGGGGCGGCGGTCTCGACCAGGCGGTCCCAGAGGTCCTCGTCGGAGTCGCGGCCGGTGAGGCGGTGGCGCAGGGCGTCCGCCACGCCCGGAGCCCCCGGGCCCTCGCCCTGACGGCGGTCGCGCGCGCCGGCGGCACCGTCCGCGCCGCCCGCACCGCCCGGGCCGCCGGGGCCGCTGGGGCCGCTGGGGCCGCCGGGGCCGGTGCGGTGGGCGAGCGGGAGGTCGCAGGCGATGGTCTCGACGCCGTTGCGCCGGGCCCAGCGCAGGGCGACGAGCTCCGGGGAGAAGTCGGCGAAGGGGTAGAAGGCGAGCCGGCCGGAGTCGTCCGGGCCGGCCGGGGCGGCGGCGAGGGCGACCGGGGCCTCGGTGGCCTCGTCGGCGAGCCGGTCGAGCCAGGGCTGGAACTCGGCGGGCAGTTCGACCAGGACCGCCTCGGGACGGGCGGCGTCGAGCAGCGCGGGGAGGACCGCGCTGAGGGACGGCGCGTGGTGACGCACGCCGATCAGGTAGGGCCCGGGACGGTCGGTGCCGGAGCCGGCCAGCCGGTCGGCCTCGGCGCGGACGTCGAGGTCGGTGGCAGGTCGTGCGCCGGCCCCGAGGGGGCCGTCCGGGGTGGGCTTCACCGCGCTGCTCGTCATCGTCAGGCCTCCAGCGCCGAGCGGAGGTCCCACAGGGTGCGCCAGGTGGCGGCGCCCTGTTCGGCGCGGCGGCGGACCGGGCCGTCCCAGTAGCCGAGCAGCCGGGCCGCGTCCGCCGGGTCGTCCTTGCGGACGACGCCGAGGAGTTGACCGGGGAGGCGGCCGAGGAGGTCGCCGCCGTCGGGCAGGTAGGCGGCGGTGACGCCGAGCGCGGTGGCGACGGAGACGGCTTCGGCGGTGCTCATCACGGTGGACGGGCGCTCGACGTCCCAGCCCTCGGTGGAGCGGCCGGTGCGCAGGTCGCGGAAGGCGGTGACCAGGGCTTCCAGGACCGCGTCGTCGACGGCGTAGCCGGCGCCGGCCCGGGCGACGGCGGTGGTGGACTGGCGCCGGACCAGTTCGACCTCGGCGGCGAGGCTGCTGATCGGGCCGACCGTCTCGAAGTTGAACCGCCGCTTGAGGGCGGCGGACATCTCGCTGACGCCCTTGTCCCGCAGGTTGGCGGTGGCGATCAGGGTGAAGCCGGCGGCGGCGTGCAGCTGTCCGTCCGGGGTACCGGCCAACTCGGGGACGGCGATGCGCCGTTCGGAGAGCAGGGAGACCAGGGCGTCCTGCACCTCGGGCAGGCAGCGGGTCACCTCCTCGACCCGGGCGACGGCCCCGGTGGTCATCGCGGTGAGCACCGGGGAGGGGACGAGGGCTTCGCGGCTGGGGCCCTTGGCGAGCAGCAGGGCGTAGTTCCAGCCGTACTTGAGCTGGTCCTCGGTGGTGCCGGCGGTGCCCTGGACGGTGAGCGCGCTGGTGCCGCAGACGGCGGCGGCGAGCAGCTCGGAGAGCATCGACTTGGCGGTGCCGGGTTCGCCGACGAGCAGCAGGCCGCGCTCTCCGGCGAGGGTGACGACGCAGCGTTCGACCAGGGCGCGTTCGCCGACGAACTTGGGCTCGATCGCCAGGCTGCGGCGACCGGCCTTGAGCTTCTCGCCGCCGCTGCCCATGACGAAGGTGACGGCGGCGCGCGGGGTGAGGCGCCAGCCGGGCGGGCGCGGGCCGCCGTCGTGGGCGGCCAGGAACTCCAGTTCGGCGGCGTACTTCTCCTCGGGCGGGACGATCTGCCGGACCGGGGAGTCGGTGGCGGTGGTGGTGGTCGTCGTGGTCATCGGCGGGCCTTCCTGCGCTTGCCGGTCTGGAGCTCTTCGTAGCCGGGGGCGTCGCCGTCGACGGTGCGCTGCCACGCGAGGGCGAACAGCTCCGGGACGGGCAGGTGCGGCAGCACCGGCTGGTGGGTGGGCAGTTCGTAGAGGCCGGCCTTCCAGGTCTCCACCGGCAGGGCGGGCGACTTGGCCTCCTGCCAGCCGCCGGGCAGGAAGAGGCTGCGGCCGGCCCGGGCCCGCTTGGCCTCCAGAACCAGTCCGCTGGCGGCGAGTTCGGCGCGGGCGCGCTTGAGCCGGGCGGGCTTCCAGCCCGTCCAGCGGGCGGTGTTGCGGTCGGTCGGGTCGGGCAGGGCGAGCAGTTGGAGGTGGAGCGCGGCCGCGTCCTCGCCGAGGCCGTGGGTGCGGGCCGCTTCGGCGACCAGCTCGGGGGCGGACAGCTGCGGGTTCTGCAGCCAGGCCGGGCCGTCACCGGTGGCCGTCAGCGCGGCGGCGGAGGCGGCCAGGCGCTCCGGTTCGCCGCGCAGGACGGACTGGATCGAGGCTCGCTCGGTGCCGAACCAGTAGCTGTCGGAGAGCCCGTCGAGCAGTTCGAGCAGCGGGTCGTCCGGGCCGGTGAGGGCGGCCGGGCGCAGCCAGACCCGCTCGAACTCGTTGTGGTACGGGGTGAGGACGAGCGCCGGGCCGCAGCGGACCAGGCCGTCCGGGTCGGCGCCGCCCTCGGCGGGCAGGCCGAAGTGGGGGCGCAGCACGGCGGCCAGCGAGGCACCCTTGGGTGTGCGGACGAGGTCGAGGTCGAGCAGCAGCTCCGGATCGGCGAGCCGTTCGCGCAGCGCGGTGGCGGCCCGGGGCATCAGCGGGCGCAGCGGGCTGTCGGCGGGCAGGTGGTAGGCGAGCCAGCGCAGGGCGCGGATGGTGGTGTCCAGGGCGCCGGAGGCGGGGACGGCGGAGGCGTCCTCGGGGGCCAGTCGGGGGGTGCCGTGGCCGTCGTCGGTGAGCCGGAAGGTGGTGGTGCCGTTCAGCCAGGGGGTGTGGCCGGGGTTGAGCACGGCCTCGATGGTGGTGATGGGCACGCCCTGGACGGTGGCCTGCGCGTCCTCGGGGAGGGTGACGAGGCGTCCGAAGTGGCGGATCCAGGCCTCGGCGCCGGCGGCGAGGTCGGGGCCCTCGGTCCACAGCCGCTTCGGGTCGTCGCCGGGCACCAGGGCGCCCCAGACGGCGGCGATGCCGTCGTGGTCGTGTCCGCGCAGCCAGTGCTGGGCGGCCTTGACCTCGGCGGGCTTGAGGCCGTACTCGGCGGGCACCTGGGCGTTGCCCCACTGGAGGAGGCCCGGCGGCGGGCTGAGCAGCAGGGTGGCGCGGGCGGTGCCGATGCCGGTGAGTTCGGCGAAGGCGGCGGCACGGGACTCGTCCCAGGGGACGGCCCGGCGCAGGATGGTGAGCCGCCAGAACTTGGTGGTCCAGGCGGCGCTGAGCCGTTCCTCGGTGCCGCGCTCCATGACGGTGGTGAAGTGGGCGACCGGGCCGAACTCGCCGCTCGGGTCGTGGTCGACGGCGAGCCAGTGCACCGTGCCGTCGGTGAACTGGCGGCGGTGGCCGAGGATGACCACGGTGCGGTCGCCGCGGCGCAGCACCTCTCCGGCGCGGTGGCCGGCCGGCCGGCTGTCCCTGGTGGTGTCGGCCGGTTCGGCGAGGACGATCTCGCGCAGGGTGGCGCCGCGGTCGGCGAGCGGGCCCTTGGTCAGTTCGCCGAGCAGCAGCACCAGCGAGGAGCGGTGGGCCTGTTCGGTGAGCGGCGCGGCGGCGGCGTGGGCCAGGACGTCCAGGCGGCCGAGCAGGTGCAGCCAGCCGTGGTTGGCGTCGCCGCCCCGCACGGTGACGGTCGCCGGGGTGCTCCAGCCTTCGCCGCTCGCGGCGGGCGGATCGGCGAGGACGGCGCTGACGGCGCGCAGGTTGTTGAGCGTCCAGTAGCGGTCGGTGCTGCCCCAGCCGCCGAAGCCGCCGGTTCCGGGCAGCACGGCGTCGACGGCGGCGCGCAGTTCGTGGTCGCGGCCGCGCTCGGGGCGGTACTCGGCGGCTTCGGCCTCGGCGGGTCGTTCGGCGTCGGGCTGCGGGAGGAACCGGGCCGCCCGGTCGAGCAGGTCGGCGGCGGCGCGGGCGAGACCGGCGACACCGGCGAGCAGCAGCGGGTGGGTGACGCCGGGCAGGGCGGCGCCGACCGCCTCGACGGGGAGGCTGTTGCGGGCCTCGCCGCGCTGGGCGAGCGGGCGCCGGATGCCCTGGACGGTCAGCCAGCGCTGTTCGTCCTCCGGGACGGGTTCGGTGTCGGCGGGCCAGGCGAGGTCGATCAGTCGGGCGGCCTGCTCGGTGGTCAGGGCGCGCAGCACCCGGGAGCCGGCCTCGTCGCGGGGCCGCAGGGCGTGCCAGTGGTCGTACGGCGGGACGAGCGCCGTACCGGCGGCGGCGAGGCCGCCCGCCCGGCAGGAGTGCAGCTCGGTGGTGCGGTCCGAACGGTCGGCGGGGTCGGGCAGGTTGAGGGCGAGGTGCTCGCCGGTGCGGCTGACCACCGGGCCGTGCGCGCCGGGCAGGGCGAGCCGGCCGACCGGGAGGACGTGGGTGTCGTCGCGGCCGTTCAGCGGCAGGACGATGCGCTGCCCGTCGGCGGTGAAGGTGGTGACGGCGCGGCCGGGCTCGGTGCGGACCCAGCTGCCGAGCACGGTGCCGTCGGTGCCGAGCGGGGTGCTCTCCAGGCCGGGCTGCAGCGGCAGCAGCCGGGTGCTGTCGAGGACGAGTCGGCCGGCCTCGGCGGTGGCGGCGATCAGGGGCGGCTCGGCGGTGCGGCCCAGGGTGCCGGTGGCCGGGTCGAGTTCGCGCAGGACGGGGCCGTCGTGGGCGTGCCGCACCGTCCAGTGGCCGGTGCCGTCACCGAGGACGGGGTGCTCCTCGGGCAGCCGGGTGTCGCCGGGGTGCAGCGGGCGCGTGCCGGTGGTGCGGCCGCCGCCGGCCACGGGGAGGGACGGCGCCTCCGGGTGGCGTTCGCCGTAGTAGTACCCGGCGATCCTCGGGCCCTCCAGCTCGAAGGTCTGCTCCGGCCGGCTGGACCAGTACGCCTGCTGCTTCCCCTCCTGGTACCAGACGACGAGGAGTTCGCCGTCGACGAAGCGCAGCCGGGGCCGGTTCCGGTTCCGGATCCGGTCCGCCGTGGGCAGCCGCAGGGTGTGCTCCAGCACGATGCCCTGGGGGCCGACCACGAGGGCGCGGTCGTGGCGGGCGAGGATGAGGTACGGCCAGGCGTCCTCGACGATCAGGTCGTTCAGGCCGTGCGGGCGGTGGCCGGGGGCGGTGTCCGGGAGGGCGTCGGGGGCGGGCGGGTCGGCGAGCCGGCCGAGTGCCTCCTCCAGGGCGGGCCAGCCGAGTTCGTCGAGGATGCCGGCGCCGAGGGCGCGGGTGAGCAGCCCGGTGACGTCGAGCGCGGCGATCCGCTCGGCGGCGGCGGGGGCGACGGTGCGGATGGCGGTGCGGAACTGCGCCAGTGAGCGGACCAGGTCGTCGGCGCCGGCCAGGCCGCGGACGGTGGCGAGTTCGTCGGCGCGCTCCTCGGCCCACTCCGTGAACAGCTCGTTCAGCAGCGGCAGGACGGCGGCCCGGCGCTGGACGGCCGGCTCCCAGGCGGTCGGGGCGGCGCGGCGCAGCAGCGGCCGGAAGCGCTCGTCGGCGGCGACGGCCGCGAGGGCGGCGGCGTCCTGGCCGCTCTGGCCGACCCATTCGCGCAGGTCGAAGCCCAGGCCGGCCGGCGGGTCGGCGACCGGGACGCCTTCGGCGAGCAGCAGGTTCAGCAGGTCGAGCCGGGTGTGGCTGACACGGATGCCGGTGAACAGGTCGACCGGGGTGGCGTCGGCGCGCAGCCGCTCGACCATCCGCCCGGCCAGGGCGAGGGTGGCCGGGCAGCTGGGGCTCCTGCGCCAGCCGCGGCCGAGGTGGTGGCACCACCGCTGGAGCCAGGCGGCGGCGGGCTCGGCGCCCTCGGCGCGGGGGCCGGTGAGCAGTTCCTCCGCGCCGGTCTCGGCCAGGACGGCCAGCCAGGCGGTGTCGTGCGGCGCGGAGTCGGTGCCGGAGGCGGCCGGGTCGGGCAGCAGCTCCAGCAGGCGGGTGCGGACCGCGGCGTCGTTCCGGCCCAGGTCGATCAGCGCGCCGTGCCAGGACTTCCAGAACGCGGCGGGCGCGCGGTTGACCGCCGGGGAGTCCAGGAGCTCGGCGAGCAGCGCCCGTTCGTGCTCCGTGCGGTCCAGTCCGGCGGCCCGGAGCAGCGCGCGGGCGTCCTCGGCGACCCCGGCGTACGGGGCCATGCCGGCCGCGGAGCGCTCGGTGCACAGCTGGCGGAAGCGCTGCCAGGCGGTCAGCGGGTCGAGCCGCTGGGCGAGCTCCTTGACGTACTGGCGCAGGGACTTGACGGTGAGCGCGCCGGCCAGGGCGAACTCCAGGAAGACGGCGCGCAGCCGCTCCTCGTCCACGGCCAGGTTGTGGGTGCGCTCGGCCTCGCGGGCCTTGCCGAACCAGGCGGCGGCGTACGTCCGGTTGTCGTGGGCGAGGAAGATCCGGCCGACCTCCTCGCAGAAGGTGGGCAGGAAGTGCGGCACGGCGCGGCCGAGCCGGGTGGCGAGCGCGTCGAAGCCGTCCTTGGCGGCGCCGGGCTTGGACCGGGCCTGGCGGGCCAGCCGCTCCAGGTCCTTGACCAGGGCGAGCGCGTGGTGCCCGTTGGCGGGGTCGTGGACCAGCGCCCAGGCCGGGAAGCCGAGGGCCTCCTGGCGGACCTGGCCGACCTCGGCGGGTTCGCCCTCGGGGGCGAGGCCGAGGAACTCCAGGGCGAGGTCCTCGGCGCGGCCGAGCGCACCGGGGACCAGCCGGACGATCCGGCGGCCGTCCAGGGCGGGGTGGGCGTAGCCGCGGGCGGTCAGCACGTCGGCGGCGCTGTCGGGGCGTCCGGCGTCCGGCAGCGTGCCGGGCGGGAGGACGGCGCCGGCGTCGAGCAGCGCCTCGGGCGTCGCGGCGCCCGGGTTCGGGACGGTGGTGGTCATGCGGCTTCCTCCCCTTCGATCGTGCGGCCCGCGTACAGGGCGGCGGCCATCCTCATGCCCTCGGACCAGGCGACCGGTCCGACCTCGGCGAGCGGCAGGGCGCGGCCGTCGGGGCCGGCCCAGCTGAGCGCGCCCGTCTCGCAGGCGTCGTACTCGTAGTAGTCGCCGACCCACACCCGGGCCTCGACGGTGCGGCCGCCCTCGGTGATCGGCTGGACCGCGGAGCCGCCGCGGACCCGGCAGCCGAGCCGGGTGCAGCGCCCGACCAGTTCGCGCAGTTCGCGGTAGCGGCCGCCGGCGTAGGTGGTGACCTCGGTGCCGGCCGACGGTTCGTCGGGCCGGTGCCAGACCTCGCGGTAGAGCTGCTGGACGCGCTGGGAGACGCCGAGTTCGACGGCGAACTCGCGCAGGTCGTCGAGGTCCGGGAGGAGCACCGGGTGGGGTATCAGGACCTCGCCGTCGGTGAGGCGGACGGTGTCGCCGTCGAGGTCGACCAGGCCGAGGCCGCGTTCGGCGTCCGCGTCGCGCAGGAAGCCGGCGACGGCGCCGTCCGGTCCGGTGACCACGACGTCCCGCAGGACGGCCCGCCAGGCCTCGTCGGGCCAGACGGCGGCGAGCACGGCGGCGGGCACCGGCAGCGAGCGCACCATCCACCGCTCGACGTCCTCCTGGCAGCGGCGCTCGTGCGCGGCGAGCCATTCGGAGAGCTGCTTGAGCTGGGTGACCACCGGGTCGTCACCGAGCTTCGGCGGCAGTGTCTTGAGCGCGCGCCCCGCGGCGTTGCGGCACACCACCCTGCCGTCCTCGTCGAGCGCGACGCGGTACCCTCCCGCGTCCGTCTCCACCCATGCCACGGCCGTACTCCTCCCACCGGGAACGACGTTCTGATCACGTGCTGACCAGCGATGCGAGGAACGTAGCGAGCGGTACTGACAACTCGGCGGGCGGGGGGAGGTCGGCGGTGAGCTGCGGAGTCGAAACCACTCGAACGAGTGATCGATGACGGGGCACGGGGCGGGCGGCCGCCGGGTCGTCAGGCCGGCGCCGCCCGCGGGACGATCACCGGTGCCCCGTCGTCGGGCGCGGGCAGCACATGGCTGTCGATGTCGTACAGCGCCCGCACCAGCGACGCGTCCACCACCTCCCGGGGCGGCCCGCAGGCGACCACCGCGCCGTCCCTCAGGGCGACCAGCAGGTCGGCGTAGCGGGCGGCCGCCGCGAGGTCGTGCAGCACCATCACCACCGTCCGCCCGCCCGCCGCGACCTGCCGGACCAGTTCCAGCACCTCCACCGCGTGCCCGAGGTCGAGCGCGCTGGTCGGCTCGTCCAGCAGCACCACCGGGGCGTCCTGGGCGAGCACCATGGCGAGCCAGCAGCGCTGGCGCTGGCCGCCGGAGAGCTGGTCGAGGCGGCGGTCGGCGAGGGCGTCGACGCCGGTGGCGCGCAGGGCCTCGGCGGTGAGCCGTTCGTCGTCGGGCGACCACTGGCGGAACAGTCCCTGGTGCGGGTGGCGCCCGTAGCGGACCAGGCCGGCGACGGTCACCGCCTCGGGGGCCTGCGGGCTCTGCGGGAGCAGCGCGACCCGGTGGGCGGCCCGACGCGGGCGCAGCCGCCAGATGTCCTCGCCGCCGACCAGGATCCGCCCGCCGTCGGGCCGGTGCAGCCGGGCCACCGCCCGCAGCAGGGTGGACTTGCCGCAGCCGTTCGGGCCGACCACGGCCACCACCCGCCCGGCGGGCACGGTGAGGTCGATGCCGCCGAGCACCGGGCGCCCCGGCCGGTACCCGGCGGTGACGCCCTGGATCGTCAACTCCATGTCGGGCTCCCCCGGTTCGGTCGCGTTCAGGACGCGGACAGCGCCTTGCCGAGGTCGCCGATGACGGCGTCGGCCGCGAGCGGGCCGCCCCGGGTGGACCAGACCGAGCCGTCCACGGTGACGGTGTGGTGGTTCTTCACCGCGTTGAGCTCCTGGTAGGCGGGCTTGGACTGGACGTCCTTGAGTGCGGCCCTGCCGTCGTCGGTGAGGGTGGACAGGAACAGCCAGTCGCCGTCGATCTCGGAGAGCTTCTCCAGACTGAGCGCCGGGCTGTGGGCGTTGCCGTCCTTGTCCTGGGCGGCCGGGCGGGTGAGGCCCATGTCCAGGGCGACGCCGCCGGCGAACTGCCTCTTCTCCATCCAGCTCGGGCCGGTGGGGTTCCAGCGGACGATGGAGACGGCGGCGCCCTTGTTCCTCCCCAGGTCGGCGCCGGCCTTGGTGGCCTTGGCCTGGTAGTCGTCGATCACCTTGTCGGCCCGGTCGAGCTTGTTGACGGCGTTGCCGATGCCCCGGAAGGCGAGCTTCCAGTCGTCGGTGGGCGCCATGGTGACCAGGGTGGCGGGGGTGATCTCGCGCAGTTGCCTGAGCACCTGCTCGTCCTGCATGTCCCCGGCCAGGATGAGGTCGGGCTTGGCGGCGATCACCTTGTCCATCACCGGCTGCAGCAGGTTGCCGACCACCGGCACGCCCTTGACCTTGTCCTTGAGGTACGCGGGCGGCTCGTTGAGCCCCTGGCCGTTGGTGATGCCCACCGGCTGGACGCCCAGGGCGAGCACCGCGTCGAGGTCCTCCTGGGTGAGGGTGACGATCCGCCTGGGTTCGGCGGGAACTTCGACGGCCGTGCCGGTGGCGTCCTTGACGGTCCGCTTGCCGCCGGCCGCCGCCTTCGCCTCCCCTGCCCCGCTCGACCCGGCCTTGCCCTCACCGGCCTTGCTCTCCCCGGGCTTGCCCTCCGCGGCCGACGACGAGGACCCCGAGGAGCCGCAGCCGGTGAGCAGCAGGGCGGCGGCCCCGGTGACGGCCAGCGCCTGGGCCGCACGGCGGCGGACGGGTCGGAGCGGGCTGTGGGCGTGGCGCATGAGTGCCTCCGGGCAGGGGTGGTACGGGAGTTGGGCGGCGTCCGGGCAGCTCGGCGTGACGCCGGCGCCCCAGGGGACGGGCCTGGACGTTAGGTTAGCCTTACCTTATGACATCGTCGCAAGTGGGCGTCCACGAACCGCCCGCCGCCACCGCGCCCGGCGCCCCTCCCCCGCCGCCGGGCACCCACCGCCGGGCCTGGCCGGTGCCCGTCGCAGCGGTCGCGGTCCTGCTCGTCCTCGCCGCGCTCTCACTGTCCGTCGGCGCCGGCGAGGTCGGGCCCGGGCGGGTGCTGGACTACCTGCTGAACCGCGACGGCGCCCGCGCCGACGGTCGGCTCGCCCTCGTCGTCGGCGAACTGCGACTGCCCCGCACCCTCACCGCCCTGCTGGTCGGCGCCGCACTCGGCGTCGCGGGCGCCCAGCTCCAGTCCGTCACCCGCAACCCGCTGGCCGAGACCGGACTGCTCGGCGTCAACGCGGGCGCCTCGCTCGGCGTCGTGCTCGGCATCGCCGTCCTCGGCGTGCAGACCTCCTACGGCCACCTCGCCCTCGCCTTCGGCGGCGCCGTCCTGGCCAGCGCCCTGGTGCTGCTGATCGCGGGCAGCCGGGGCGGCGGCTCCCCCGTGCGGCTGGTCCTCGGCGGCTCGGCCGTCGGCGCCACCTTCGGCGGGATCACCGGCGTGCTGATCGTCAACTCGCCCGAGGCTTACGACCGTTACCGGGTCTGGGTGCTCGGCTCACTCGCCGGGGTGGAGGGCTGGGACACCCTGCGCCGACTCGCCCCGGTCCTCGGCGCCGGCTTCCTGCTCGCCCTGCTCACCACCCGGCCGCTCACCGCGCTGGCCCTCGGCGACGACCTCGCCCGGGGCCTCGGCCACCGGCCCGGCGCCACCCGCGCGGCGGTCGCCCTCGCGGTCACCCTGCTCACCGCCTCGGCCGTCGCACTGGCCGGCCCGATCTCCTTCCTCGGCCTGCTCGCCGGATTCCTGGCCCGCGCCCTGGCCGGCCCCCGGATCGGCCGACTCACCCTGCTCGCCGGGCTGTTCGGCGCCGCAGTGCTCACCGGCGCCGACGTGCTGGCCCGGCTGGTGGCCCGGCCCTTCGAGGCACCGGTGTCGGTGATCGTCGCCCTGATCGGCGCCCCCGCGCTGATCGCCGTCGTCCGCTCCCGGCGCTCCGCCGCGCCGGCCCTCAGCGACCCGGCCGAGGCCGCGGCACCGCCCGCACGGCGCGCCCAACCGGCCCCCGGTCGCCCAGACTCCGTTCTCCGGTACGGCAGTTGGTCACTGCTGGTCCCGCGCCGGCCGCTGCTCGCCGGGCTCGGGCTGGCCGCCGCACTGCTCGCCGCCGTGGTCGTCTCCGCGCACGCCGGACAGAGCGAACTCGGCCTCGGCACGACCTTCCAGGCCGTGTTCGGCTACGGCGAACGGCTGGACGTCCTGCTGGTGCAGAAGTTCCGGCTCGGCCGGATCGTCGCCGGGCTCGCCGCCGGAGCCGCCCTCGGGCTGGCCGGCTGCCTCACCCAGACCCTCGCCCGCAACCGCCTGGCCACTCCCGAACTGCTCGGCGTCAACGACGGCGCCACAGCGGCCGTTCTGGTCTCCACCACCGCCTCGGGTACCTTCGGCGCCTGGTGGGCCGGGCCGCTCGGCGCCCTGGCCGCCGTCCTGGCGGTCACCCTGGTCTCCGGCGGGCTCGGCGCGCGCGGCTACCGGGTGCTGGTCGTCGGGCTCGCGATGTCCGCCCTCGCCTCGGCCCTCATCCAGGTCGCGCTGGCCCGGCGCTCGCTCAACTCGGCCGGCTCGCTGTACATCTGGACCTCCGGCAGCCTCAACGGCCGGGACTACGCCGTCGCGACGCCGATGCTGGTCGGGCTCGCCGTACTGGTGCCGCTCGCCCTGGCGGCGGCCAGGCGGCTGGCGGTGCTGCGCTTCGACGACAGCGTGGCCGCCTCGCTGGGCGTCGACCCCGGCCGGGTCCGGCTCGCCTGCCTGCTGCTGGCCGTCGCGCTCGCCGGACTGGCGGTCGGGGTCTGCGGACCGGTCGGGTTCGTCGCCCTCGCCGCACCCGTGATCGCCGCACGGCTGGCCGGCCCCTCCCGCGTGCCCGTGCTCGGCTCGGCGCTGACCGGCGCGCTGCTCGTCGTCCTCGCGGACACCGTCGGACGGGTGCTGATCGGCGGGGTCGAGATCCCGGTCGGCATCGTGACCACCGTGCTCGGCGGACCCTTCCTGCTCTGGGTGCTGCTCGGCCGGCGCCCGAGCGCCGCGTAAGTCACCTGAGGAGTAGGAACATTGGACGCCTTCCCGCTGATCGAAACCGATCCGGACGACCCCGCGTACCGGCTGGTCACCTTCGTCTCCGACGAGCGGGACTGCGACGGGGTGCTCGCCCTGGTGCACACCGTCACCGACAAGGACCGGCACGCCGGTGACCTCACCCCGCACCTGATGCGGCGCCGCAACGGCCGCTGGGAGCTCACCCACCGGCTGCGCGCCGACCACCGGGCCTCCTACCAGCTCCACCCCTTCCGGGGCGAGGCCCCCGGCACCACCCGGGCCGACTGGCTGCACGTCCTCGACCGCGCCCGGCCCGACCCGCACGACACCGAACCCCGGCTGCCCGCCCGCGACGGACGCCACCCGTCCTCGGTGCTCAGCCTGCCGGAGGCCCCCGCCCAGCCGTACGTCCGGCGGCGGGAAGGGGTACGGCGCGGACGGACGCTGCCGCACGAGGTCGCCGGACGGCGGGTGGACGTCCATCTCCCGGCTGGATGGCAGCGCCAAGGGCCGTACTGCGTAGCGGTGTTGCTCGACGGCGAGATGTGGGGCGAGGTGCTCTCCGTCGGCGACACCCTGGACAACCTGACGGCGGACGGAGCGATCCCGCCCACGGTGGCGCTGCTGGTGCACACCATGGGGCCCGGGCGACCGGGGGACCTCAGCTGCAATCCCGTCTTCGTCGACCTGCTCGCCGACCGCCTCCTCCCCTGGGCCGCAAGGGAGTTCGGCGCCACCACGGACCCGCGCCGCACCGTGATCGCCGGCCAGAGCGCGGGCGGGCTCACCGCCGCCTTCGCCGCGTACCGACGGCCGGATCGGTTCGGCAACGCGCTCTCCCAGTCCGGCTCCTTCTGGTGGCCGGACGGCACCGAGTTCGACTCCGGCAGCGAGTGGCTCACCCGTCGCTTCGCCGCCGAGCAGCGGCGCGAGGCCCGCTTCTACCTCGAAGTCGGGCTGCAGGAATGGATGCTGCTCACCGAGAACCGGCACCTGCGCGATGTCCTCACCGCCCGCGGCTACGACGTCGAGTACCGCGAGTTCAACGGCGGCCACGACTACGCCTGCTGGCGCGGCGGCCTGGCCGACGGGCTGGCGCACCTGCTGGGGTCACCCACATGGACGGTTTCGGTCGGTTCGCACACCTTCGAGTCATCGGACGCCTAACGTCGGGAGTCCACACCGGATGACCTTGGGGGGTCAGCGATGAACGCGTCCTCGTCCGCCACGCCGCCGCCGATGTCGTGGCAGTACTGCGGCAACCAGATCAAGTTGTGGCGGGCGCGCGCCGGCGTCAGCCGCGAGGACCTGGCGACCCAGGCCGGGTACAGCTACGAGAGCCTGCGGTCGATGGAGGCGGGGCGGCGAAAGCCCTCTCCGCATCTGTTGCAGGTGGCAGACGAGATGTGCGACGCGAAGGGAATTCTGGCAGCGGGAGCGGACTACCTGAAGCCTGAGAAATATCCGTCGTCCGCCGAGGACTACATGTTGTACGAAGCCGAGGCCGTAGCACTCAACTGGTACGAGAACCACTTCTTTCCGGGTCTGTTGCAGACCGAGGAGACCGTAAGAACACTCCTCAACTCCCACTGGCCACCACTCGATGACGAGACCGTCGAGACGCGTGTCGCTGCTAGGTTGGAACGCCAGGATATCCTGAAGGTACAGACGAGGGCCTTCAACTTTCTGATCGAAGAAGGCGTCCTCCGACGGCCCCTGACGACTATCGAAGCCCATCACCGACAGTTGCGCCACGTCCTGGCTGTCAGCGGGGCGCGTCACATCACAGTTCAAGTGGTTCCATCCCGAGGAATCCACCCTGGCCTGAACGGGCAATTCATCCTTCTGGAAACAGCCGAGCACCAGCGGCTCGCGTATGAGGAGGGCCAGGCGTTGGGCATGCTCCACGCAGACCCCGCCAGGGTAAGCGTCCTCAGCCATCGCCATGAAATGATCCTCCGGCAGGCACTCGATCCCGAGGCCTCGGCCAAGCTGATCAACGAGCTGCTGGAGGAGCTATGAACGATGCGCTGACCTGGTTCAAGTCCAGCTACAGCAACACCGAGGGCGGCGCCTGCGTGGAGGTCGCCATCCGCCCCAGAACCGTCCACGTACGCGACTCCAAGGACAGGACCGGCCCGCAACTCTCCTTCACTCGTGAGGCCTGGGCCGCCTTCGTCCAGCTCGCCGGAGACGCTTCCTCTCTGGACCGCTGAATCCACCGGCAAGGCCGGGAGATTCCGCTGCCAGCCACCGAACCACTCGTGTTAGCGTCCCCGAGGCAGCGCGTCGGCGCGCTGCCCCGGACGAGATGTGCGCCGTACCCGGCCCGCCAAGACGACGCACCCCTGGAGGCGTCATGGCTGCTGTCGGTACCCCCATCGCCCGTCCGCTGGACGTGCGGTGGATCCACGGCTCGCCGTCCGCCAAGCACAACACGGACCCGGACATCCAGGTCCACGACTACGACGAGCACACCGTCATCCTGCGGCAGAACAAGGCGGTCAACTACGAGGCGCCGTTCCTGTTCCTGCTCTTCGGGACGGAACGGGCCGTACTGATCGACACGGGGGCGACGGCGGAGCCCGAGTACTTCCCACTGCGCGCCGTCGTCGACGAGCTGCTCACACGACGGCGCGCCCACGACCCCCGCGACGACTACCCGCTGCTGGTGCTCCACACCCACCCGCACGGCGACCACATCGCGGGCGACGGGCAGTTCGCCGACCGGCCCGGCACCACCGTGGTCGGCGCCGAACTTCCCGACGCCTGGGCGTACTTCGGCTTCGACCGGGACGCCGGGGCCGTCGCCCACGTCGACCTCGGCGGCGGGCGGGTGCTGGAGTGCCTGGCCACCCCGGGGCACCACGAGGCGGCCGTCACCTACTACGACCCGTGGACGGGCTTCCTGCTCACCGGCGACACCGTCTACCCCGGCCGGCTCTACATCGACGACTGGCCCGCCTTCGGCCGCACCGTCGAGCGCCTGGTCGCCTTCGCCGAGAGCCGCCCGGTGACGCACGTGCTCGGCTGCCACATCGAGATGACCCGCACCCCCGGCGTCGACTACCCGATCCGCACCACCTACCAGCCCGACGAACCCCCGCTCCAGCTCACCGTCGACCACCTGCGCCGCATCCACGCGGCCGTCACCGAACTGGGCGACCGGCCCCGCCGCCACCGGATGGACGACCTCGTCCTCTGGCCGAACGAGTAGCGTCCGTCAGCTGTTGGCTGCGGCGTACCGCACGTCGCCGCCGGGCTGCGGGAGCAGGTAGCCGATCTGCCGGACGTCCGGGGCGCGACCGCCCGGCGCCGCCGCATCGGTGCAGTCGGACACCTCCCACCCGATCAGCCCGAGGCTGAACGGCACGGCCCGGTACACCTCGGCGCCGACACCGGCGAGCCAGTCGTCCAACACCGCGGACCTGGTGATCTGCCGCCCGCCGCCGTACGACACCCCGGCCTGCTCCAGCGCGCCGAGCGGAACGTAGAAGTCGACCCAGTCGCTGCCGTCCTCCTCCCGGCTCACGACACAGCCGCAGACGACCCGCTCGCCGCCGGGCAGCCTGACCCGGCCCTGGAGGTGGCCGGTCGCGTCGAACGACCGGATCGAGCACGGCACGGGCTGCTGCTCCTCCGGCTCGACGTCCCGCCGCGCGTAGCACCCCTCGACACCGGCCGAGGCCCACAGGGCGCGCAGCACGGCGTTGACCAGCTCGTCGTCGCCGGCCGGGCCGACCTCGACGGCCAGCTCGTAGAAGCCGCCGCACCAGTTGACCGGGTCGCGGAAGGAAGCGGGGTTCGTCACCGGTCGATCATGCCGCATCGGCGCTCGGGCTCAGTCCCGGTAGGGGACGAGGCGCGACAGGTCCAGGTCGAAGCCGAACGGGTCGGGAATGTGGATCACCTCGCCGAACTCCCGTTCGGTCCGGGTGTGGTACCGGTCGCGATTGGGCTCGGAGAACAGCGTCACCGTCTTCTGCCGCGGATCCACGATCAGATAGAGCGGGAAGCCCATGCGCGGGTAGTCGCGGACCTTCCCGTTCCAGTCGTTGTCGGGGTTGGACGGAGATACGATCTCGACCGCGATCAGCGCCAGCTCGGCGGGGATCTCTCGGCCCAGCTCGATGACGTCCTCGGGCAGGTAGGTGAGGTCGGGGTTCCGGACGGAGCCGACCTCGGGCGACGAGAGGTCGCTGTTCCCGGTCGGGAAGTAGCCGGGCGGGCAGTGCGCCTCGAACTGACGCTGGACAATCGCAAGGTTCAGCTGATGGATCGAGGACGGCGACGCCTGCATGACGATGACGTCGCCGGAAAGCTCGACCTTGAAGCCATCCGGGAGGCTCTGTCGGACCTCTTCGAGAAGACGGTAGTGCTCGGGATTCATGCGCTCTCCTCCAATGGTCCTGCCACCGTACGACAGTAGCGGCAGCCGGGCGGGTCTTCCCGCCGGTCCGAACGGGCATCCGACTCGGCCGTGGTCGCGCTGGTGGCCGGGATCGTGCCCGGCGCGATGCTGTTCGCCTCGGTGTGGTGGTCCGGCCGGGCGGTGGTGGCGCCCGGCCGGACCGGCTGACCCTCAGTCCGCGGCGGAGCCGACCGGCAGGCGTCGGGTGAGCAGGGCGCCGGCGGCGACCAGGGCTGCGGTGAGGGCGAGGGCGATGCGGTAGGGGGTGGGGTCGGGTCCGTCGGCGAGGGCACCGATCACGGCGGCGGTCACGGCGATGCCGAGGGCGCCGCCGAGGGTGCGCAGGATGGTGAAGAGGGCCATCGCCCGGCCCATGGCGGCCGGCGGAACGTCGGCGAAGCCGGTGATCTGTACGGTGAGCACGGCGGTGCCCAGGACCAGCCCGACCGCGAACATCAACGCCCGTACGGTCCAGGGGTCTTCGGTGAAGCCGAGGGCCGCGAGGACCGCCGCGGCCAGCAGCAGGGCGGGCTGGGCGAGACGGCGCGGGCCGAGGCCGGGCAGCAGCCGGTCGACCACCTGGGAGGCGGCCATCAGCCCGATCGCCTCGGGGAAGACGCTGAGACCGGCGTCCAACGCCGAGGCCCCGCGGACGGCTTGGTAGAGCAGCGGGAGGACGAACAGCGCGCCCATCAGCCCGGCGGAGGTGAGCAGGGCGAGCCAGCTCGCCGCGCCGTAGCCGCGGTCGGCGAGCAGTCGCAGGTCCACCAGCGGTTCGCGCGTGCGGAGTTGGTCGCGTACGGCCGCGCCGAGCAGGACCAGGCCGCCCAGACCGCCGAGCCAGACCGCCGGGGAGGACCAGCCGTGGGCCGGGCCGAAGCCGAGGGCGTAGGTGAGCAGACCGAGGCCCGGGGTGGCGAGCAGGAAGCCGCGGGTGTCGAAGCGGCCGGCCGGGGGTTCCGGCGACGTTCGCAGCGCGACCAGGCCGATCGTCACGGCGCCGGCGCCGATCGGCAGGTTGACCAGGAACAGCCAGTGCCAGGAGAGGTGTTCGGTGAGGTAGCCGCCGAGGGGCGGTCCGAGGGCGGGCATCAGTGCGGTCGGCACGATCAGGATCCGGCTCAGGCCGGCCCGCTCGTGCGGCTCGAAGGCCCGGAACAGCAGGGTCATCCCGACGGGTGTGAGCAGTCCGCCCGCCACGCCCTGGACGGCGCGGGCGGCGGCGAGCGCGCCGAGGCCGGGGGCGGCGGCGCAGAGCGCGGAGGCCGCGGTGAAGACGGTGAGCGCGCCGAGGAAGACCCGCTTCACGCCGTACCGGTCGCCGAGCCAGCCGGCCACCGGCAGGCCGAGGGCGAGACCGACCAGGAAGGCCGTCTCGACGGCGTTGGCCGCCGCCACGGGCCGGCCGAAGTCCTCGGCGATGCGGTACAGCGCAGGGTTGACGATGGTCGAGTCGAGGCCGTTCATGCACATCGCGGCGGTGTACACGACGACCACCGCGGCGCGCCCCGCGAGCAGGGGGCGCGCCGGGGTCCGGACGGCCGGAGGAGTCACAGGTCGGTCCAGTGGGCGGTGATCCAGGCCAGGGCGGCGGAGCGCTCGCACGGGCCGTGCGCGACCCGCCAGCCGGCCGGGACGGCGGCGAAGACGGGCCACAGGGAGTGCTGGCCCTGGTCGTTGACGAGGGCGAGGAACTCACCGTCGGCGTCGAAGGGGTTGACGGGGGCGTCGCTCATCGGGAGCTCTCCAGTCGGTCGGCGATCACGCTCGCGATGTGCGCGATCGGGGCGGGCAGGGTCATGTCCTTGTGCGAGCAGGCCACATCGGTGTTGTCGATCCGGCCGGACACGTACGGGGCCCAGAGTTCGGGCACCAGGCTGTCGTCGATGGTGTCGACGGTGGCGCGGAAGAACAGCAGGTCGCCGTCGAAGCGGCGGTGGTCGTAGCCGCGCACCAGGCGGTTGGTGTTGAGGTAGATCTCGTTGAGTGCCGTCACGGTGGCCCGGTCGAGCCCGGCCAGCGGGCTGCCCTCGCGGCCCAACAGTTCGATGACGGGGTCGAGTTCGAGTGGCTGCCCGGCGAGGTCGGCCGGCTCGAAGCCGCCCATGGTCAGCAGCGCCTCCAGCGCCTCGGCCCGGTCGGGAACGGGCAGCTCACGGAATCCCTCGGCCGGGTAGGCGTCCAGGACGGCGAGCAACTCGACGCGCCCGCCCAGCTCCTGGAGGCGTACGGCCACGGCGTGGGCGATGATCCCGCCGGTGGACCAGCCGAGCAGCCGGTAGGGGCCCTCGGGTTGCACCTCGCGCAGCCGGTCCGCGTAGTGCGCGGCCAGCTCCTCCAGCGTGCCCGGCAGCGGTTCGCCGGCGGTGGCGGCGCCGACGCCCTGCGCCTGGAGGCCGTAGATCGGTACGTCTGCCGGGAGGTGGCGGATCAGGCCGGTGTAGCACCAACTCAGTCCGCCGGCCGGGTGGACGGCGAACAGCGGGGCGCGCCGGCCGGGGCCGGTGGGCCGCAGTGGGAGCAGGACGTCGAGCGCGTCGGCTCCCCGGCCACCGTCCGACAGGGCCGCGTCGAGCGCGGCCACGCTGGGTGCCTGGAACAGGGTGCCGATTCCGACCTCCAGACCGAGCACCTCGCGGATCCGGCCGGCCAGCCGGACCACCAGCAGGGAGTGGCCGCCGAGCGCGAAGAAGTCGTCCTCGACCCCGACCTCCGCCAACCCCAGGACCTCGGCGAAGAGTTGGCAGAGCTGCTGCTCGCGCGGGCTGCGCGGTGGGCGGCCGGATCCGGCGGCGGGGGCCTCGGGGGCGGGCAGGGCGCGGCGGTCGAGCTTGCCGTTGGCGGTCAGCGGCAGCCGGTCGAGCAGGACCACGGCCGAAGGCACCATGTGGGCGGGCAGTTCGGCGGAGGCGTGGGCGCGCAGCTCGCCCGGGGTGGCTCCCGACCCGGCGCCCGAACCGGTACCGGCGGTGGCACTCGCACCTGCACCCGCACCCGAACCGGCGGCGGCGACCGCGTAGCCGACCAGCCGCTGGTCACCGGGCGTGTCCTCGCGAACCACCACGGCGGCGTCGGCGACCGCCGGGTGGGCGGCCAGCACGGCCTCGATCTCACCGAGTTCGATCCGGAAGCCGCGCAGCTTGACCTGCTGGTCGGCGCGGCCGAAATACTCCAGCACACCGTCGGCACGGCGGCGGGCGAGATCTCCGGAGCGGTACATCCGGGTGCCGCTCTCGCCGAAGAGCTCGGCGTACGGGTCGGCGACGAAGCGGGTGGCGGTGAGTTCGGGGCGGCCGAGGTAGCCGCGGGCCAGGCCCGCCCCGGCCACGTACATCTCGCCGGTGACGCCGGGCGGGACGGGCTGGAGGTACTGGTCGAGGACGTAGACCCGCAGGTCGGGGATGTTGACGCCGATGGTGCTGCTGCCGGTCGCGGCGGCGCCCGCCCGGTCGAGGGCGATGTACGAGACGTGCACGGTGGTCTCGGTGATGCCGTACATGTTGACCAGGGTGGGCGCGTCCTGCGGGTGGCGCGCGTACCAGTCGTCGAGGCGGGCGAGTTCGAGCGCCTCGCCACCGAACACCACGTAGCGCAGGGCCAGTTCGGCGCCGGGACGGTCCCGGTCGGCGGCGCTGAGCTGGTAGAAGGCGGACGGGGTCTGGTTGAGCACGGTGACGCGCTCGCGGGCGAGCAGGTCGAGGAAGGCGGCCGGGTCGCGGCTGACCAGGTGGGGGACGACGACCAGCCGGCCCCCGTACAGCAGGGCGCCCCACAGCTCCCAGACCGAGAAGTCGAAGGCGTAGGAGTGGAAGAGGGTCCAGACGTCCTGGGCGCCGAAGCCGAACCAGTGGTCGGTGGAGCCGAACAGCCGGGCCACGTTGCGGTGGGTGACGGCCACGCCCTTGGGGCGGCCGGTGGAGCCGGAGGTGTAGATGACGTACGCGGTGTCCTCGGCGCGCAGTGGGCGGGTGCGCTCGTGCTGGGCGAGCGGAACGGCCGGGAACCCGTCCGACTCGGGCCCGTCGACCAGGAGTTGGGTCACCGAGTGGGCGGGCAGCCGAGGCACGGTGGGCGCGTCGGTGAGCAGGGCGGCGGGGGCTGCGTCGGCCAGCATGTAGGCGAGGCGGTCGGCCGGGTATTCGGGGTCGAGCGGGAGGTAGGCGGCACCGGACTTGACCACCGCCAGCAGGGCGACGACCAGTTGGAGCGAGCGGGGGAGGGCGAGGGCGACGACGGCGCCGGGGCCGATGCCTCGGGCGGCCAGCAGCCGGGCCAGCCGGTCGGCACGGGCGGCGAGTTCGGCGTAGTCGAGCTGTTCGTCCTCGCAGCTGACGGCCACCGCCGTCGGGTTGGCGGCGGCTGCGGCCTCGAAGAGCTCGGGCAGGGTCGCGGCGTGCGTCGCCGGAACGGGCGTGGCGCTCGGCGCCGACGGAACGGGCGTGGCGCTCGGCACCGACGGAACGGGGGTGGCGCACGGCGTCGCCCGAACGGCGGTGCCGTTCCAGTCGACCAGGGCGCGCCGCCACTCCTCCGCGCTGATCAGCGGCAGCCTGCCGATCGGGGTGTCCGGCTCGGCGGCGGCCGCCGTGAGCAGTCGGGTGAGGCGTTCGGCGAGCGCGGTCGCGGTGGCGGCGTCGAAGAGGTCGGTGCGGTACTCCAGGAACCCGCCGATCCCGCCACCGGGCCGCTCCCCCGCGTTGAGGGTGAGGTCGAACTTGGCGGTGCCGCTGGGGATCGCGGTGACCTCGGCGGTCAGGCCGCCGCCGAGGTCGGTGGGCCGGTCGGGCCGGCTCTGCCAGGCGAGCATCACCTGGAACAGCGGGTGGCGGGCCAGCGAGCGGGCCGGGTTGAGCTCCTCGACCAGGCGGTCGAAGGGCAGGTCGGCGTGCTCGTGCGCGGTCAGGACGGTGCCGCGCACGCGACCCAGCAGCTCCCGGAAGGACGGGTCGCCCGAGGTGTCGGTGCGCAGCACCACCGAGTTGACGAAGTAGCCGACCAGGGCGGCGGTCCGCTCGTCCTCGCGGCCCGCGAACGGGGTGCCGACGGGGATGTCGGTGCCGCAGCCGTGCCGGGTGAGCAGGGCGGCGAGTCCGGCCTGGACGGCCATGAAGACGGTGCTGCCGGTGGCCCGGGCGAGCGCGGCGAGGGCGGCGTGCGCCTCCGCGCCGAGCGCGAACGGCACGGTGGCGCCGTCGTGGCCGGCGACGGCCGGGCGGGGTCGGTCGGTGGGCAGTTCCAGCTGGTCGGGCAGTCCGGCGAGTGCGGTGCGCCAGTGCTCGGTCTGCCGTACGGCGAGCGGGGTGGGCGCGTCGGCGGTGCCGAGCAGCTGCCGTTGCCAGGCCACGTGGTCCGCGAACTGGACGTCGGGCGCGGGTAGTTCGGGTGCCCGACCGGACTGCCGGGCGGTGTGGGCGGCGGCGAGGTCGTGCAGCAGCGGGGTGGTGGAGGCGCCGTCGCCCGCGATGTGGTGGAGCAGCAGGAGCAGGGTGTGCCGCTCGGGCCCGTGCCGGAACAGCGTGGCGCGCAGCGGCGGTTCGGCGGTCAGGTCGAAGGCGTGGCGGACGGCCTCGGTGGGGTCGCCCGCGCCGTCGCGCAGTTCGACCGGGGCGGGGGGCAGGATGCGCTGGTAGGGCGTGCCGTCCGGCTCCTCGCCGTAGACCGTGCGCAGGACTTCGTGCCGGGCGGTGAGGTCGCCGAGGGCGAGGGTGAGCGCGGCGCGGTCGAGCGGGCCGGTGAGGGTGAGGGCGAGCGGGATGTTGTAGGTGGGGCTGGGGCCTTCGAGGCGGTGCAGGAACCAGAGGCCGCGCTGGGCGGGCGAGAGCGGGAGCCGTTCGGCGCGCGGTACGGGCACCAGCGCGGGGCGGGGCTCCGGCTCCGCACTGGGCCGGGTTCCGTTCCGTGGTCCGTTCGGCGTTCCGGCCTGCGCACCGATCTGCGCACCGGTCTGCGCACCGGTCTGCGGTGCGTTCCGCGGTCCGGTCCCGAGCAGGGCGGTGAGGGCGGCCGGGGTCGGGTGGCGGAAGACGTCCGCGAAGGCGACCGGTGTGGCGAAGGTCTCGCGCAGCCGGGCGGCCAGGCGGCCGGCGAGCAGGGAGTGCCCGCCGAGGTCGAAGAAGGAGTCCTCCCGCCCGGGCGCCGCGGGCAGGCCGAGGACCTCGGCGAACAGCCCGCAGACCAGTTCCTCCTGCGGGGTGGCCGCGGCCGTGCCGGGGGTCGCGGCGGTGGGCTCGGGCAGGGCGCGGTGGTCGAGCTTGTCGTGGGCGGTGCGCGGCAGTTCGTCCAGCAGCAGGACGGCTGCCGGGACCATGTGGGCGGGCAGCCGGGCGGCGAGGGCGGCGCGCAGCGCCTCCGGGTCGGGGGCGGCACCGGGGAGGGGGACGGCGTAGCCGAGCAGCCGCTTGCCCTGCGGGCCGGGGCGGGCGATCACCACGGCCTGGGCGACGCCCGGCAGTTGGGCGAGGACGGCGGCGATCTCACCGGGTTCGATCCGGAAGCCGCGGATCTTCACCTGGTCGTCGGCCCGGCCGAGGAACTCCAGGGTGCCGTCGGGGCGGCGGCGGGCGAGGTCGCCGGTGCGGTACATCCGGCTGCCGGGCGGGCCGAAGGGGTCGGCGAGGAAGCGTTCGGCGGTGAGGTCGGGGCGGCCGAGGTAGCCGCGGGCCAGGCAGGCGCCGGCCACGTACAGCTCGCCGGTGACGCCGTCGGGGGCGGGTCGCAGCGAGCCGTCCAGGACGTAGGCCCGGGAGCCGCGCACCACCCGGCCGACCGGGGCGCCGTCCGGGCCCGGGGTCCAGGCGTAGGCGTCGACGGTGGTCTCGGTGGGGCCGTAGAGGTCGACCGGGTGCAGGCCGGGGACGGCGGTCAGGCGCTGCCAGAGGGCGGGCGGGGTGGCCTCGCCGCCGACCGCGAGGACGGCGGGGCGGTGCCGGCCCTCGTCCAGTACGCCTTCGCCGAGCAGGACTTCGAGGTACGAGGGGGTGAGGTCGAGGTAGTCGATGCGCTCGCGGTGGAGGTGGGCGGCGAGGGCGGCGGGGTCCCGATAGGTGGCGTCGTCCAGCAGGTGGAGTTCGTGGCCGTGGACCATCCACAGCACCGGGTCCCAGGAGGCGTCGAAGGCGAACGAGGCGCTGTGGGCGATGCGCAGGCGCTCGCGGCCGGTGCGGCGCAGGGCGGGGACGATGTGGTCCTCGCCGAGGCCGGCGTGCAGGTTGGCGAGCGAGGCGTGGGTGACCACCACGCCCTTGGGCCGTCCGGTGGAGCCGGAGGTGTGCAACACGTAGGCGGGGTCGTCGAGTTGTGGGGCGGGCAGGGTGGTGTCCGGCTCGCCCTCGGCGTCCTGCGGCCGTACGGCGGGCAGGTCGGACGGCAGGTCGAGGGCGGCGAGGGCCTCCGGGGTGCCGACGGCGCAGACCGGGCGGGCGTCGGCCAGGACGGCGGCGAGCCGCTGCCGGGGGTGGGCGAGATCGAGGCTGACGCAGGCGCCGCCGGCCTTGAGCACGGCGAGCATCGCGACCAGGGTGTCGGCGCTGCGCGGCAGGGCGAGCGCGACCGGCGCCCCGGCCCGGAGGCCGAGGGCGGCCAGGCGGTGGGCGAGGCGGTTGGCCCGGGTCTCAAGCTGCCCGAAGGTGACGGCGGTCGGGCCGCAGCGGACGGCGACGGCATCCGGGGTGCGGCCGGCCTGGGCGGCGAACAGCTCGGGGACGGTCCGCTCGACCGGGGGCTCGGTGCGGCCTTCGGTCGCGCGGTGCAGGGCGTCCGCGTCCAGCAGGTCGATCCGGGCGATCGGAGTCCGCGGGTCGGCGAGCAGCAGCTCGGTGAGGGCGTCGAGGTAGCGGATCAGACCGTCGCGGTGGGTGGCGAGCGAGACGGCGCTGTGGCGGGCCGGGTCGGCGTCGAGGACCAGGCGCAGGGCGCCGTCCGGGCCGGGCGAGACGTTCACGGCGAGGTCGTCGACGGGGCCGGCGGCGAGGTTGCGGACCCTGCCGGGCAGACCGGCCAGGTCGAGGTCGCCCTCGAAGGCCTTGATGTTGACCACCGGGCCGAACAGGGCGCGGCGTTCGCCGGTGAGGCCGAGGTCGCGGCGCAGGTCCTCCAGGGGGTAGCGCTGGTGGCGGTGGGCGGCGCGCAGGGCGCGGACCACCTGGCGGAGCAGGGCGCCGGCGGTGTCGGCGGGGCGGACGGTCAGGCGCAGCGGGAGGACGTTGGCGGTGGCGACGGGGGTGCGCAGGGCGGACGGGCCGCGGCGGTTGGCGAGCGGTAGGCCGAGCAGGACGTCCTGGGCGCCGGTCAGACGGTGCAGGTAGCCGGCGGTGGCGGCGAGGAGGAGTTCGGCCCAGGTGGCGCGGGCGGTGGCGGCGGCGCGCTCCAGGCGCGTGCGGGTACCGGCGGGGAGGGTGGCGGTGAGGCGCAGCGGGACGGGCCCGGGCCGGGGGGCGTCGGCGGGCCGGGTGTCGGTGCGCCGGGGGTTGTCGGTGGGCGCTTCGGCGGGCACGTCGCCGGGGGCTGCGAGGACTCCCGGCAGGGTGGCGGGCGCTTCGGCGCCGGCGAGGTGGGCGGACCAGTGGGCGCGGTCGGCCGCGTAGTCCGCGCTCGCGCGGTAGGCGGCCTCCTCGGCGACGGTTTCGGCAAGGCCGGCGAAGGGGCTGGGGCCGGGCTCGGCGCCGGTGGCGCGCGCGGCGCAGAGGGCGGCGACCCGCTCGCCAAGGAGGGTCAACGCGTAGGCGTCGACGGCGAGATGGTGGATCCGCCGGTACCAGAGGCGTCGGTCGTCGGCGAGCCGGATGAGGGCCTGGGTGAACAGCGGGCCGGTGGTGAGGTCGGCCGGGCGGGCGAGGTCGGCGCGCATCCAGGCCTCGGCCTCGGCGTCCGGGTCACGGGCGGCGCGCAGGTCGAGGTGGTGCAGCGGCCAGCGGTGGCCGCGGCGCAGCCGCTGGTGCGGGGTGCCGTCCGGGCTGGTGACGACGACCGCGCCGAGGGCCTCGGCCTCGTCGACCGCCTGCCGCAGGGCCGCTTCGAACGCTTCCTCGTCGAGCGGTCCGTCGATCTCGACGGCGTCGCCGGTGTTGTAGACCGGGCTGGCGGGGTCGAGGGACTGGGCGTACCAGACGGCGGCCTGGGCGGCGAGCAGCGGGATGTCGGCGGGCATGGTGCGGAGAGCTCCTCGGGGAATCCGGAACGCCTTACTTAGGTTAGCCTAACCTTACTTCATCTGAACTGGTCAACGGCCCGGAGTGGCCGCAGCCCTGACACCCCGGAGGCGCCCCGTGCCACAGACCGAATCCGCCAAGCAGGCCGTCCGCGACCGCGTCCACGCACATCGATCGGAGCTGCTGACACTCAGCCACCGCATCCACGCTCACCCCGAGACCGCCTTCGAGGAGCACCGGGCCGCCGCCTGGTGCGCCCAACTACTGCGCTCCCACGGCTACTCGGTCACCGCGCCCGCCCACGGTCTGGAGACCGCGTTCAGCGCGAGCCTCGGCAGCGGACCGGTCACCGTCGCGCTGGTCTGCGAGTACGACGCCCTGCCCGGACTCGGGCACGCCTGCGGGCACAACCTGATCGCCGCCGCGGGCGTCGGCGCGACAGTCGGGCTCGCCCCGTACGCGGAACGGCTCGGGCTCACCGTGCGGGTGATCGGCGCGCCGGCCGAGGAACGCGGGGCGGGCAAGGCGCTGTTGCTGGAGGCGGGGGCCTTCGAGGGAGTGGACGCGGCGATGATGGTCCACCCCTGCCCGGTGGAGATCGCCGACTTCCGATCCTTCGCACTCGGCACGCTGTCCGTCCGCTACACCGGGCGCGCCGCCCACCCGAGCCTCAACCCGCACGAAGGGCGCAACGCCGCCGACGCGCTCACCCTCGCCCAGGTCGCGCTCGGGCTGCTGCGCCAGCAACTGCCGCCGCTATGGCGGGTGCACGGCATCACCACGGCGGCCGGGACGGCGCCGAACCTGATACCTGACAGCGCGAGCGCCGAGTACGAGATCCGGACCTCGGCGGCCGAGGACCTGGCGCAGCTGCGGGCGCGCGTCGAGGACTGCTTCCGGGCCGGAGCGCTGGCCACCGGCTGCGAGGTGGAACTGACCCGGCCCGAACCGGACTACCTGGACATGCGCTCCGATCCGGCGCTGCTCGCGCTGTGGCGCGCCAACGCGGCAGCGCTGGGACGGCCGGAGCCGGAGGAGCGCGGACCGTTCGCCTGCACGGACATGGGGAACGTGTCGCACGTGGTGCCCTCGATCCATCCGGTGCTGGACATCACCGGGGGCGCCTGTGCACCGCACGAAGCGGCGTTCGCGGAGGCGGCGGTGGCGGCGCAGGCCGAACGGGCACTGTTGGACGGCGCGGTGGCGATGGCCTGGACGGCGGTGGACCTGGCGGGGCGGGCGAACGGGGTGTCAGTCGACGGCTGACAACTTTCAGCGAACAGATTTCAGCGAACAGATTTCATAATCTGTTCGCTGAAATCTGTTCGCTGTTCGTTGTTCGCCCTCCCCGTTCGCTACTCCCCCGTTCCCGTTCGCTGCTCCCCCGGCCCTCACCCGCCGTTCAGCACCACCGCCGCGCCGGTCCGCAGCGGCCAGAGGAACCCCCAGTGCGGAAGCCGCAGTTGCAGCACCTGGTCCCCCGGCCCGAGCGGGTGGGCCGCCTGGAGCTCGCGCACCCGCCGGTCCGCCTCGCCGTGGGTCAGCCGGACCGCCGCCGGGCGCCCGCCCGGGCCGTACTCGACGCAGAGCAGGTGCTGCGGGGTGAGTGCGCGCGGCGGGTCGGTGTCCAGCTCGCCGGCGGTGTCGAGCCCGGACAGCGCCCCCGGTATCCCCTCCCCCAGCACGCACACCAACTCGTTCTCGGCGAGCAGCCGCTCCCGCCGCCCCGGCGGGTCGGCCGGGTCCAGCGACAGGTAGGCCGCTCCCGACTTGGCCACCGCGAGCAGCGCCGTCAGCAGTTCCTCCGGACTCCCGGCCGCTGCCAGACCGACCACCGTTCCCGGCCGGGCTCCGCGCCGGGCCAGCGCGCGCGCCAGCCGGTTGGCCGAGGCGTTCAGCTCCCGGTACGTCACCACCCCGCCGTCCGCGAGCACCAGCGCCGGGGCGTCCGGGGTCCGGGCCGCCTGCGCCTCGACCGGACCCACCACGGTGGTGGCCGGGTGCTCGACCGCCGGTCCCGTCCGCACCGCCTCCGGCAGCACGAGCCCCTCCGCCGGGAGCACCCACGACCGACCCGTCCCCGCCACGCCTGCCGTCTCCGCCGCTCCGCCCCGGACTTCTCCCGCGCCCGCCGACTCGCGCACGACCGCTTCCACGGCCTCCATGGCCTCCACGGCCTCCAGCGTCTCCACTGCCTCAGCCGCCTCCGCCGACCCCATCAGGCCGCACCCAACAGTTCGGCCCAGGCCTCGACGGACGGACGCTCCGCCAGCCGGACGAACGCCACCTCGGCGCCCTCGGCCCGCCAGCGCTCGGCGAGCGCCATCAGCCGGATCGAGTCCAGCCCCCAGTCGACCAGGTTCTCGTCCGGCGGGATGTCCGCCGGGTCCTCGCCGAGCAGGTCGGCGACCTCGGCCCGGATCCGCTCCACGGTGAAGCCCGTACCCGTCACTTCGCGTCCTTCCCTTCCGGAGCGTCCGCCGCCTCCAGCATCCCGAGCACGGATCGGGTGGTGGTGACCACCCCGCACCGCCCGGCGATCCACTCCAGCGCCGCACGGTGCTCGGCCGGCCCGAAGTCGGCCACCGCGTCGGCCACCACGAAGGCCTGGACGTCCCGCATCCAGGCGTCGCAGGCGGTGGCCTGCACGCCGATGTGGGCGTACACCCCGGTGATCACCAGCTGGTCCCGACCCTGCTCGTGCAGCAGCCGCTCCAACTCGGTGCGCACGAAGGCGCTGTACTTCCACTTGGTGAGCACGGTGTCCCCCGGCGCCGGGGCGACGGCCTCGGCGATCGCCGTGGCGCGCGGGTCGTCGGGGAGGCCGGGCCCCCAGAAGTCCTGTTGCAGTCCGCGCTCGGCCGGACTCTGCCCGCCGCGCTGCGCCGAGTAGACGACCGGCACGCCATGGGCACCGGCCACCTCGGTCAACTCGGCGACATGGGCGAGGAGTTCGGGCACCGGAGCGGCCGCACGGTCGAAGGCGTCCAGGAAGTGGTTCTGCAGATCGTGCACCAGCAGGACGGCACGTGCCGGGTCGACCGTCCAGGACACCCGGTTGGCGGGCAGCTCCTCGGCGGCGGGCAGCGGATAGCGGGGAATGCGGGGCAGGCCCACGATGGTCGAACTCCTCAACTGGACGAAGGACTTCAGGAATGGGTGAGGGAGGCTGCGACGGCGGCCCGCAGGTCCTTCTTGCTCACCTTGCCGATTCCGGTGGCGGGGAAGGCGTCGACGAACTCCACCCGGTCCGGCACCTTGTAGTCGGCCAGCCCGCGCTGCCGAACGAAGCGCTTCAACTCGACGCCCTTCGGCGGCTGTTCGCGGTGCTCGGCGCGCAGGACGACGTACGCGCAGGTGCGCTCGCCCAGGTACGGGTCGGGCATCGACACCACCGCCGCGTCGTGCACGGCCGGGTGGGCGAGCAGGTGGTTCTCGATCTCCTCGGCGGCGACCTTCTCCCCGCCCCGGTTGATCTGGTCCTTCGCCCGCCCCTCGACCACCAGGTGGCCGCTGGGGAGCCGGCGCACCAGGTCACCGGTGCGGTAGAAGCCGTCCGCCGTGAAGGAGTCGGCGTTGTGCCCGGGCGCGTTCCAGTAGCCGCGGATGGTGTACGGGCCACGGGTGAGCAGGTGGCCGGTGGTGCCGTCGGGCAGGTCGCGGTCCTGGTCGTCCACCACCCGGACCTCGTCGTCGGGGGAGATCGGACGGCCCTGGGTGGTGGTGATCAGCTCCTCCGGGTCGTCCAGCCGGGTGTAGTTGACCAGGCCTTCCGCCATCCCGAACACCTGCTGCAGCGTGCAGCCCAGCACCGGGCGCACCCGCCGGGCCGCCTCCGCGCCGAACTTGGCGCCGCCGACCAGCAGCACCTCCAGGCTCTCGTACCCGCGAGCGCCGCGCTTGGCGGCGTCCAGCCAGAGCAGCGCCAGCGGCGGGACGAGGCCGGTGACCGTCACGCCCTCGCGCCCGATCAGCGGGAAGGCCGTCTCCGGGCTGGGCTGCGGGCACAGCACCACCCGGCCGCCCGCGTACAGCGTCCCCAGCGAACCGGGGGAGCTGAGCGGGAAGTTGTGGGCGGCGGGCAGTGCGCACAGGTAGACGCTGCGCCCGTCCAGCGCGCACAGCTCGACCGAGCCGCGCAGCGAGTAGATGTAGTCGTCGTGGGTGCGCGGGATCAGCTTCGGCACGCCGGTGCTGCCGCCCGAGAGCTGGAGGAAGGCGATGTCCCCGGGCTCGGGTTCGCAAACGGGCCCCGGCCCGTCGCAGGGCACGTCGGCCAGCCGGACGTGCTCGCCCGGGTCGTCGCCCGCCACCAGCACCAGCCGCAGCGCGGGGTTCTCCGCCCGTACCCGGGAGGCGAGTTCGCGGTGGTCGAAGCCGCCCTCGACGCCCGGGACGACATAGCCGATCGCACCCGTGAACGAGCAGAAGTGCGAGATCTCCGCGTACCGGTGCGCGGGCAGCGCGAAGACCGGGAGCGCGCCGATCCGGAACAGGGCGAAGACCACCTCGAAGAACTCGGCGGCGTTGGGCAGTTGGACCACCATCCGGTCCCCGGCCCGGACGCCCCGGGCGAGCAGCCCGGCGGCCATCCGGTCGGCCCGGCGGTCGAGTTCGGCGTACGTCCAGCGCCGTTCCCCCGCCGCCACCGAGTGGCCGCCCGGGTCGACGACAGCGATCCGTTCACCATGGGCGGCCGCCCTCTCACGCAGCATCCGCCCGAAGGTCTCGCCGCGCCAGTAACCGGCGGCCCGGTAGCGCTCGGCGAACTCCTCGGGGTACGGCGTGAATCCGTCCATCGGCGTGAGCCCGTCCGCCGGCGTCACAGCGCCACCCCAGCAGCGTCCAGGAAAGTGCGGAACTTGGCGCTCGTCTCGGCCAGTTCGGCCTCCGGACTGGACTGTTCGACCACTCCTGCGCCCGCGTAGACGCGCAGCGTCCGCTCGTCCGCCTCAGCGCAGCGGATGGTCACCACCCACTCGCCGTCGCCCGTCCCGTCGGCCCAGCCGACCATTCCGGTGTACAGGCCCCGGTCGAAGGGCTCGACCTCACCGATCACCCGGCGCGCGACGTCCGTCGGCGTGCCGCAGACAGCCGGGGTCGGGTGCAGCGCGCAGGCCAACTCCAGTGCGGAGACGGCCGGATCGGCCAGCTCGCCGCTGATCGAGGTGGCCAGGTGCCACATCGCGGCCGTCCGCACCAGGGTGGGCCGCTCCGGCACGTCCAGGCTGCGGCAGTACGGCGCCAGCGCCGCGCGGATGGCGTCCACCACGACGGCGTGCTCGTGCAGGTCCTTGGGCGACTCCAGCAGGGCCGCGGCCCGGCGCACGTCCTCGCCGAGGTCCTCGCTGCGCGGCACCGAGCCGGCCAGCGGGTTGGCCAGGACGGCCGTACCCCGCCGGGAGAGCAGGAGTTCGGGGCTGGCGCCGATCAGGGTGCGGCCGCCGCCGGCGGGTACGGCGAAGGTGTAGCCGCCCGGGTCGCGCCGGGCCAGTCGCTGCAGGACGGCCGGCAGGTCCACCGGCCGGCCGCTGCTCAGCTCCAGTGTCCGGGCCAGTACCACCTTGTTCAACTCCCCGCCGCGCAGCCGCTCGACGGCCGCCGCGACGCCCGCGCCGTACGCCTCCGGCTCCGGGACCGGGCGTATCCGCCAGTCGGCCCCGACGGAGCGCGGCGCGGGCAGCGCGATCAGCGGGTCGTCGCGCAGCGCCCCGGCGGTTCGGACCCGGTCCGGAACGGCCAGCTCGGCCCGGGCGCCGTGGTCGAAGGCCACCGCTCCGACCACCAGAGGCCGTTCGACTCCGGCGCGGCGTGCCGCGGCCAGCGTTCCGGCGACCCGGACGGGCAGCGGGCGGCCGTCCTGCGGCACCCGGGCGCGCACCCCGGCGGCGAGCAGGGTGCGGGTGGGCGAGGCGAAGAACGCCTCGTCGGCGCCGGCCCGGTACTGGCCGAGCAGGCCGCTGGCCGCGCCGATGGCGTCCCGGTCGGGGCCGTCGTCGACGGGGGTCGGCGGGGCGTGGTGCACCGTGGTCACGGCGGTCTCTCCAGTCTGGAACGGGTCTACGGTCCGCCGAAGGCGGGAGGAGGGCTACGGGAGGACTACAGGGAGGAGGACTACGGGGAGGAGGACTGCGGGGGGCGGGGAGCGGACGGCGACGGCGGGTCAGGCGCGCAGGGTGGCGCCGCCGTCGACGTACAGGTCGTGCATCGTGATGTGCCGGGCCCGGTCGGAGGCCAGGAAGAGCACTGCCTCCGCGATGTCCGCGGGGACGGCGATCCGCCCGAGCGGGATGCCGACCCGCCAGGCCGCCAAGTCGCCGTCGATCACCCGACGTTGGGACGCCTCGGCGTCCTCGCCCCACAGCGCGCGCTGCATCTCGGTATCGGTGGACCCGGGCGAGACGACGTTGCAGCGCACCCCGGACCGTGCCAGCTCCAGCCCGAGGCAGCGGGTGAACATGGTGGCCGCCGCCTTGGACGCCGCGTAGGCGGCCATCCCGGCGCGCGGCACCCCGGCGGCATTCGAGCCCACGGTGACGATCGCGCCGCTCCCCCGGTCGGCCATCCGACGGCCCACCGCACGACCGGTGTTGAACACCCCGGTGGTGTTGACCGCGAAGGTCTCCGCCCAGTCGGCGTCGGCGAGTTCGACCACCGGTCCGGGCCTCAGGATCCCGGCGACGTTCACCAGTACGCCCAATGGTCCGAGTTGACGCTCGATCAATTCCACGAACTGGTCGACCGATCGGGCGTCGGCAACGTCCAGCACGTACGGGTGCACCGCCGCGCAGTCCGCCGCGAGCTCGCCGAGCGGGCCGGGATTGCGGTCCACCGCCGCGACGACGGCCCCCTGGGCGGTGAAGGCCCGGGCCGCGGCCGCACCGATGCCCTGCCCGGCCCCGGTGACCATCGCGACGACACCGGAGAATTCGGACCGCTCCACAGGACATCCCCTCCGACCAGCACTGGAAGCATTATTAGGTAAGCCTAACCTAACACAATGGTTCGCCTACGCCGAGACGCGAGACCCGCGCCCTGCGACCCACGCCCCACGCCCCATGCCCCACGCCGCACGACCCACGCCCCCCGACCCGCAGCCCGAGGCCCGAGGTCCACGGCCCACGAACCCGTACGGCCGTCAACTCACCCCGGACACAAGGAGGCCGCCCGCCCCCGGCGCGGGGACGGGCGGCCTCGAACGCTCCCTCAGGACCGCCGGGCGAGGCTCATGCGGTCCAGCTCCCACTGCCCTCGGAGACGTAGATCCAGTCGAAGCCGTCGTACCCCGGCCCGTCCAGGTGCTCGGCCCGCCGCAGGCCGGCCCGCAGGGCGACGCCCTGGGAGGGCAGGTTGTCGGGGCGGACCCGGGCGATCAGCGGCAGCTCGGGAACGTGCGCGGCGGACCAGCGGACCACGGCCGTGGCAGCCTCGGTGGCGAAGCCCCGACCCCAGGCGGCGGGGGCGAAGCGGTAGAAGAGGTTGAGGACCGGTCGGCCCGCCAGATCCATCGGCTTGACGCCGCAGAAGCCCAGCACCGGCGCGGCCCCGCGTACACGGACCGTCCAGTAGCCGAAACCGCGGGCCTGCCAGAGGGCGTCCCAGCGGCCGTACCGCTCCTCGGCCTCCGAGCGCGTGGCAAGGGCGTCCGAGGGGTTGTGGAGGCAGGCCGCCGGGTCGCGATGGACGGCGAGGAGGGCGTCGACGTCGCCCTCGGTCGGGCGGCGAAGCGACAGCCGACGGATGGTCAGTTCCTGGTGTCCGCTCACCCGTTGATCGTACGGGCGACGGGTGGACCTCAGTGCGCCGCCGGGGGCGGGGTGAGCCCGGCGCAGCCGCGCAGGCCGTCACGGCGCTTGAGGGCCGCCTCGGCGGCGGCGCCGGTGACCGGCTGGGGGATGCCCTTGTCGTCGATGGTGGCCGGGGCGAAGGCCTCGCCGGTGACCTTGCCGTCGGCGGAGAGGGTGAGGGTGGTGACGCCGGTCTCGTTGGAGAAGGCGTAGTTGGAGGTGCCGTACCAGAGGAAGTTGCCGAAGCCGTACCCCACGTAGGTGTTGCCGAGCATGCCGGAGCCGACCATGGTGTGGGCGTGGGTGCCGACCACCGCGGACGCTCCGACGGCGGCGAGCTTCTTGGCGACCGTGGTCTGCGCGGCCGTCGGGCAGGCCTTGCCCTCCTCCCCCCAGTGCAGGTAGACGAGCACCACCGGGGCCTGCTGCTTGGCCGCCTGTACCGCCGACACCAGTGCGGGAACGTCCAGGGCCGAGGCGATGCCGGGCTTGTTGGCGCCGGCCCGCCACTTCTGGTTGGTGATGTCCTCGACCTGGCTGGCGGCCACCACCGCAACCTTCACACCGCGCACGGTCGTCACGTACGGGGCGTACGCCTCCTTGGCGTTGTGCCCGACGCCGAGCACCGGGACGGGCGAGGAGTCCTTGGCTGCCAGGGTGTCGGCGAGGCCGTCGGCACCGAAGTCGACGGCGTGGTTGTTGGCCATCGAGACGACGTCGACGCCGGAGTCCTTGAGGACGGACAGTGCCTTGGGCGAGGTGCGGAAGGTGTACGTCTTCGGCTCCGGCGCGCCACGCCCGGTGATCGCGGTCTCCAGGTTGAGCACGGACAGGTCGGCGTCGGCGAGGTTGCGGGAGATCGGGCCGAGGGCCGTCTCGGGCGGCTGGACGGACAGCCGGGACTGGGTGCGGCCCTCGAAGTGGACGTCCCCGGCGAAGGCGACGGTGATGGTGCCGTCCGGGCGGGGCGCGCCGCCCTTGGTGGGCGCTGGGGCGGCGGTGCCGGAGGGTGCGGCGGCGGAGGAGGCGGGTGCCGCGGCGGGCGGGGCGGACTTCGCCGGAGCGGGCGCCGGGTCGTCCGGCCCGCAGGCGGCGACGGCGGTCAGCCCGACGAACACGGCGACGGCGGCCGCGGCACGGCGCATGAGTGGTTCCCCCCGGAGGTCGGTGCAAGAGCGGTCAGCCTACGCCACCGAATCACCACCACTTGAGCCCGCACCCGCAACATTCCGGACACAAGCGCGCACGCGGAGCCGCAGCGCAGAGCGGCGGCACAGAGCAGCAGCGCAGAGCGGCGGCGCGGAGCGGCCGCACGGAGCCGGGCAGGAACACCACGCCCCACCGGGCCCGCCCGTCCCGATCCCCCGCCCCACCTGGCCACCGTGTCCCTGGCGCCCCGGCCGGGCGGCGCGGCAGCGTGGAGAGGAGGCGGCAGGTTGCGCGGTCAGGTCGCGCCTGCGCGCCGCAGGAGGCACGTGATGGCCAGCGACCAACCCGCCCCCGGCGCGGAGCGCCGGATCGTGGTCGGGATCGACGGATCGGAGCCGTCGAAGGCGGCGCTGCGCTGGGCGGTCGGCCAGGCGGTCCTCACCGGGGCCACCGTGCACGCGGTGGCCGCCTGGGAGTACCCCTCGCTGTACGGCTGGTTCGCGCCGATGGTGGACGAGGACTTCGAGCAGGCCTCCCGCCGCACGCTGACGGCCGAGGTCGACGAGGTCATCGGGCCGGAGCGCCCGGTGGTGATCCGGGAGAGCCTGGTGCTCGGGCACGCCGCCGAGGTGCTGCTGGAGGCCGCCGAGGGCGCGGACCTGCTGGTGCTGGGCAGCCGGGGCCGGGGCACCTTCGCCCGGACCCTGCTCGGCTCGGTGTCCACCCGCTGCGCGGTGCACGGGGCCTGCCCGGTGGTGATCGTCCGCTCGGACGGTACGGCCTCCTCCCCTCCGCCCCCGGCGACTCCACCCTCGGCGACCGCATCCGCCGGCACTGCCGCGAGCACGGCCGCGAGCACGAGCACGGCGGCGGCCGGGGAGCAGGCTCCGCAGGCCGTCCGGACCAAGGACTGGCAGCTCAGCCTGCACGTGGTCGAGGACCGGGACACCACCCAGGTGCACGCCGTGCTGGACGCCGACGGCAAGGTTCTGCACAGCGACGCGCTGTCCCGCCGCAACCCCCGCGACACCCCGGCCCCGGCGGTCGGCGACGACTTCGCGGTGGGCCGCGCCCTGGTCGACCTCGGCCACCAGCTGCTGCGCGCCGGCGTCCACGGTGCCACCGACCCGGCGGAGGAATGAGCGGCCCGAGTGGGCACAGGCCGTGCGCGGTAGGAGATGCTGAACCGCGACGCCCGCCTGCCCCTCAGCCTTCGCCCCCTACCCGTCAGCGCTCGCCCCTCGCCCTCGCCCTCGTCCTCGCTCCTTCGCCCCTCGCCCCTCGCCCCCTCGCCCCCTCGCCGGAGTTCACCCGCCGATGAACACACCCGACCCCGACCCCGACCCCAGCCCCGACACCGCCCACAACACCGCCCACGACGCTTTCACCCCCGCCGAGCGCGCCCGCGGCCGCGCACTGCGCCGTGCCCAGCTGCCCTGGGCACTCGGCGGCCGCCTGGCGGGCCTGGCCCTGACCCTGGTGCTCGGCCTCACCCCGGCCGGCGCCGCCCTGGTGACGGCGACCGGCCGCTGGTTCGGCGGCTCCCGGACGGCCGAGGTGCTGGCCGGCGGCGCGGCCCTGGTGCTGCTGGGCCAGGCGCTGCAGCTGCCCTTCGGCGCCGGGTCGCGGGCGGTCCGGGCCCGGTACGGGCTGGTGACCCAGGGCTGGGCCGGCTGGGCGATGGACGCCGTCCGGTCGCTCGCGCTGACCCTGCTGCTCGTCCTCCCGCTGGTGCTCGGCCTGTTGGCCCTCACCGCCTGGTCGCCCCGGCACTGGTGGTTCCCGGCCGCGGGCGCGGCGGCGCTGCTGACGGCGGCCCTGTCCTTCCTCCACCCGCTGCTGATCGAGCCGGTGTTCAACCGCTTCTCGCCGATGCCCGAGGGCGAGCTGCGCTCCGCCCTGCTGGCGCTGGCCGAGCGGGACGGCGTGCGGGTCCGGGACGTCCTGGTGGCGGACGCCTCCCGGCGGACCACCGCGCTGAACGCGTACGTCTCCGGGTTCGGCGCGACCCGCCGGATCGTCGCGTACGACACGCTGCTGTCGGCGGCGGAGCCGTGCGAGGTGGAGCTGGTGGTGGCGCACGAGCTGGGGCACGTCAAGCACCGGGACGTGCCGGTCGGCACCGCGCTCGGGGCGGTGGGCGCAGCGGTGGCGGTCGCGGTGCTGGGCCTGCTGGCCGACTGGCAGCCGCTGCTGTCGGCCGCCGGCGCCTCGGACGCGTCCGACCCCCGGGCACTGCCGCTGCTGGCCGCGTCGGCGGCGCTGATCGGTGCCCTGTCGGGCCCGGTGCAGTGCGCGGTGAGCCGCCGGATCGAGGCCAGGGCGGACCGGCACGCGCTCGAACTGACCGGGGACGCCGAGCAGTTCGCCGCGATGCAGCGCAGACTGGCCGTGGTGAACGTCTCGGATGTCGACCCGCCGCGGGTGCTTGAGCTACTGTTCGCCACTCACCCGAGTGCGACCCGCCGGATCGCGGCGGCCCGCGCCTGGCAGGCCGAACGGGAACGGGCGGCGGACGCCTCGGCCGGTGGGCCCGCGGCGGAGACGCGCACCACTCCGGGCGAATCCGTTGTATAGTGCAACAAATTTGGGGCGCGCCCGTGTGCCCCGAACGGTGCAACAAGCCCCAAGGAGGTAGGAACGCCGTGCCCGGCCGCCAGTCGTCCATCGACACCATCCAGCGCGAGCTGACCGCCTTCGCCCGCCGTGCCCGTCACAAGGCCTCCCAGCTGCACCCCGACCTCTCGCTGGTCACCTACAGCATCCTCGACCTGATCACCGAGCGCGGCGGCTGCCGGGCCGCCGACGTGGCCGCGCACTTCATGCTCGACAAGTCGACCGTCAGCCGCCAGGTCACCGCCCTGGAGCGGCTCGGGCTGCTCCGCCGCGAGGCCGACCCGGACGACCAGCGCGGCCAGATCCTGCGCGCCACCGAGGCCGGGCTCACCCTGCTGCGGGACGCCAACGAGCAGCGCCGGACGGCCTTCACCACCCGCTTCACCGACTGGTCCGACGAGGACGTCGCCCGCTTCGCCGCGTACCTCGCCCGCTACGGCGAGGAGGGCTGACCAACGCGGACCGCTCGGGGCGCGCCCGGGACCCGCCCGGGACCCGCTCGGGGTGCGCCTCGGCACCACCACGGTGTACAGAGGAGGGGTGCCCTTCCGGCAGCGTCCCGATGAGCCGCGTCCGCGCGTCCGCCCCCGCCCCTGGCGGCCCGATCCCCGCGTGATGACGGCGCTGCCGCTCGCACTGATCGTCCTGATCACCGTCGTCGACGTGCTGTCCCCACCGGCGGTCCACCTCGGCCCGCTGCTGATCGTCGCCCCCGCCCTCACCGCCTCCTTCGCCGGGCCCAGGGCCACCGCCGGGGTCGCTCTGCTGGCCCTCGCCGCGCTCACCGTCATCGGCTCCGTACGGGAGAGCCTGACCACCATCAACATCCAGAGCCAGCTGAGCGCCCAGTTGATCGTCTCGGCGCTGATCGTCGGCCTTCGGGTGCTCCGCGAGCGGCACGAACGCGAACTGGCCCGGGTGCGCTCCGTCTCGGAGGCCGCCCAGCGGGTGCTGCTGCGCCCGCTGCCGGAACGGATCGGGCCGCTGCACCTGGCCTCCGTCTACCTGGCCGCCGAGGCCGAGGCCCAGGTCGGCGGCGACCTGTACGCGGCCGCGCGGACCACCACCGGCACCCGGCTGCTGGTCGGCGACGTCCGCGGCAAGGGGCTCTCCTCGCTCGGCGACGCGGCCCTGCTGCTCGGTGCCTTCCGCGCCGCCGCCCACCTCCACACCGACCTGCCGAGCCTGGCGGCGTACCTGGACGGCAGCGTCTCCTGGGACCTCGCCCAACTGGCCGAGGCCCGGCGCGCCGAGAGCCGGCGCACCGAGAGCCGCCGCACCGAGAGCCGCCGCGCCGTGCCCGGACACCCCGAACGGCGGCCCCAGCGCCCGTCCCCGCCCCTGCCCCGGCCCGAGGGCGCGCCGGACGAGGGCGGCGAGTCCTTCATCACCGCCGTCCTGCTCGACATCCCCGACGACGGCGAACTCGTCCACCTGATCGACTGCGGCCACCCGCCCCCGCTGCTGCTGCGCCCCGAGGGCCTCACCACCCTCTCCACCCGGAACCCCGCGCCGCCGCTCGGCCTCGGCGAGCTCGCCCCGGTCAGCTACGAGGTGCAGACCTTCCCGTTCCGCCCCGGCGACCGGCTGCTGATCTACACCGACGGCGTGATCGAGGCCCGGGACGCCCAGCGCCGCTTCTACCCGCTCACCGAACGGGTCACCGCCTGGCAGACCGAGCGCCCCGCCGTCCTGCTGAACCACCTGCGCCGCGACCTGCTCGCCCACGTCGGCCGCCGACTGGACGACGACGCGGCGATGGTCGTGGTCGAGCGGCTCCGGTAGCAGTCGCTCCGGCGTGGGCGGGCGGCGGCGCCCGCGAACCGGACCGGCCTACCCCTGGTACCAGTCGTCCCCGCCGGTGCGCAGCGAGCGGCCGAGGTAGTCCCGCAGGTCGTTGGCCACCCACCGGCGGCTGTCGCTCTCGTGCTCCCAGACGAAGACGTCCGGCCGTTCGGGCTTCCGCACGAAGGCGAACAGGTCACCGCCGCCGTTGTCCCCGAAGAACAGGAAGGGGTCGAACGGCATGTACAGCCGGGCGAAGGACTCGTCGGACCGGAGGAGCAGGTTCTGCTCGACGATCCGCTCCAGGGCCCAGACGGTGTCCACCGAGCCGCGCCCGGTCACCCCGTCGCTTTCGAGCAGCACCTGCCCGAGCTCCGTCGGCAGCCGCCGCCCGAGCCGCTCCTCGGCTTCGGCGAGAGCGGAGGCCGCCACCGGCGCCCTGAAGCCCGCCCCGGGAAAGATCTCCTGAACCGCTCGTCTCCACATGGCCCAGAGCCTAAGGCCCTTCCGGCCGCCCTCCGGCCGCCGCCGGCTAGGACCGGTACACGTACGGCGTCGTGGTGCTCAGCCGCACGAAGCCGAGCCGCTCCAGGATGGGCCGGCTCTGGTCGCTCGCGTCGACCTGGAGGTACTCGTAGCCGAGCTCGGCGGCGAGGCGGGCGCGGTGGGCGACCAGGGCGCGGTAGATGCCCCGGCCGCGCCAGGCGGGGACGGTGCCGCCGCCCCACAGGCCGGCGAACCCGGTGCCCGGGGTCAGCTCCATCCGGGCGGCGCTCACCGGCTGGTCGCCGGCCATCGCGACAACCAGGCTGAGGGTGTCCGCGTCGTGCCGCAGGTGGTCGAGGATCCGCTCGCGCAGGCCGGGCATCCCCCTGCCGAAGGCCTGTTCGTGGGCCTCGACCATCAGGTCCACCCCGGCCGGGTCGGTCACGGCCTCCAGCCGGACGCCCTCGGGCAGCATCGGAGCGGTGGGCAGATCCTCGATCCGGGCGATCATCAGTGCCTCGTCCGGCTCGGCGGTGAACCCGGCCGCGAGCAGCCGCCGGCCGAGGTCGGCGGGGCGGTCATGGGCGTAGGTCTTCCACTCGAACTCCAGCCCCAGCTCGGTGAAGTGGCGCACCTGCGCGGCGATCACGGCGTCCGCTCCGGCCTCGTCCAGACCGGACCAGACGATGCCGTTCCAGGCGTGCTCCCCGCCCACCAGGCGCACCACGGCGCCGTCGCGCTCGACGCGGACTCCGGGGCCGTCCGGCCGCGCGCCGCGCCGGATCCGCTGGTCGAACAGGGCGAGTACATGATCACGATCCATCCGGCCACTTCAGCACGTCCCAAGGTTGTGCGGCAACGGATTTCCGTCCGCCTCCCCGCCCCGGCTCACGCCCTGGGCGTGCGGACCACCTCGCTCGGCGCCGCCGCGCCCATGACGGCGTCCAGCATCGCCCGGGCGGCGGCGAGTTCGTCCATCTGCCGGGTGATCCGGGCCCGCTCCCGGGCCAGGCCGTCGAGCAGTTCCGGGCAGGTGGGCCCGGCCGGGCGCTGCCCGGGCTTCGGCAGGCCGGGGAGGATCTCGGCGATCACGGCGGTGTTGAGACCGGCCGCGAGCAGGGTGCGGATGCCGTGGACGGCGTCCACGTCCCGGTCGCCGTACTCGCGGTAGCCGCTGGGGCGGCGCTCGGGGGTGAGCAGGCCCTGCTCCTCGTAGTAGCGCAGGGCACGCGGGGTGACCCCGGTCCGCCGGGCGAGCTCTCCGATCCGCATCGCGGCACCCCCATCGACCGGCCGACGGGCTCCGGGCTTGACTCTGCCGTCGGCGTGAGGGTCCAGCGTAACCGCCGTGCCGAACCAACGGTCTTCCTCAACCCCCTTTCCCGGTACCGCCGTTGCCGTGCTCGGCCCGGGTCCGGTGGGTCGGGCGCCGGCCGGGGCGCTGCCGGCCGCCGGTCACGACGTCACCGTCTGGAACCGCACACCGGGCCGGGACGCCGAACTGCTCGCACAGGGCGCCCAGGCCCGCGGACCGGACACCCCGTCCTGGACGCCGCCCTCGCTACCGAGCGCGGCGGGACGGGGACCGGTCTTCCGCGGGACGTTCGCGTGGCGGGCGTGGGCACCGCGCTCACGGCCACCGCGGGCGCGGCCACCGCGCCCGGACGCCGCGCGCGAGCGCCGGAGTCGGGCCCGCGGTCACCCCCGACGGCCCGACGTCAGACGGTGAGCACGATCTTCCCCCGCAGGTGCCCCTGCTCGCTGATCCGCTGCGCCTCGGCCGCCTCCGCCAGCGGCAGCACCCGGTGCAGCGGCAGCCGCAGGGTGCCCGCCTCGTGCAGGGCGAGCGCGGCCGCGTAGGCGCGCCGGTGGTACGACTCGTCCTCGCCCGCGCTGCCGTTGAAGCGGACGCCGTACCGCGCCGCGTTGGCGAAGTCCACGATCGTCAGCACCCGCTCCGCGCTGCCCGTCAGCTCGACGGACAGCGGCAGCACGTCTCCCTTGCCGACCGCGTCCAGCGCCCGGTCCACGCCGTCCGGAGCGACCGCCCGCACCCGCTCGGCCAGTCCCTCGCCGTATGTCACCGGGATCGCGCCGAGCTCGCGCAGGTACGCGTGGTTGGCCTCGCTCGCGGTGCCGACCACGGTGATGCCGCGTGCCCGGGCGAACTGCAGCAGCACGGTGCCGACCCCGCCGGCCGCGCCGTGCACCAGCAGGGTCTCCCCCGGCCGTACACCGAGGACCCCCAGCACCCGCTCGCTGGTCTCGGCCGCCACCGGGATCGCGGCGGCCTCCTCCCAGCTCAGCGTGGCGGGCTTGTGCGCCAGCAGGTCCGCGTCGAGCAGCGCGTGCTCGGCGTAGCCGCCGCCCATCAGGCCGCCGAACACCTCGTCGCCGGGCGCGAATTCGGTCACGTCCGCGCCGACGGCCTCCACCACGCCGGACACCTCGTAGCCGGGGACGGCCGGGAAGACGGCCGGGAAGAGCGCGTCCAGTTCGCCACTGCGCTGCTTGCGGTCGATCGGGTTGACGCCCACCGCGCGGACCGCGACCCGGACCTGGCCGGAGCCGGGGGCCGGCAGCTCGATGTCGATGGTGCGCAGCACGTCCGCGCCGCCGTACTCGGAGAAGGCGATGGCCTTGGTCATGGCTGGAATCCTCTGGGCTTTCCGGGAGTTCTCCCGGGAGACGGTTACTTCCGACGCCTTCCATGCTGCGGCGCCGCGGCCGGGCATCCGGCCGGTCTTTCGGAGGGTTCGACCTGGCCGAAGGGACGGGTCGCGGCCAGCCGCCGCGGGATAGGGTCGACACCATGGACGAGACCTGGCAGGAGAACTGGGGCCGCCCCGAGCATGCGCTGGCGCGGGCCGTCGAGGTGCTGCGCACCCCCCGGCCCGAGCTGCTGCAACGGCTCGGTGAGGTGATCGCCACCCTCGTGCCGTTCGAGGTGATCGCGCAGCTCAACGGCGTCTGCACGGTCTGCCCCACGCATGCCCACGGCCGGCCCGAACTGGCCGAGCGGATCACCGGCCTGGACCTCTCGCGGCTGGCCGAGCGCACCGCGGGGGCGAGCGCGACCGGCCGCCCCTGGCAGGGCGAGGCCGAACTCGCCGGAGCCACCCGGCCGGTGACGGTGGTGACCGCCGCGGCCGCCCCGGGCGGCGGCAGCGCCGTCCTGGTCCTCGTCCGGACGCACTCCGAACCCGTGCCCGAGCCCGCGCTCGCTGTGCTCCAGCAGTTCTGGGAGCTGGCCGTCGCCCACTCCGACCACCGCGCCACCGACGCCGGGCCCACCCACGCGGCGGTCTCCCGGGCCGCCGCCAACGCCCGCGCCCGGACGATCACCGAGTTCACCGGCACCCACAGCGCGGCGCTCAGCGCCGTGCTCGCCCCGCTGCGGTCCACCGACCTGGACGACGCCGCCGCCCGGCGCGCCGCCACCGAACTCGCCGTCACCGCCCTGCTCGACCTGCGCCGCGCCGCCGACCTCGACCGCGCCCTCAGCGAGGAGCCCGCGGACGCGGCCTTCGCCCGGCTCGGCCGCGAGCTGCGTCCGCTGCTGCGGCACACCCGGGTCCGGCTCGACCTCGCGCCCCCGGCGGACGCCGCGCGGTCCGTCCCGGCGGACACCGCCCACACCGCCCGGGACGCCCTCCGGGTCGCCGTGATGCTGATGCTGGAGCAGGAGAAACCCACGCGGCTGCACGTGAGTTGGCAGTTCACGGCCGACTGCCGGCTGCGCGCGGTGGTGCGCGACGACGGCCTCGGCCTGCTCGCCGCCGACGCCCTCACCGTTCACCGCACCGCCGAGCGGATCGCCGCCCTCGGCGGCCGCTACGACGTCGAGTCCGTCCCCGGCTGGGGGACCACCGTGACCGTCGAACTGCCGCTCGGCCTGCGCTCGCCCGCCGAGGCGACCGATCCCGTCGACGGGCTCCAGCCGCGCGAGCTGGAGGTGCTCGACCAGCTCGCGCAGGGCCGCCGCAACCGGGACATCGCCGCGGCGCTGCACATCAGCGAATCCACGGTGAAGTTCCATGTCGCCAACATCCTGGCCAAGTTGGGCGTCAGCTCGCGCGGCGAGGCGGCGGCCCTCGCCCACCGTGCCGGGATGCCCGGCCCCGCGCGCCTGCACGTGGCATCCTGAACCGGTTCCGCCCCGCACCTTCGGCCACAGGAGTCCCGATGACCCCGCCCAGCACGCCGCGGACCGTCCTCGTCACCGGCGCCACGGACGGCCTCGGCCGCGCCCTCGCCCACCGCCTGGCCGGCGAGGGCGACACCGTCCTCCTGCACGGTCGCGACCGGGCCCGGCTCGACCGCACGGCCCAGGAGATCGCCGAGGTCCAGGGCACCGAACGCCCCGTCACCCTGTGCGCGGACCTGGCCGACCTCGCCCAGGTCCGCACCCTCGCGGCCGAGGTCCGTGCCACCACCGACCGGCTCGACGTGCTGGTCAACAACGCCGGTGTCGGCAGCGGCGAACCCGACGGCCGCACCCGCCGCACCAGCGCCGACGGCCACGAACTGCGCTTCGCCGTCAACCACCTGGCCGGGTTCCTGCTCAGCCTCGAACTGCTGCCCCTGCTGCGCGCCTCCGCCCCCGCCCGGATCGTCAACGTCGCCTCGGCCGGGCAGCAGGCCGTCGACTTCGACGACCTCATGCTGGAACGCGGCTACGACGGCACCCGCGCGTACTGCCGCAGTAAGCTCGCCCAGATCGCCTGCGGCTTCGAACTCGCCTCGCGGGTACCGGCCGCCGAGGTGACCGTCAACAGCCTCCACCCGTCGACGTACATGCCGACCAAGATGGTGCTGCAGGAGATCGGCTACAGCGTCGACAGCCTGGAGGACGGCGTCACCGCCACCCACCGGCTGGTCACCGACCCGGCCCTCGCGGGCGTCACCGGCCGCTACTACGACCGCACGCGCGAGGCCCGGGCCGACCGCCAGGCCTACGACCCGCGGGCCCGGGCGGAGCTGTGGGACCGCAGCCTGGAGCTCGTCGGCCACGCCGACATCTGAGAGGTGACATGACCGACCGCCCGCTCCCGACCACCTGGGACCCGGCCGCCCCCGGTGTACTCCGCCTCCCCTCCGGACGCCTCCTGCGCGGCCGGGGCGTCCGCAATCCGCTCCCGCCCGGCCCCTCCCCCGACTTCGGCGTCTACCTGCTGGGGCGCGAGCCCGCCCCTCTCCCCTGGGAGAGCCGCTGGGTCCGCTGGCCCGACTTCCGGCTGCCCGCCGACCGCGCGGACGCCGCCGACGCCTTCCGCCAGGCCTGGGAACGCTCCGCCTCCGAACGCGTCGAACTCGCCTGCGCGGGCGGCCGCGGCCGTACCGGCACGGCCCTCGCCTGCATCGCGGTCCTGGACGGCGTGCCGCCGAAGCAGGCCGTCGCGTACGTCCGCGAGCACTACAGCCGGCACGCGGTGGAGACGCCCTGGCAGCGGAAGTTCGTCGAGCGGCGGGCGTAGGGCCGGTCCGGCGCTACGACCCGCCGTCGGACTCCGTGTACAGGGCCGCGCCCTTCTCCTCCTGCTGCCAGCCGGCCGCGAGGCCGGCCCGGACCAGGTCGGCGACGAGGGCGGGCTTGACGGGCTCCAACTGGAGGACCTCGCGGACGCGTTCGGGCGGGGCCGTCAGCAGGATCCCGTAGTGCAGCCACGGGTCGTCGAAGCGGCGCGTCGTGACGAGCGGCCGGTACGGCCCACCGGGGCGGTCGAGCCAGACGCGGACGTCCACGTGGGCGCTGTCGCGGAGGCGGACCACCCAGCGGTAGTCGCGGCCGTCGACCTGGATGCGGCGCGGTGTCCTCGATCTCATCCGACGACGATACGCCCGCGCCTCAGCCGGTGGGGGGCATCGCCCGGTCCCGCCAGGCGCGTTCGAACTGGCGGGTCATCCCGGGGTAGACGACGTAGTGCCGGAACGGTGCGATGAAGCCCATGTACAGGCGTCCGAGGCGGCCGTTGCACGTGACCAGGACGGCCATCCGCAGTTCGTGGCGGCCGTCGGGGAGGGCGACCCAGCCGAGGTGCATCAGGCCGTGGACGGTGCGGTTGGCGATCTCGCCGACGTACTCGGTGTCGGTCGCGTACACCGGGGTGAGCGGCAGGCCGAGGCCGTCGGCGGGGTGGACGGTGTCGCGCAGGTCCTGCGGGAGGCGGTCGCGCAGGGACGGGACGCGGGCGCCGAGGCCGTTGTCGGGGTCGTCCCAGTGGAGGAGGGCGCCGAGTCCCCGGCGGATCGCGAACAGGACGCGGGTCGGGAGGGACTGCGACGCCGGGCCGGGTGCGGCGCGCAGGGCGGCGAGCATGACCGGGAAGTCGTCGGGCCCGGCGCCCGGGGTGCGGAAGGACCAGACGTCCTCGATCCGGAAGTCCCGGGTGAACTCGTGGATCCGCCAGGGCTGTCGGGTGTGGGCTGAGCGTGGAAGCCGCATGGTGGTCACCCCCTCACGGACGAGGCTAGACCTGATTGTGCGGGACGTCTCACAGGTCCCAGGTCTGCCCGGCGGCCCAGTCCTCCAGGGTGCGCCACTCGACGGTCGGGTGCTCGGCGTGCAGGGCGGCGGTGTCGATGTCGAGGCCGACCTCCTGGAAGTAGCGGAACATGGCGGCGAGGTCCGCGGAGTAGGTCTCGACGACGGACAGCGGCACCTCCTCGCAGCGGACCGGGCGGCCGCTGGCCGCGGCGATCGCCGCGGCGATCTGCTCGCCGGTGCACCACTGCGAGGCGATGTCGATGCGCCGGCCCGTGTAGGCGTCCGGGTGGGCGAGGACGTGGGCGGCGAAGGCGCCGATGGTCTCGGCGGCGATCACCGGGAGGGGGGTGCCGGCCGGCATGGGGAGGTGGAAGACGCCCTCGCGCAGGGATCGGAGGGTCCAGTCGTTGGCGTAGTTGTCCAGGAAGGCGGCCGGGCCGATGACGGTCCAGGGCAGGTCGAGACCGGCGAGGTGCCGTTCGATGCGCTGCTTGGAGTCGAAGTGCGGGATGCCGGTGGAGCGGTCGGCGTTGGTGGCGGAGGTGAACACCACGTGCCGTAGGCCGGCGGCGGCTGCCGCGTCGAGCAGGGCGGTGCCCTGGCGGACCTCGGTGTCGAGGTCCGTCCCGAACGGGGTGGACATGGCGAACAGCGCGCCGGCACCGTCGAGGGCGGCCGCCAGCGAGGCCGGGTCGTCGAAGTCGGCGCGCACCGACTCGGCACCGAGTAGGGCGAGTTGGCGGGCGGCCGGGGCGTCGGGGTCCCGGGTGAGGGCGCGGACCGGGCGTCCGGCCCGGAGCAGGGCGCGGGCGGTCGCGCCGCCCTGGGCGCCGGTGGCACCGGTGACGGCGACGGGAAGCTGCGCACGATCAGTTATCTGCGTCATGCAGCCAATAGTGGAATAGATCTCTGCGTAGCGCAACTTTTTTGGCGGGGCCGGTTACCCTGGCCCCATGACGCCCACCCGCGACGAACTGATGGCCAGGCTGTGGCCGGTCTCGCGCCGGTACCTGGCTTCCTACGTGCTGTTCAACCAGGCCGTCGCCGACCACCTCGGCATGCACCCGACCGACGTCCAGTGCCTCAACCTGCTCACCCTGGAGGACGGCCCGGTCACCACCGGCCGGATCGCCGAGCTGACCGGACTCACCAGCGGCTCGGCGACCCGGCTGGTCGACCGGCTGGAGAAGGCCGGCCTGGTGACCCGGCAGCGGGACGAGGCCGACCGCCGCCGCGTCCTGGTCGCCGTCCTCCCCGAGGCGCTGACCCGCTTCGGGGAGGTGTGGCGCAGCCTCGGCAACGACTGGGCGGCCGTCTTCGCCGAGGACAGCGAGGACGAACTCGCCTTCCTGCTACGGCACATGAACCGGACGGTCGAGCTCAGCCACCGGCAGATCGCCCGGCTCGCCGACAAGGACCTCCAGGACGGGAACTAGGTCTTCCGCAGGTCCGGCGCCGGCACCCCGATCAGCAGCCGGCGCACCGCGTCCCAGGCCGCCCGCAGCGCGGCCGCGCAGGCCCGGGTGTCGGAGTCGAGCAACCGCAGCCAGGCGCCGCTGTCCTGCGGCAGCACGCTGACCCCGTACAGCAGCCCGCGCTCCGCCAGGACCTCGTGCAGCACGTCGGCGATCCGGGCCGCCGGGGCGAGCGGGCTGAGCACGTACAGGCTGGACATCACGTCGTGCCCGCCGAGTACGGCCGGGCCGGTCACACCGCCGTCGGCGGGCTCCAGCCGCACCGTGTCCAGGGCCACCAACTCCCCGGCCGGTCGGCGCACTTCGAGGTCCGAGACGAACACCCGGTAGGCGTTGCGCTCGCCCCGGGCGAGGCGGCCGGCCAGGACGGTCTCGCCCGCCAGCACCGTCGCCCCGGGGTCCACGGTGAGGACGGTGCGCTGGTAGAAGCGGGAGTCGACGAAGGGGATCACCGGCTCGGGCAGGTACTCCACGTAGGCGCCGGGCCCGGCCTCCAGGTTGACCAGTTGGGTCGCGTAGTCGTGCTCCATCCGGTAGACCTTGGTGGCCGCCTGGGTGGTCAGGTGGACCGCGGTGTCGGCGCCGCAGCGGATGTCGGTGCGCAGCCGGTCGGCCTGGAGGATGCCGCCGCCGGTGGACATCAGCAGGGTGACGGCGAGGTCGGGGCGGGCCGGGTCGAAGTAGAGCGGGCGCATGATCTGCAGCGGCGACTTCTGGTAGTGGCCGGTGAGTTCGGTGCGTCCGCCGATCCGCTCGAAGGCCAGTTCCAGCAGCCCCACCTTGCCGGGGCGCCCGACCGCGAGGGTGTCGGGCGTCCCGGCGTACCGGCGGACCTGCGGCGGGACGCGGGCCGGCTCGTAGTGCCGGGGGTCGAGCCGGGGCGGGGCGGCCTCCGGTGGAGCCGTCACGCCGGGACCTTCCGGAAGGTCTCCAGGAAGGTGGCGATGGACTCCAGTCCCTCCCCCGTCAGGCAGTTGGTGAGCACCACCGGCCGGCCCTCGCGCACCCGCCGGGCGTCGGACTCCATGATGCCGAGGTCGGCGCGGACGTACTGGGCGATGTCGATCTTGTTGATCACCAGCAGCTCCGACTCGGTGATGCCCGGGCCGCGCTTGCGGGGCATCTTCTCGCCCTCGGCGGTGTCGAGGACGAACAGGAAGAGGTCGACCAGCACCGGGCTGAAGGTCAGGGTGAGGTTGTCACCGCCGGACTCGAACAGCAGGGTGTCGACGTCCGGGAAGCGCTCCAGCATCTCGGCCCCGGCGGCGAGGTTCATCGTCGGGTCGTCCCGTACGGCGGTGTGCGGGCAGGCGCCGGTCTCCACGCCGACCACCCGCTCGGGGTCGAGCACCCCGGCGAGGGTACGGCGGACGTGCTGGGCGTCCTCCTGGGTGTAGATGTCGTTGGTGATGACCGCCGGGCGGTGGCCGCGCGCGATCAGCACCGGCACCAGCGCCTCGATCAGCGCCGTCTTGCCCGAGCCGACCGGTCCGCCGATGCCCACCCGGAGCACGTTGTCGGTCATGCGATTCCCTTCAGTCGTAGGTGTGTTCAGCTTGCGAACAGCCGGGCCTCGGCCCGCTCGTGCCGCCCGGACATCGCGTCCGCGACCGGTACGCAACCCCCGAGGTCGGCCGACTCCCGTACCAGTGCGGCCGCGACCACCTCCCGGATCACCGGGGCGGCGGCCCGCAGCACCACCTGCGCCCTGCGGTGGTCGGTCAGCCGCAGCCTCAGCGCGGCGCCGACGAAGCTGGTGCAGAAGGCGAACAGGTCGCTGGCGACGGCCTGTTCGACCGGTACGGCGGCCGAGGCGTACGCGACCCCGGCGGCCACCGCCTGGCAGCCGGGGGCGCGCTTGTCGGCGACCAGTTCCGCGTACCGCTCCAGCGGCTCGCCGCCCACCGACTCCCGGGCGATGTCCAGGAGTTGGCGGCCGGTGCGGGTGGCGGCGAGCCTCAGCTCGCGGTTGAGCTTGGTGGCGTGCAGCCGCTGGTCGATCTCGACCAGCAGCTCCCAGGCGCCCTCCGACGCCGCCCGGTGGGCCAGCGCCAGCGCCGTCGCGTCGGACGGCCCCACGCTGTGCCGCAGCAGGTCGGCGAGCAGCTCGGGCACGGTGTCGGCGGTGACGGCCTTCGCCTGGGCGTAGCCCTCCAGACCGTGCGAGAGGGTGTAGAAGCCGCTGGGGAAGGCGGAGTCGGTCAGCTGGAGGCTGACCAGCAGGGCGTCCAGCCCGTCTCCCGGGAGGCAGCTCATGCGAGGTAGAACAGGTGGTTGAGGGGCAGTTCGCGGGCCGGCTCGATGGTGGCGGGCTCGCCGTCCAGGGTGACCTTGTACGTCTCCGGGTCGACCGCGATCTTCGGCAGGGCGTCGTTGCGCAGCATGTGCTGCTTGCCGACCGAGCGACAGTGCCGCACCGGCAGCACCCGGCTGTCCAGGCCGAGCCGGGCCGGCACCCCGAGGTCGACGGCGGCCCGGGACATGAAGGTGACCCGGGTGGCCTGCTTGGCCCGTCCGAACGCGCCGTACATCGGGCGGTAGTAGACGGGCTGCGGGGTGGGCAGCGAGGCGTTCGGGTCGCCCATCAGCGCCCAGTTGATGATGCCGCCCTTGATGACCATCTTGGGCTTGGCACCGAAGGAGTTGATCGGCCAGAGCACGATGTCGGCCAGCTTGCCGGGCTCCAGCGAGCCGATGTGCTCGGCGGTGCCCGAGGCGATCGCCGGGTTGATGGTGAGCTTGGCGAGGTAGCGCAGCACCCGGAAGTTGTCGTTGCGCTCGCTGTCGCCGGCCAGCTTGCCGCGCTGCTCCTTGCAGTGGTGGGCGGTCTGGAAGGCGCGGGTGAAGGACTCCCCGATCCGGCCCATGGCCTGGGAGTCGGAGGAGAAGATCGAGATGACGCCCTCGTCGTGCAGCACCGTCTCGGCGGCGATGGTCTCGGCGCGCACCCGGGAGTCGGCGAAGGAGACGTCCTCGGGGATGTCGTGGCTGAGGTGGTGGCAGACCATCACCATGTCCAGCAGCTCGTCCACCGAGTTGACGGTGTAGGGCAGGGTCGGGTTGGTGGAGGACGGCAGCACGTTGGGCTCGCCGGCGATCCGCATGATGTCGGGGGCGTGGCCGCCGCCCGCGCCCTCGGTGTGGAAGGTGTGGATGGTGCGGCCGTCGATCGCGGACAGGGTGTCCTCGAAGAAGCCGGACTCGTTGAGGGTGTCGGTGTGGATGGCCACCTGCACGTCGTACTCGTCGGCGACGCCGAGCGCGCTGTCGATCGCGGCCGGGGTGCTGCCCCAGTCCTCGTGCACCTTGAGGCCGCACACGCCCGCCTCGACCTGCTCGCGCAGCGCGCCGGGCAGCGAGCCGTTGCCCTTGCCGAGCAGGCCGACGTTGACCGGGAGGTCCTCGACCGCCTGGTACATCCGGCCGATGTTCCAGGGCCCGGGCGTGCAGGTGGTGCCGTTGGTGCCGTCGGACGGGCCGGTGCCGCCGCCGATCAGGGTGGTGATGCCGTTGCTCAGCGCCTCCTGCGCCTGCTGCGGGGCGATGAAGTGGATGTGGGTGTCGATGCCGCCGGCCGTGGCGATCAGGTGCTCGCCGGAGATCACCTCGGTGCCGGGGCCGATCACCAGCTTGGGGTGCACCCCGCTCTGGGTGTGCGGGTTGCCGGCCTTGCCGACGGCGGTGATGAAGCCGTCCTTGACGCCGATGTCGCCCTTGACGACACCGAGCACCGGGTCCAGCACGACGACGTTGGTGATGACCAGGTCGAGCGCACCCTGGACGGCGGTGGCGGCCGGGTCCTGGGCCATGCCGTCGCGGATGCCCTTGCCGCCGCCGTAGACGGCCTCGTCGCCGTAGTGGCCCTGGTTGAAGTCCTGCTCGACCTCGACCACCAGGTTGGTGTCGGCGAGGTGGAAACGGTCACCGACGGTGGGGCCGAAGAGGTCGGTGTACTGCTTGCGGGACAGGATGGCCATCAGCGGTCGCCTTCGTTCCGGAAGCCCGCGAAGGGCTCGTCGTCCTTGTGGTCGAGGTTGGCGCCCTTGAAGCCGCGGGCGATCGCCCGGTCGATGGCGCGGGCGCGGGTGTCGCGCGCGGTGACGCCGCCGTCCACGAGGTTGCTGAAGCCCACCAGGCGGCGGTGGCCGCCGAACTCGGCGAGCGTGACGTCCTTGGTGTCGCCGGGCTCGAAGCGGACCGCGGTGCCGGCCGGAATGTCGAGGTGCTTGCCGAAGGCGGCGTTGCGGTCGAAGTCGAGGGCGCGGTTGGCCTCGAAGAAGTGGTAGTGGGAGCCGACCTGGATCGCCCGGTCGCCCGTGTTGCTGACCGTGATCGTGGCCTTGGCTCGGCCGGCGTTGATCTCCACCGGGTCGTCGCCGTACAGGTATGCGGCGCCACCAGACATGGTCGGGCTTCCTCTCTGCCGGTTCAGTGGGGGGTGTGTGCGGGGGTGCTTGCGGGGGTGGGGGTGGGGGTGTGGAGGTGGTTGCTGCTGTGGGGGTGGCCGTGGTGGTGGCCGTGGTGGTGGCCGTGGTGGTCCTCGCCCGGGCCGTGGCTGTGGGCGTAGCCGTGGCCGTGCTCGGCGTCGAGGCCGGCCAGGATGCCGTCCTCGCCGTGGCCGAGCAGGTGCAGCGCCGCCGCCGTGCGGGCCGCGACCACGCCGGCGATCGCGGACGGCCGCAGCAGCGGGCCGCCGTCCCGTACGCCGCCGTCCCGTACGCCGCGGCCTCGGAGACCGCTGTCTCGGAGACCGCCGTCTCGAAGGGCTTCCGGCAGGGCCGGACCGAAGGAGGCCGGGACGGCCGTGATCCGGTCCGCGCCGAGCAGGCGGCAGCGTTCGACGCCCTCGGCCGGGCCGGGGTCGCCGCCCGCGAAGGCCACCTCGACCAGGCGGTGCCGCCCGTACTGGCGGACCAGGCGGGCGATCCGGAACAGTTCGGCGTCCTCGAACGGGCCGGCCGCCGGGGCGGTGACGAGGACGGCCTCGCCGCTGCCGGCCGGGGCCGTGGTGGCGGAGGTCGTGGCGGCTGAGGTCCCGGCGGCGGAGCCCGCGGCGGCGCGCAGCCAGCCGATCAGGTGCTCGGCCGCACCGAAGGGCGCGGTGAGCGCCAGCCGTCCGCGGGCCTCACCGGCGGCGAGCCAGCGCAGGGCGCGGGCGGTGTCGGCGACCAGCTTCGGGTCCCGTCCGAGGGTCATCGGTACGACGCAGACCGGCGCGTCCTCCCACGCCGCCAGGGCCGAGCGGACGGCTTCGGCGAGCGGCCGTCCGGCGGGTGCCGCGGCGTGGACGACCGGGCCGTGCCCGGCGGGCCCGCCGTGGAGCGGGGTGACCAGGGCCGCCAGGTCGCGGCCGCCGTCGCTCTCGTGCCCGCCGGCCAGGACGACGACCGCAGGCTGAGGTGCGGTCATCGCTCAGGCACCGACCGGGTCGTGGCAGGAGACCAGCTTGGTGCCGTCCAGGAACGCGGCCTCGACCTGGAGCAGCGGCAGCATCTCGCGCACGCCGGGCATGACGTCCGCGCTGCTGACGACCTGCTTGCCGATCTCCATGCACTCGGCGACGGTGCGGCCGTCCCGGGCGCCCTCCATGATGGCCTCGCTGATCAGCGCGCAGGCCTCGCTGTAGTTGAGCTTGACGCCGCGGTCGCGGCGTTTGCGGGCCAGATCGGCCACGACGTAGATGTAGAGCTTGTCCATCTCACGCGGGGAGAGATTCACGGGAACCACTCCTCCTTTCCGAGAAACCGACGTCATGTGAGTCCGATGAAATGAAGCACAGTTGGGCGTGTGGCAATACCGGGGTCGGGCGCCTGCGGGATCAGATCCGGCGCAGCCGGGGAATCGCCGGTACCGCCGCCAGGAACAGCATGGTGGTCAGGACGAACGGCCACGTGAAGGCGTGGCCGCCGAACGGCTCGGTGATCGCGCCGACCGCCGGGGTCAGCACGGTCGCGGCGGCCGCACCGAGCACGGCGTATGCCGCGCTCCAGCCGTCGGGGGCGAGGAACATCCCGCACGAGGCCAACGCCACCAGCACGCCGCTGTAGCCGAGCAGACCCTGCCCGACGGACTCGCCCGGCGCGAAGAGCCCGCACCCGGCGGACGGCATGAAATCGAACTCGGCGACTCCGCGCAGGACTTCGACGGCCAACTCGACGGATATCGGACGAGCGGCCGCGGAAGCCCCTTCCGGGGCCCCTTCCCCACCCATTTGTTGACCCATACGGCCCATACGGCGCACCAATTCCCCGGTACGGCCGAGTGGGCTCGGGAGATTGCTCGGGAGCCCGTTCGGCGATTCGTGGGGAACCGTACTCCTGCGGATTCGTGAGCGGGATGGGAACATGGCGTTACGTCAAATCGACCGAGCGTGACGACATGGGCCCTGATCTGCAACATTCTGTTGAAACTTCGGTGTGGCGAAGTGGTTGACGAGGGCAATTCTTTGCGAAGTTTTACTCGCCGTGGACAATCGCCGGAATACGACCATGCCAAGCAATCCCCGACAAATTCTGGCCATCCCGGCAATACGGACGCGTGAAGCTGCGGGAAAGCTGTGAGGATGCTGCGAGGCGCGGGGTCCATGTGATGGAAACGTGACCACTTCGGGTGCGGTCGCATCCGAATGCGGCGGTGGCCTCCGCGCGGACGGTCAGGCCGCCTCCGGGCCTGCGTGGGGAATCGGTCCGGCCGGGGCCTCGGGGATTCCCCGTCCGAGGTGCCCGAGCAGGAAGCGTTCCGCGGCGGCCGACTCGAACTCGGGCACCCCCAGGTGGCCCCCGGGATTGGCGTGCAGCGTCTTCTCCCGCGAACCCAGGGCGCCGTACAGCGCCAACGACGCCTCCCGCGGCTGGAGCTCGTCGTCCCACTGCAGGACGAACTGCACCGGCACGGCCACCCGTCCCGCCGGCTCCATCAGCGAGGTGTGGCCCGCCAGCCCGAACACGGCGGCGCCGATGCGGGGTTCGGCCGCTGCGAGCGGGACGCCGATCACCGTACCGAGCGACAACCCCCAGTACCCGACCGGCCCGAGGCCCCCACCCGTCCCGTCCGGACCCTCCAGCGTGTCCAGCACCGCCCGCCACTCGGGCACGGCCCGCTCCGCGAGCGCCGCCGTGTACCGCGCCACCCACGCGCTGACCGGCCGCCCGGCCGCCAGCAACTCCCCGATCTCGGTGACGAACCGCTCGTCCTGCGCGGTGCGCTCCCGCTCGCCGTGCCCGGGCGCGTCGAGCGCCACCGCCGCCCACCCGTACCGCGCCACGCACCCCCGGGCCCGGTCCCGCTGCCCCAGCTTGTGCTGCCCGCCGCCGTGCCCCAGCAGCACCAACGGCCGTCCGCCGGGCGCCGATCCGGCGGGGTGCCAGAGCACGCCGGGCACGCCGTCATGGACGAAGAGGCGTTCCGTGACGCCGTCCGCGCTGGTCTCCGAAGTGAAGTGCACCCACCCATCATGCGCCCGACACACGTTCGAGTCCGGCCTTTTCCCGGCCTGGCCGAGGTGCCCGGCATCGGCCACTACGGCCGTCGGGAGGTCGGGCAGGGCGGCCTGCTGGTGCTCAGACCCGCGGCGACGGCGCCCGCAGGAAGTCCGTGAGGAGTGCGGTGACTTCGGCGGGGCGTTCCAGGCTGGGGAGGTGGCCGGCCCAGGGGAGTTCGAGGTGGCGGGCGTTCGGGAGGATGGCGGGGAGTTCGGCGGCGATGTGGCGGAAGTCCGGGAGGTCGTGGGCGCCGGCGATCGCGAGGGTGGGGGCGGTGACTCGGGTGAGGTCGACCTCCTCCTTCTCCGGGCCGCCAGTGGCCTCCAGCTGTACGTCGAAGTTGTGGCGCTGCATCCGCCGGACGAACTCGCGGGTCTCTTCGTCGGCCTCCGGGCCCAGCCAGGTGCGGAGGTTGAGTTCGACGGCGGCCTCGATGTCACCCGCCTCCAGCAGTTCGTCCTCCTGGGCGCCGAAGGCGAGCATGGCCTCGGAGGATTCGTGGCCCGGTCGGCCGGCGCCGAGCAGGGCGAGTGCGGTGACCGCGTGGGGGCGCAGGGCCGCTGCGGTGAGGGCGATCCGGCCGCCGTACGAGGCGCCGATCACGGCCGTCGTCTCGATGCCCAGGTGGTCGAGGAGGGCGAGCACGTCGGCCGCGGCGCCGTAGGGCCCGTCGGGGAGCGGGGTGTCGCCGAAGCCGCGGAAGTCGCAGCGGACGACGCGGTGGCCGGCGTCGAGGAGTGCCTGCCACTGCGGGTCCCACATCCGCCGGTCGCACACCGAGGAGTGCAGCAGGAGAACAGCCGGTCCGGTACCTGAGTCGTCATGAGAGAGGATCATTCGGCGCATGGTAGCCAGCGGGGCCGGTCGGGCGCGAGGCAGTTCCGGCGGAATCCGATGGCGTGGCCGACGGCGGCGCGCCAAGAATGTCCGGATGCGCGAACTTGAGCTGTCCGACGGAGTGATCACGCTGTCCCCACTGCGGCCGGAGGACGCGGCGGCCCATCTGGCCGGCGAGGACGAGGCGTTGGTGCGGTGGCTGAGTGGCGGTCCCAGCACTCCGGAGGGCGTCGCGGCGTACTTCCGGCACTGTCGCGAGCAGTGGGAGACGGCCGGTGCGCTGCGCGCGTTCGGGATCAGGGCGGACGGGGGGAACGAGCGGAACGAGGGGAACCACGCGGGTGACGGGAGCGGAGGCGGCGGGAACGGCGTGCTGGCGGGGACGGTCGACCTCCGCTTCGAGCACAGCGACCTCGCCCCCGGCCAGGTGAACGTCGCCTACGGCCTCTACCCCTCCTGGCGTGGCCGGGGACTGGCCACCCGGGCCGTCCTGCTGGCCTCCGGGTACGCGGCGCGGGCCGGTGCCCGGGAGGCGGTGATCCGGGTGGAGCCGGAGAACGCCGCGTCGGCAGCGGTGGCCCGTCGGGCGGGGTTCCGGCCTGCCGGGCAGGTGCGGGACGGGCACGGGACGCTGCACGACTGGTACCTCCGCGGTCTGGACCTCTGAAGCCGGAAGCAGGCGGGGAGCAGACCGGAAGCAGGCGGCAAGCAGGGCGGAGTATGGCCGGGTAAGGCCGAGTAAGCGCTTCCGGCGCCTCCCGGGCTCTGGGTGGGTGAGGAGGTGCTCATGGGAGAAGCGAAGAGCGCTCGGGACGAGGGGTTCCAGCCGTTCATCGTCGCCGCCTGGCCCCGGCTGGTGCGGACGGCGTTCCTGCTGGCCGGGGAACAGTACGCGGCCGAGGACCTGGTGCAGTCGGCCGCGGAGAAGGCCTGCGCGGCCTGGTCGAAGGTGCGCCGGGCGGACGATCCGTACGCCTATGTGCGGCGGATCCTGGTGAACCAGCACGCCCGCCGCTGGCGCCGTCGGCCGCCGGAGCTGCTGGTGGACGCGGTGCCGGACGCGGCGGGTTCGGAGGACGGCTTCGCCCGCTCGGATCAGCGCGGTGCGCTGCTGGCCGCGCTCGCCACCCTGCCGCCGCGTCAGCGGGAGGCGGTGGTGCTGCGGTACTGGGAGGACCTGAGCGACAGCCAGACGGCGACGGCGATGGGGTGTTCGGTGGGCGCGGTGCGCAGCCACGCGGCGAAGGGCATCGGGCGGCTGCGGCAGGTGTCCGCGCTGGTGGAGCTGAAGGACAGGACCGGGATCGGAGGGGCGGTATGAGCACGAACGCGGACGAGGGCGCCGACCTGTGGGTCGGGCTGGGCCTGGCCGAGGCGGCGTCGGCGGCGAGGATCGGCCCGCCGCCGGTGGCGGAGATCCTGGCGGGCGGGCGGCGGATCCGGCGCCGCCGCCGAACGGTGGTCGGCGCGCTGGCGCTGGCCTCGGTGGTGGTGCTGGCGGGCGGAGCGGTCACCGAGCTGCGGCCGGGGCCGGCCGCCTCCCACCCGCTGGTCCCGGCCGGCGCCGGTCACGGCTCAGGCACCGGCGGCCCACCGACGACCGCGGCGAACCAGGCGACTCCGGCGACCCCGGCGGCGACGACCGCCGCCCCGCCCGTACGGGATCCGTTCACCCCGGTGCGGGCGGTGGTCGGCGAGGGCACCACGCCCGACGGCAAGCAGTGGAAGCTGTGGCGGGCGGTGTGGCCGACGGCCCCGAGGGAGCGGGCGTACGAACAGGCGCTGGCGCTGTGGCAGGAGCGCAGCCCGTACGACTCGGCGGTCGACAAGCCGACGAAGGAGTTCGTCGACCACTACTACGATCCCGACGCCGACGTCACCAACACCTACTTCACGGTGGACGGGGTCCGCCTGAGCCACGACGCCGCGGGCACCTGCCCGGCACCGGGCAAGCTGGACCCCCGCGACGGCACGTACATCGCAGGCGGCCTGCTGGGCGCCCGGGGAAAGGGGGACACGGTGGCCCCGGGTGAGATCGTCGGGCTGACCCTGGGCCCCGACATCGCCCGGGTGAAGGTGACCTGGACGGACGGTACGGTCACCGAGCCGCCGCTGGTCACGGTCGGCGACTCGCCGCTGCGCGAGGCCGTGGTCGCCCGGCCGGCGGGCAAGACGGCCAGGCTCTGGGAGTACTTCGACAGGGACGGCCGTACCGTCCCCGACTCCGGGGAGCAGTTCCTGACCCGCTGACCACGACCCACCCCGCCCTGCGGCGCGTGGCGGGGCCGGAGGAGTGGGAAGTCGGTGGCGCCGACTTCCCACTCCCGCCGCTCCCGGTCGCGGAGCACGCCCACGCGCTGGGTGACGGTGCGTTTGCGGTTGACCCTGCGCACCTGTTGGATCTGCGCCGCATCCGTTCTCCGGCCTCGGTCAGGCCATGGACGCGGCGCCGGCGCGTGCGGGGTGCGGCAGGCCCGCGCGTCGGCCCAGCAGCAGCTTCGCCGCCAGTTCGGCGCCGTCGGTGCGGATCTCGCCCGCGACGGTCGCCGCCCGCGCGGCGACGTCCGGCGCCAGGGCCCGCCCGAGGGCCGCGGTCAGCGACTCGACCGTCGGGACGGCCCCCTCGTGGGCGGCTCCGATGCCCAACTCGGCGACGCGCTCGGCCCAGTACGGCTGGTCCACCATCTGCGGCACCACGACCTGCGGGGTGCCGGCCAGCGCGGCCGCGGTGACGGTGCCCGCGCCGCCGTGGTGGACGACGGCGGCGACCCGCGGGAACAGGGCCTGCTGGTTGACCTCGCCGACGGCGAAGCAGTCGTCCGTGGCGTCGGCCGGAGCCAGCTCCGCCCAGCCCCGGGCGAGCACGACCCGCCGCCCCTGCGCCCGGGCCGCCTCGACGACAACGCGGGCGGCGTCCGGGGCGCCGTGCAGCGGCATGCTGCCGAAGCCCACGTAGACCGGGGGCTCGCCCGCCTCCAGGAACGCCGACAGCTCGGCGGGCAGCGGGCTACCGTCCGCCAGCAGCCAGGCACCGGTCTGCACGACCTCGCGGTCCGCGGGCTGCGGCCAGGGGCCGAGCACCTGGTCGGTGGCCAGCCAGGGACGGTCGGTGAAGACGTGGTCGCGCACGTTGTCCACGGCCGGCAGGCCGACCGACGCCCGGTGGGCGTTGACCTGCTCCCCGAACAGCGCGTTCATGGTCCGGACGTTGTCCTCCCACAGCTCCCGGTTGCCGGTCAGCCCGGGCCGGTACGGCTGGTTCGGGTACTCGAACGGCCGGTGGTGCGGGGAGGGCAGCATGGTCGGCTGGAGGGCGACGTACACGAAGCGGGCGCCCACCACCTCGGCCGCCGCCTGGGCACCGGCCACGGCCGGGAACAAGCCGGTGGCCACCACCGCGCCGCCCGGTTCGGCGACCGAGGCGACCGCCTCGTGGAACTTCGCGGCCAGCGCGGCCACCCGCCGGGGGAAGTCCCCCGGCGCCGGCGGCCTTCCCCCGACCAGCCCCCGCACCGGGTCCCCGACCGGCACCATCTCGACGCCGGCGGCGGCCAGCCGCTGCGCGAACTCCTCGTCCGGCGGCGCGCACACCCGCACCTGCGCGCCGAGCTCCCGCAGCTTCACCGCGAGCCCCGCCAGCGGCTGGACGTCACCGCGCGACCCGTACGTGGACAGCACCACTCGCATGTCGTCATCCCTCCCGTTCCACCCAAGGCCCGCCTTGGAGTGGACGATTGTGCGGGACGACCGGGGCCTTGCGGCAAGGGCCCCCTTGCGCTGTAGGTTGAGACCGGCGGGAAGAGCGTGTCGCCATCCGCTCGTCATCCGCGGAGGCCGGCCATCACCTCTCCGACCAGCACCCGCGCCCGGTCCACCGTCGCGGCCAGCGCCTCCGGAGACTCCCCTGCCGCGCCCAGCAGTTGACCCACCCTGGACTCGAAGTCCACCGGCACACCCGGCAGTTGGGCAGCAACCGCCAGCGCGCCCTTCTCGTTGAGACACCAGCGCCGGTCCCGCGCGTACAGCGCCTGCACCAGCACGCCCACCGCCCGGGAGAGGCAGAGCGCGACGTACAGACTGTCGCCCCGGGCCGCGCCCTTCGCCGCGCCGCCGACCAGGAACTCCGCCTCCCACGCCGCACCCATCAGAGCCTCGCGCAGCGGCTCGGGATACCGGGCGGTCTGCGCCTGGAGGGCCGCCAACTCCCCTGTGGCATCGGCGAGTACGCGACCGAGCGCGACCTCGCCGGGGTAGCAGGGCGACCAGAAGCCCAGCGGGTGACCGGCCTGCACCCCGACCTCGTACCGGCCGGCCCGGCAGTCCGCCCACACCCGCTCGACCCGGTCGAGGTCCCGCAGGATCCAGTCCACGGCGACCCCGTCGACGCGCAGCCACGCCCCGCCGTTCACCCACGGCCCCCAGCAGCCCGGACCGGCCACCTCCACGCCCGGCCCGGCCAGCGCCCGCAGCGCGGCGAGGTCGGGCTCGCCGCGGAGTAGAGGCCGAGGTCCCAGTCGGACTCCGGCCGGTGCTCCCCGCGCGCCCGGCTTCCGCCGAGCATCACGCCCACCACCCCCGGCACGTCCACGAGTCGGGCCGCCATGGTCTCGATGTGTTCGTCGATCGCCTGCATGACGGGAAGTCTGGCGGCCGGGCGGGCGCCGAGCCAGTGGATTCGGGCTCCACGGCGGGTCGGAGCGGTCGGAGCCGTCGGAGCCGTCGGAGCGGTCGGAGCCGTCGGAGCGGTGGGAGTGGTTGGAGCGGCTGGAGCAGGAAGTCGACCGGTCCGACTCGACGAAGACCTGACCGACGGTTTCAAAATGATCTGGCAGCTGCAGTCGAGGAAGATCATGATGTGAGAGCACGCTGGTCCTCGCAAGCGAACGGAGCCGCATCGATGGCAGGGTCCCCCGGGGCATTTCAGTCGATCACGTTCGCGGCCTGGCGTGACCGTCCTCCTGGGCAGGACCGCGCCTCCAATCCGTACTACGTCACGCTGGCGGAACTCCTCGTGCGCCTCGGGAGCTTTGGGCTCGGTCTCACTTGGAAGGTGTGGATCGACGATGCTCAACCGGTCACCAGGTTCGCCGAGATCGAGAAGGCTTCCTCCGGTGCCGGGATCGGCACCCTGGAGCTACTGGCCCTGGTCGCGCCGGATGTTCAGTTTGTCGACGGGGACTTCGCGGGGTACGCAGGGGACGAGCTGAGGGTGGTGCTGCGGGAGTTCGACAGCACGAGTTGGGACCTCTGCACCGCGGATGCCTCGGTACTCCGGGAGATCCGCCAGCACTACCCGGACGCGGTGCCGACTCCTGAGGATGTTCTCCAGGAGATCCCCTGGCCGATCACCCGGCGGGAGACGTGATCCAACTGAGCAGCTTCAGCCGGCAGATGGGGGAGCGTCCGAGGCTGAGGAGCGCCTCGTGGATGTCGGCGCGGACCTCCCAGCGGATCCGCAGGCGGCGGAGGCGGTGCAGGAGCGCGAACGCGCGCTCGACCACCCACCGATGGACGCCCAGGCCGGAACCATGCTCGGTGCAGCGGCGCGCGATCAGTGGCCGAATGACGAGGTCACGCACCGGACGCCTGTACTTGTCGTGGTCGTGACCGCGGTCCGCGAGGACCTGGGGGTGGACTTCATCAACGACCGGTCGGGTCAGGGTGGTTCGAGCCCGGAGCAGCCTCCTCGCACCCTGCTGCTCCCCCGGCCAGCCGGGATGCCAGGTCTTCCGCCAGCCGCGCGACCCGTCCGCGGCGGCGGCGGGCGAGGGCCAGCCCGAGGTGGCGGCGGGGGCTGGGTTCGGCCAGTGGGAGGGCGACCAGTTCCGGGTGCCTGGCCAGGCCGATCTCGGGGATCAGCGCGATGCCGATCCCGGCGCGGACCAGGGACTGGGCGAACTCGTAGTCCGTCGCCGTGCACGAGATCCGCAGCTCGACGCCGGCCAGGTCGGCGTAGCGGGCGAGCTGGCCGGCGGACTTGCGGCAGCCCAGGATCCAGCGCTGGTCGGCGAGTTCGGCCAGGTGCGGCGCCTCGGGGCGGGCCCGGTAGCGGGCGGCGGCGGGGTGGTGGCGCGGAAGCACCACGCGCAGCGGATCCTCGCCGAGCCGGGTCCAGTCCAGCCCGGAGCGGTCACCGGGCCGGGCGGGCGGCGGGCCTTCGAGGTGGTAGGCGAGGGCGAGGTCGGCGCGTCCCTCCCGGACGGCGGGCAGGCTGTCCTCCGGTTCCGCCTCCAGGATGGTCAGTTCCACCTCCGGGTGGTCGGCGGCGAAGCCGGCGAGCGCTGCGGGCAGCAGTCGTCGTCCGCCGCTGGCGAAGGTGGCGACGGTCAGGGTGGTCCGCTCGGCGGTGAGCCGGGCGATGCGCTGCTGGGTGTCGGTGAGTTCGGCGGCGATGGCGTCGGCGGCCTCGACCAGCAGCCGGCCCGCGTCGGTGAGCGTGACGCCACGGGTGGAGCGCTCCACCACGGGCGCACCGAGGCCGCGTTCGAGTGCGGCGACCTGCTGGGAGACGGCCGAGGGAGTGCAGTGCAGCGCCAGGGCCGCCTGGTTGAAGCTGCCGCGGCGGGAGACTTCCCGTAGTACCGCCAGTCGCTGGACGTCGATCAACAGTTCTCCTAATGATGAGCCGCCGATCTCGACACTACTGCTGGCGACCGGCCCACGGCAGGCTGTCCCCATCGGAAGCGACGGGAAGGGATCGAGGGCGTGGACGTGTGTGTGATCGGCGGGAGCCGTTACTTCGGCAGGCGGGTGGTCGAGGAACTCCGCGACGCGGGTGCGGCGGTGACCGTCGTCAACCGCGGCTCGACCCCCGCCCCGCACGGGGTGACCCACCTGCGGGCCGACCGGGACGACGAGGCCGCGCTGCGCGCCGCGCTCGCCGACCGGCACTTCGACGCCGTCGTCGACCAGGTCTGCTACACGCCCGTCCAGGCGGCCGTCGCCGCCCGGGTGTTCGCCGACCGCACCCCGCGCTACGTGCTCACCTCCTCCGTCGAGGTCTACGCCCACCTCGGCCGGCCCGGCGGCCCGCCGCTCACCGAATCGGCGCTCGACCTGCCGGCCGAGCCGGTGGATCTGCAACTCCCCTGGAGTGACACCCAGTTCGTCGCCGACCACTACGCCGAGGGCAAGCGCCAGGCGGAGGCACTGCTCACCCGGCAGGCAGCCTTCGACCTCGTCACCGTCCGCACGGCGCACGTCCTCGGCGGCGCCGACTTCACCGGGCGGCTGGCCCACTACGTGGACCGGATCGGACGCGGCCTGCCGGTGGCCGTCCACGCCGCACCGCAGCGCGCGTCCTTCGTCCACGCGGCGGAGATCGCCCGCTTCCTGGCCTGGACCGCCGGGGCCGACTTCACCGGACCGGTCAACGCGGCCTCGCAAGGATCCCTGGACGCACGGGAGTTGTGTGCAGCGGTGGGCCTGGCGACCGGCACCGAGCCCCGGCTGACCACAGGAGGGGGCGAGCCTCCCTCCCCGTTCTCCTTCGACCGCTGCTACGCGATGGACACCGGGCGGTCGGCCCGCCTGGGCTTCCGCTTCTCCGCCGTCACCGACTGGCTGCCCCAGGCCGTCAAGGAGGTCCACGCATGACCGCCACCGCCCGGGCGACCGCCCTCACCCGCACCATCGGCGAGTTCACCGTCAGTGCCATCGGCCTCGGTGCGATGCCGCTGTCCGTCGAGGGCCGCCCCGACGAGGAGCAGGCGGTCGCCACCGTCCACGCCGCCCTGGACGCGGGCGTGACGCTGATCGACACGGCCGACTCCTACCACTGGCACGCGGACGAGGTCGGCCACAACGAGCACCTGATCGCCCGCGCCCTGGCGGCTCACGGGCGTGGCGCGGGCGGCGTCCTGGTGGCGACCAAGGGCGGCCGGGGCCGTCCCGGCGACGGCAGCTGGACGGTCGACGGCGACCCGCGTCACCTGCGCCGGGCCGCCCAGGCCTCGGCCGCCCGGCTCGGCGTCGAGGCGATCGACCTCTACCAGTTGCACAAGCCGGACCCGGCCGTCCCGTTCGCCGAGTCCGTCGGCGCGCTGCAGGAGCTGGCCGAGGCGGGCACCATCCGGATGGTCGGCCTCTCCAACGTGGACTGCGAGCAGATCCGGACCGCACGGGAGATCCTCGGTCCGCGTCTCGTCTCCGTGCAGAACCGTTTCTCCCCTGCGTACACCGCCACCCGCGACACCCTCGACCTGTGCACCGGGCTCGGCCTCGCCTTCCTCCCCTGGAGCCCGCTCGGCGGCATCTCGCTGAGCGCCGTGGACGACCCGGGCAGCGGCGCACCCGCGACGGACACCCCGTTCCACGCCCTGGCCCGCACCCGGGGCGTCAGCCCGCAGCAGGTCTGCCTCGCCTGGCACCTGGCGCAGTCCCCGGCCGTCCTGCCGATCCCCGGCGCCCGTCGGCCCGCCTCCATCCGCGACTCGGCGGCGGCGGCCGGGCTGGCGCTGTCGGCGGAGGAACTGGCGGGACTGCGGTTGTAGTTACTACGCCCGCAGTAACTACAACAGCAGTAACTACAGCTGTCGTAACTACACCTGTCGTAACTACAGGCGAGGCGCAGTAACCACAGCCACCGTGAACGCCCGGCCGGAAATCAGATGGTGCTCCAACGACCTGGGCGGTAGTACTGACGCCCATGTCGCACAACCTCGCGTTTCCCCTGCTCCGCACCCCCGATCTCGATGCGGTCTTCTCGCTCACCGACCGGCTCCTCGCGCTGGGTGAGGTGGCCGCCCACGGTGGCACCGAGCTCCGGGCCAAGGTGTCGAGCCGGGGACACCTCCGGCAGTTGCTGGCAGCGGTTCCCGAGGCGAAGGTCCACGAGCAGATCAGGAAGGACGCGGAAACCCCGGGCGACGCCCCCCTCCCGTACGCGGACCTCTACACCGTCGACCTCGAACTCCCCACCCGGCAGCACGCGCGGAGGGCCGTGACCTCGGCGCTGCGCGTCCACGACCGGATGCAGGTCCACTGGGGCGATCTGGAGTGGCCGGGGTGCCCGGAGCTCGGACTCCCGTGGACCCGCAGGCATGCGCACCTCCAGGTGAACACCCACCACGAGGCCGACGACCTCGACAACCCGTGGACGCCGGACCACGTCGTCTACCTCCACTCCTACGAGGAGGAACACGCGGCCTGGCTCGCCGCCCGGGCGGGCGCGCAGATCATCGGCGAACCGTACTGGTTCTGAGCGCGCCGTCCTGAGCGGGCCCTCCTCAGCGCGCCGTGCTCAGCGCGCCGTCCTGAGCGCGCCCTCCGGCCCTGTCGGCGGGATGCCGGCCTCCTGGCAGGGCTGGCAGTGATCTGTGAGCGGCGTGCAGGCGGCTGCCGGAATCGTCGGTTCCGAGCCGCCCACGGGCAGCCGCAGCCGTCCTGACCAGCAAGGGAGTCCCGCCGCCATGTCGTCCGCATCCCCCACCCCGCCCTGGAACGTCCGACGGCTGCCGCGCGCCGACGGCAGCATCTTCCTGGTCACCGGCGGCAACGCCGGGATCGGGTACTTCGTCGCGGAGCAGCTGGCGGCGACCGGGGCGACCGTCGTGCTCGGCAGTCGGAACCCCGCGAAGGCCGAGAACGCCATGGCCTCGATCCGGGCCCGCGTCCCCGGTGCGCGGCTGCGCGCCGTACGGCTGGACGTCGCCGACCTCTCCTCGCTGCGGACGGTTCCGGACGCACTGGGGGTGGACCGCCTGGACGCCGTGGTCCACAACGCGGGCGTGGCGCTCGACGACCCGCCGCGTCAGGAGACCGGGGACGGTCACGAGCTGATGTTCGGCACGAACCATCTCGGGCACTTCGCCCTGACCCACTGGCTGATGCCACTGCTGTCCGCCGCCCCGGCGGCCCGCGTCGTCACCATGGGCAGCTTCGCGGCGAAGTCCGAGCGCCTCGACCTGGACGACCTCCAGTCCCGGAAGGACTACCGGCCCAAGCGCACCTACGGACGCTCCAAGCTCGCCCAGATGCACTTCGGCCTCGAACTCGACCGCCGACTCCGCGCGGCCGGCAGCACCGCCGGCAACACCGCCGCCAGCACGGTGGCGAGCGTGGTGGTCCACCCCGGCGGCGCGCTGGACTCCCTGACCCCCTCCCGCCCGCCGGTCCATGTGCGGACCACCACCGCACGCCTGGGCGCCGCACCCGCAGGCCTCCTCCTCCAGGGCAAGCACGCCGGCGCCTGGCCCGCCGTCCGGGCGGTGCTGGACCCGGCCGTACGCGGCGGCCAGCTGTGGGGGCCGCGTGCCTTCGGCCTGCGCGGCGAGCCCCACCTCGAACCGGTGTGGGCCAACCTCACCGACCCCACCGTCGCGGCCCGCCTGTGGGACGCCAGCCGCGACCTGACCGGCACCGACCCGGGCACCCTCCTCGGGTAGCGCCCCGAGGCGGCGCGCCTCAGGCCGAGGACGCCGAGGAGGAGTGGGAAGTCGGCCGGGCCGACTTCCCACTCCTCGCGCCACTCCCGCGCCCGTAGTCAGGTGTCACCCGCCGCAGACCGGCCGCGTTCCCTGTGCGTCCGGCGGACCGTGCCGTCCCAGCCACGCCAGGTACCCGGCACCGGCCACACCGACCGCGTCGTACAGCAGCACAGGACGCCGTGAACAGCGCCGAGGCGCCGCGGCCGAGGGTGACGGCGGAACGCAGCACCGGAGCGGTGTCCGGTCCCGGCATGACGGTCAGCATGCCCGCCACGACGCCGAACGAGCCGAGGGCGGAGGCGATGGCGGAGGCGATGGCGGAGGCGATGGTCATGCGGCCGTCCTGAGCAACTGCCGCCATCACGTCCAACGAATCCTGCTTCAGCCCGCATCGGCAGGACGGACGGCGCGCCGTCGGGTTGGCCGCAGCACCGCCGCCGCGGAGTCGGCGGCGCGGCGGCGACGACGGTAGTAGTGCACGGTGAGCAGGCCGAGCAGCGGCCCCCAGAGGGCGAGCGGCCAGTACGCGCCGTAGAAGACCACGGCCTGCCAGCCCTGGGCGCCCGCCCGTGGGTTGACCTCGCCCGTCACCGTGCGTCCGAGGCTGATCATGGTCATCGAGTAGGGCCAGAGCAGGGTGTTGACGGTCGCGCCGAGGCCGGCCGGGATGACCGCGGCGAGGATCGGAACCGGTCGGCCGCCCAGCCGGGGGACCCACCGGGGCCACACCTCGCCCCACTCGCTGACCAGGCCGACCGCCAGGAACGCCAGGGCCTCGCTGACCAGGCTCAGCGCGATGACGTACCACCACTCGGCGCCGAACCAGTCCGGCGGTGGCCGGCCGTCGGCCGGGGCCTCCATCAGCGGTAACCGCAGGTCGACGCTCAGGATCCGCCAGAGGCCGGCGGGTAGCACGGTCAGAGAGGTCGCGTACGCGGCCCACACCGCCCAGCGGGGTACACCCGCCGCAGTGCGGCCGTGCAGCCTTGCCGGGGTGGCGCGAGCGGTCATGGGGGGTCCTCCCGGTCCGGGGTCCGATCGGTGCGGTGCCTTGCCGATTCGAAGATCGCAGTCCGGCCGGGGTTCCACCTCCGCCCTGCGAACGGACCGGCTCCCCCGCCCGGGGGAGGTCACGGCTCCGGGTCGGCCCCGGCGAACGACCCGCGCCGCAGCGAGCCGGCGAAGGACGCGCCGACGAACCGGGAGGACCGGCGGCTGTCACCGCGGCCGAGTAGGTTGCGAGCGGCGAGTTCCGGACGACGGAGGTGGTGCACGGTGGCGACGTACGTACTGATCCACGGCGCGGCGGCCGACGCGTGGTACTGGGGGCCACTGGCCGCCGAGTTGCGCGACCGGGGGCACGAGGTGGTGGCGCCGGACCTGCCCTGCGACGACGAGTCGGCCGGGCTCGCGGAGTACGCGGACACGGTGGTCGAGGCGGTCGGCGGCCGCTCCCAACTCGTTGTCGTCGCCCACTCGTTCGGTGGATTCACCGGGCCGCTGGTGTGCGACCGGGTGCCGGTCGACCTGCTGGTGATGCTCCAGGCACAGGTTCCGGCACCGGGCGAGTCGCCGGCCCGGTGGTGGGACAACACCGGATACGGGCCGGCGCGCCAGGAGGCCGACCGGCGCCGGGGCGTCCCCGAAGGCACCGAGGAGGACCCGGTCTCCTTCTACCTCCACGACACCCCGGCCGCCCTCGCCGCCGAACTGCTCGCCGACCACCAGCGGGAACAGGCCGCCACGCCGTTCGACCGGCCGTGGCCACTGACCGGCTGGCCCAAGGTACCGACCAGGGCCCTGCTGTCCGCCGACGACCGGTTCTTCCCGGTGGAGTTCATGCGGCGGGTGGTGGCCGAGCGCCTCGGCTTCCGGCCCGACGAGATGCCCGGCGACCACATGCCGATGCTCGGCCACCCGAGGGAACTGGCCGAGCGGTTGGAGGCGTACCGCACCGCCCTGTAGTCGCGACTGGGGCGACGGGCGACGGGCGACAGCGAGCGTCCCCGAGGTGCTCGTCGAGTCCGGTGTCGTCGCTCGGACGGCGGCAACCGGCAGGTCGGCGGCGTCCGGAAAGGCGGTGGCGTCCGGAGCGGAAATCGGGAAGGCTCGGGCTCATGGTCTCGGTATTGCAGAACGTGGCGATCGACTGCGCGGACGCCTATGAACTGGCCCTCTTCTGGAGCCGGGTGACCGGCCGTCCGCTGGACCCGGAGGACGGGCCGGGGGACCGGGAGGTCGCGGTGTCGCTGACGGACGGGCCGGTCCTGTACTTCAACCAGGTGCCGGAACCGAAGACGGTCAAGAACCGGGTCCACCTGTGCCTGCGGCCGCAGACCTCGCGTGAGGAGGAGGTTGATCGACTGCTGGGGCTCGGGGCGACGATGGTCAGCGATCTGCGGAACCCCGACGGCTCGGGGTGGGCGGTGCTCGCCGATCCGGAGGGCAACGAGTTCTGCGTGCTGCGCAGCGAGTCCGACCGGGCTGCGGTGTCTTCGTAGCGAGGATGTCGGCCACCGTGTCGGCCTCGTCCGAGCTGCCGCTCAGGCCGATCTGGGGCCACTCCGACTGCACATGGCCTTCGAGGGAGTACCCGAAGAGGTCCTGGGACGAGCGGCAGCCCACAGCCATGACAACGGGCTGCGGGCTACGGGCTACGGGCCGGGATGCGTTTCATGACGGTTCCTCACTGGTGGGACTGGCGCGGGAGAGGGGTGGGGAGGCACGGGCGCGGGAGGGTTGCCCGTCCGCCGCACCGGCCGCCGAGGGGAGACGCCAGGAGAGCCGGACGGCGTCCCTCTGGCGTTCCCGGCGTCCCTGGGACGGTGACCTCGCCCCAGGGACGTCCCGAACCCGCAACGACCCCGAACCGCAGTCCTGAACCGCAGCCCCGAAGCACGACGCGGAGCGGCTCAGTCCGTCGGCACCACGGCACTCTGCGCGCCGCCGGTGACCCGCAGCAGTTCCTCGTACGTCATCGGCACCACGGTGTGCGGGTGCCCGGCCGCCGCCCACAGCACCTCGTACTGCCGCAGCGCGGTGTCGACGACCGTGCGCAGCGGCGTCGGGTGGCCGGTGGGGGCGACGCCGCCGATGGCCTGGCCGGTGGCCTCGCGGACCTGGGCGGCGGAGGCCCGGGTGATCTCGCCCACGCCCAACTGCCCGGCCAGGAAGGCGGTGTCGACCCGGTGGGCGCCGCTGGTCATCACCAGCAGCGGCTCGCCGTCGCAGCTGAAGACCAGGCTGTTGGCGATCGCGCCGACCTCGCAGCCGAGGGCGGCGGCGGCCTCGGCCGCGGTCCTGGCGGAGTCGGGGAGGACGACGATCTCACCGGCGACGCCGGCCGCCGCCAGCGCCTCGGCGACCGCGAGGCTGCGCACGGGAAGGGATGGACTCATCGCCCCATCATGCCCTTCCCGGCCCGGAGGTGACCCGCCCGGAGGTGGCCCGCCCGGAGGAGCCAGCGCGCCCGGCCCCGGCCCGCCCTGAGGAGCCGGCCCGCCCGGCGGCGCTCAGCACCGCCCGTACGCCCGCCGTGAGCACCGAGGCGTCCCGCCCGACGCCCCGGACCACCTCACCGTCGATCCGGCCCTCCACGTACGCGACCGCGTCGGAGCTGCCGCCGACCTTGTGCTCGCTGAACGAGAGGATCTCCACCCCCACCGCCGCCGCCACCGCGTCCACCGGCCCGGCGCCGGTGCCCCGGCGGCCGTCCACCTCGGCCCAGTCGTCGCCGACCCGCCACTCCCGCCCGGTCCCCGGGTCCAGGTACTCGGCCCGGAACAGCCGGTACAGCTCCTCGCCGGTGACCTCCAGCCCGCTGTCGTCCGTCGCCTCCTGCACCACCCGGGCGAACTCGATCTGCAGCCGCCGGGGCAGTTCGAGCCCGGCGCCGGTCTGCAGCAGGTAGGCGATCCCGCCCTTGCCGGACTGGCTGTTGACCCGGATCACCGCCTCGTAGTCGCGCCCGAGGTCGGCCGGGTCGATCGGCAGGTACGGCACCGACCAGGGCGCCTCCCGTTCGGGCAGGCCGAGTTCGGCGGCGGTCCTGGCGTGCTGGGCGAAGCCCTTCTTGATGGCGTCCTGGTGGGTGCCGGAGAAGGCGGTGTGCACCAGGTCGCCGACGTACGGGTGCCGTTCGTGCACCGGCAGCCGGTTGCAGTGTTCGACGGTGCGCCGGATCCCGTCGATGTCGGAGAGGTCGAGCATCGGGTCGACGCCCTGGGTGTGGAGGTTGAGCGCCAGGGTCACCAGGTCGACGTTGCCGGTGCGCTCGCCGTTGCCGAACAGGCAGCCCTCGACCCGCTGGGCGCCGGCCAGCACCGCGAGTTCGGCGCAGGCGACGCCGGTGCCGCGGTCGTTGTGGGGGTGGACGGAGAGGATCACCGCGTCCCGCCGGTCCAGGTGCCGGTCGACGTACTCGATCTGGTCGGCGTACACGTTGGGGGTGGCGGTCTCGACGGTGGCCGGCAGGTTGTGGATCACCGGCCGGTCGGGGGAGGCGTCCCACAGCTCGGTGAGGCCGTTGCAGACCTCCAGCACGTAGTCCGGCTCGGTCAGGTTGAACACCTCGGGCGAGAACTGGAAGCGCAGGCCGTCCCGCCCCTCCGCCAGCCGGGCCATCCGCTCGGCCGCCGCCGTGATCAGCGCCCGCAGTTCGTCCCGGTCCTTGCCCAGGACGACGTCCCGCCACAGCGGCGCGGTGGCGGTGTAGAGGTGGACGACGACGTTCGGCAGGCCCTCGACGGCCTCGAAGGTGCGGTCGATGAGGTCGGCCCGGGCGGCGGTGAAGACGACGGCGGTGACGTCCTCCGGCACCGCCCCGGGCTGCTCGGCGAGCCGGCGGACGAAGTCGAAGTCGGTGCGGCTGGCGGAGGGGTAGCCGACCTCGATCTCCTTGAAGCCCATGGCCAGGAACAGGTCGAACATCCGCTGCTTGCGCGCCGGGTCCATCGGTTCGGCGAGCGCCTGGTTGCCGTCCCGCAGGTCGACGGGCACCCACAGCGGGGCCCGCTCGATCCGGCGGCCGGGCCAGCGGCGCAGCAGCGCGGGGACGTGCACCCGCTCGTGGGCGGGGCGGTAGCGGTGGGAGGGCATGGCGCCGCCGCGCTGGGGGTTCCAGGCGGGGGCGTCGGCCGGGACGGGGTCGGCGGGGGCGTGCAGGGTCGGGAATCGCATCGGGATGTCCTCAACTCGGGTCCGGAGACCGGCAGGACGGCGCCCCGCAGCGGGGTGCCGGTCCGGTCACGCCCCGCTGCGGCCACCAAGAAGGAGAGCGCTCCACGGCTGCATGCCGGGTAGAGTAACCACGACAGAAGTACTCAGACAACCTGACAGGTGACGACGATGCCCCCGCTCCGCCCCTCCCCCCTCGCCGAACAGGCCGCCACCCTGATCGAGGACCGGATCCGGTCCGGGGAGTGGCCGGTCGGCGGCAAGCTGCCCGGCGAGGTGGCGCTCGCCAAGGAGCTGGGCGTCGGACGCTCGACCGTCCGGGAGGCGCTGCGCACGCTCGCCGCGGCCGGGATGGTGCACAGCCGCCAGGGCTCCGGGGTGTTCGTGACGGCCGACCGCCCGGCCGCCGGGGACTGGACCACCCGGCTGCGCGCCGCCGAGCTGGCGCACGTCTACGAGGTGCGCACGATGGTCGAGGTGCAGGCGGCCCGGCTGGCGGCCGAGCGCCGTACGGCGGCGGACCTCGCCGCCGTGGACGCCGCGCTGGCCGCGCGCCTGGCGGCGGGCGGGGCGGACGACACCGCCTTCGTGGACGCCGACATCGCGCTGCACACGGCGGTGGTGGCCGCCGCCCACAACCCCGTGCTGGACGACCTGTTCGCCCAGTTCGCCCCGGTCCTGCGGGAGCACCTGGTCGCCCTGGTGGGCCTGTTCGGCCTGCGCGAGGGCGATCCGAACCAGGGCTACGCCTCGCACGCCGAGCTCGTCCGGGCGCTGCACGACGGCGATCCGGCGGCGGCCGGGCGGGTGCTGGCGGCGGAGTTGGAGTCGACCCGGTCGCGGCTGCTCAGCCCCTGAGCGCCCCGGCCGGGGCGACTGGACGACGGACCTGATGGAGCGTCACACAGTTTTCACACAGCGGTCATCCGGCAGTCGGGAGCCGGGCCGACACTGTGTCAGGCTGGACAACACCCGGCCGCTTCGGACACAAACCGTCAACGCGCGAGTGACATTGTGTCCGATTCGTGGACAAGTACGGCCGAGGCGGCGAACGGGCTTTCACTCCAATCACACGGTATGACTAATATCGCTTCGTCAAAAGCCCGTGCCCGGACGGCCCGCCCTTCACCGGCCGGCCGCCAGCCCCAAGGAGTCTGCTCTGCGCGCGCGTGCGAATCGGCGGCCCCCGACGCCGACGGGCCCCCGCAGGCGTCCACGCCTGTCCCTGCGGTCGGCGCTGCTCGTCCTGGCCGTCGTCCCCAGCCTCGCCCTGGTCGCCCTCTGGGCCGTGACCAGCGGCGAAACCGTCTTCGACTTCCAGCGCCAGGCCGCCCAGGGCATGCTCGCCCAGAAGGCCGGCCAGCCGTCCAACATCGTCTACTACAACCTCCAGGAGGAGCGCCGGCTCAGCGCCGAGGCGCTCGCCCGACCCGGCGCCAACACCGACCAGCTGCGCCACCAACGGCAGTTGACCGACGACGCGGTGCGCCAGTTCCAGGCCCTCTCCGGGGAGAGCACCGAGAACGCCCCCGGCGACGTCCGCAGCGCCGTCGCCGAGGCCCGGCAGGCGATGGGCAGGCTCGCCGAACAGCGCGCCGCCGTCGACAAGGGCTCGGTCGACCAGCAGACCGTCTTCACGTACTACACCGACCTGATCGCCGTCGACCTGCGGCTGTTCACCGCGCTCAGCCACGTGGACGCGGGCGAGGTCACCTGGGTGTCCAAGACCCTGGTCAACTCCTTCTGGGCCAAGGAGATGCTGGCCCGCGAGGACGCCGTACTGGCCCGCGGCTGGGCCGGCGGCCGGCTCAGCACCGCCGACTACCAGCAGGTCCAGCAGCTGATCGGCGCCGAGGACCACCTGTTCACCGTCCAGGTCGTCCCGTACGTCCCGGACGGGGAGGCGGCCGCCTGGCGCGACCTGATGAACGGCCCCGCCTGGCAGGCCAAGGCCGCCGTCGAGCAGCAGCTCACCCGGCCCACCGCCGCCGAGTCCAACGGCACGGTCAGACTGCCGGCCGCCCAGGACCAGTGGCGTCAGGCCGTCGACCAGCTCAATCCCCAGCTGGTCAAGGCGATCGAGACCCGCACCGGCGCCATCGTCGAGGTCGGCAAGGGCACCATCCTCGACCTGCTCACCCGCGTCGTGCTGACCACCGTCATCGGCCTGATCACCGTCGTCGCGGTGGTCATCGCCTCCTGGCGGATCAGCCGCTCGCTGCGCCGCCGGATCAAGGAACTCCGGAGCCAGGCCGAGGAGATGGAGCGCACCCTGCCCGAGGTGGTCGAGCGCCTCGGCTGCGGCGAACAGGTCGACGCCGGGGCCGAGAGCCGGGAGGTCACTGCCGGCGAGCACGGCAACGGCACCGACGAACTCGCCCGCCTCGGCCAGGCCCTCAACCTGGCCCGCTCCGCCGCCCTGGCAGCCGCCGTCCGGCAGGCCGAACAGCACCGCGGCTTCGAACGCCTCCTCCAGCGCATCGCCCGCCGCACCCAGCTGCTGATCGGACGTCAGCTGCGCAAGCTCGACGAGCTGGAACGCAAGCACGAGGACCCGCAGGTCCTGGAGGGCCTGTTCGACCTCGACCACCTCACCGCTCGACTGCGCCGCTACGAGGAGAACCTCGTCATCATGGCCGGCGGCCAGCCGCAGCGGCGCTGGCGCAAGCCCGTACCGCTGCTGGACGTGCTGCGCTCCGCCCAGGGCGAGGTGCAGGACTACCGGCGGATCGTGATCGACGTCGAGGGCCACCCGTGGCTCTCCGAGCGGGCCGTCGGGCCGGTCGCCCACGTGCTCGCCGAACTGATGGAGAACGCCACCACCTTCTCCAAGCCGCCCACCCCGGTCGAGGTCCGGGCCGCCATGGTCGGACGCGGGCTCGCGGTCGAGATCGAGGACCGCGGCCTCGGCATGGACCCGGAACAGTACGACGCGGCCAACGAACTGATGAGCCGCCCGCCGCGCACCGACGTGCTCGCCCGGGCCGACGACATCCGGCTCGGCTTCTACGTGGTCGCCCGGCTCGCCGCGCTCACCGGCCTGAAGATCGAGTTCCGGCCGTCCGCCTTCGGCGGCACCCGGGTCGTCGTGCTCGTGCCGGACGAGCTGGTCATCGACGGCGACGCCGGGCTGCCGGACACCGCGCCCGCCGAGCCGATCCCGCTGGTCCGGCGCTCACGCCGGGCGGTGCGCTCCGCCTCCGACGAGGCCCCGCAGCCGGTGGGGCCGCTCGCGCCGCCGGTCGCGCCGGTGGAGGCGTTCGGGCAGGCCGGGTCCTACGGGGGCACCGGGACCGTTGAAGGCAGCAGGCCGGTCGGGTGCGTCGCCACGGCGTTCCAGGACCCGGCGTACCAGCAGGAGCCGGCGTACCAGCAGGAGCCGCCGTACCGGCAGGACCCGGCGTACCAGCAGGAACAGCCGTACCAGCAGGAGCAGCCGGACCAGGAACAGCCCTACCAGGAGCGGCCGTTCCAGCCCGGCTCCGCCGAGCAGCCGATCCAGCACAGCTCCCCCGCCGACCCGCCGCCGGTGTACTCGGCCACCCCGCCCGGGTACGGCGCGCCCGCCCTCCCGGACACCCCGGCCGTCGCGCCGCACGGCACGGGCGCCGCACCGGCCTCCGTTCCCGACGCCCCCGCGCCGGACGCCCCCACCCCCGCCTACCCGGACATCGCCTACGCCCGGGTCACCGAGGCCGAGGCCCCGTACGCCGACGAGCAGTACCGCCCGGCCGACCACTACCGGCTGGCCGAGCGGCGCCGGGGGCGCGTGTACCCCTCCGCCGTACCGGTGACCCCAGTCGAGGGCGGGCAGCCGCCGCTGCCGCAGCGCGTCCGGCAGGCCAGCCTGGCCGCCGAGCTGCGGGTGCCGCCGCCGGCCCGGTGGGTCGACCCGAGCGCCGGACAACCCGCCGGCGGCCCGCTCCACCAGCCCGCACGGCCCGGCGACGGGCGTCCCGTCCGGCGCTCGGGCGCCACCATCGGCGCCTTCCAGCGCCAGTCCCGCGCCGCCCGGGCCCAGGACAGCGGCGAACACCCGCTGCCCGCCCCCGCCACGCCGCCGGCTCCCCCCGCTCCCCCCGCTCTGCCCGCCGGCCCCCCAGCCTCCGCGTCCGCCCCCTCCCCCTGGGCGCTGCCGGCCGCGGAACCCCGAACCACACGAACGGATGACCAGTCATGAACCGCACGACCGCCACCCACCAGGACCTGGACTGGCTGCTGGACGGACTCGTCGACTCGGTGCCCGGGACCCGCAACGCCGTGCTGCTCTCCGACGACGGCCTCGTGGTCAGCCACTCCCGCAGCATCGAGCGGGCCGACGCCGAGCGCCTCGCCGCCGTGGCCACCGGACAGCAGTCGCTCGCCCGCGGCGTCGGCCAGCTGTTCGACGGCGGGCCAGTGCACCAGGTGATCGTCGAGCTCGCCGAGTGCTGGCTGTTCGTCATCGCCGCCGCCCAGGGCACCCACCTGGCCGTGGTCGCCTCCCAGGAGGTGGACGCCGAGGTGATGTCCGTCGCCATGCACACCCTGGTGCAGCAGGTCGGCCAGAAGCTCACCACCCCGGCCCGCGCCGAGGGCGCCCCGGCGTCCTTCGACGCCTTCGCCTCCCGGAACCGGGGCTGACCGGGGTGGGCCCGTACGGCGGCGGCCCCGCCAGCGGTGAGGGGGACGCCTGGGCGCGCGGCCGGGTGCCGCACTGGAGCGAGCTGGAGGAGCCCGACGCGGAGGACGAGACGGGCGTCATGGTGCGCCCGTACACCATCACCCGCGGCCGGACCGCTCCCGAGCGCGACGACCTCACCCTGATCACCGTGCTCACCACCGCCGAGGCCGAGGCCGACGCGGCCCTGGCGCGGGGCAGCCGCGCCGGTGCCCGCGGCCTCCAGCCCGAGCACCGGCTGATCCTCGACCGCTGCCGGCGCCCGGCCGCCGTCGCCGAGGTGGCGGCCGGCCTGGACCTCCCGGTCTCGGTCACCAAGATCCTGCTGGGCGACCTGGTCGCCCAGGGCCTGCTGAAGGCCCGGGCGCCGCTCTCGGTGGCCCGCGCCGCCGGGGGCGTGGACCTCGGCCTGCTCACGGCCGTACGCGAAGGACTCCGGAGACTCTGAACGATGGCAACGCCCCACTCCCGCAGTTCCGTTGACGAGCCCGCCGCCGCCCCGGCCGCCGTCAAGATCCTGATCGCGGGCGGCTTCGGCGTCGGCAAGACGACCCTGGTCGGCTCGGTCAGCGAGGTCACCCCGCTGCGCACCGAGGAGTACCTGACCACGGCCAGCGTCGGCGTCGACGACCTGGCCGGCGTCGACCAGAAGGACACCACCACCGTCGCCCTGGACTTCGGCCGGATCACCGTCAGCCCCGAGCTGGTGGTCTACCTGTTCGGCACACCCGGGCAGGAACGTTTCTGGTTCATGTGGAACGACCTGGTCAACGGCGCCCTCGGCGGGATCGTCATCGCCGACACCCGGCGGCTGGACACCAGCTTCGCCTCGATCGACTTCTTCGAGAGCCGGGGCATCCCGTTCGTGGTCGCGATCAACTGCTTCCACAGCCACAACACCCGTACCCCGGAGGAGATCCGGGCCGCCCTCGACCTCGACCCGCAGGTCCCGATGCTGATCGGCGACGTGCGCGAGCGCGGCTTCGGCCGCGACCTGCTGCTCGCCCTGGTCGACCACCTGATGGACCTCGCCGCCGCGCCCGTCGGCTGAAAGCGCAGCGGCCTCAACCCCCCTGGAGTGCCCCTTCATGACCACCGCTCCCCTGCGCGTCCTCGTCCACGGCGGCGGCATCGGCGGCCTCACCCTCGCCACCGCCCTCGCCCGGCGCGGCCACCACGTCGAGGTCGCCGAGCTGCGCGACCGGCTGGAGGCCCTCGGCGTCGGCATCATCCAGCCCTCCAACGCCCTGCACGTGATGCGCGACATCGGTGTGCTGGACGAGTGCCTGGCCGTCGGCTTCGAGTGGGAGGTGCTGACCATCTGCGACCCGGCCGGCACCACCGTCGCCCAGATCCCCCAGCCCCGGATGGGCGACGCCCCCTCCAACAACGGCATACCGCGCCCCGCCCTGGCCCGGGTGCTGGCCGACGCCGCCACCTCGGCCGGCGCCACCGTCCGCTTCGGAACCTCCGTCTCGGAGCTCACCGACGACGGCTCCGGGGTCGACGTCACCCTCACCGACGGCCACCGCGGCCGCTACGACCTGGTCGTCGGCTTCGACGGCATCGGCTCGCCGCTGCGCAGGCACCTGTACGGGGACACGTACGCACCGGAGTACACCGGCTTCGCCAACTGGCGCGTCACCCTGCCGCGTTCGCCCGAGGTCAAGGGCGTGGTGATGTCCACCGGGAACCTCCGCGCCAAGGCGCTGCTCACCCCGATCAGCGACCAACTCATGTACCTCGGCTCGGTGTTCGCCGAGGCCGAGGACTTCCGCCCGGACCCGGCGGCCGCCCACGAGCAGCTCCGGGAGCGGCTGGCCGGCTTCGGCGGCCCGATCGCCGAGGCCCTCGCCCAGGTCACCGACCCGGCCGCGGTGGTCTACTCCCGCATCTCCCAGGTCACCGTCGAGGAGCCCTGGCACGTCGGCCGCATCGTCCTCGCCGGCGACGCCGCCCACGCCTCCACCCCGCACCTCGCCCAGGGCGCCGCGATGGCCGTCGAGGACGCCCTCGTCCTGGCCCAGAGCCTGGACGCGGCGGAGGACGTCCCGGCGGCCCTCGCCGCCTGGGAGGAGCGGCGCCGCCCGCGCGCGATGTGGGTGCAGGCGCTGTCCCGGGCGGTCCTCAAGCAGGAGACCGGCACCCCGACCACCCCGGAGGAGGACGAGCTGCTGAAGATCGGCATCCCCGGCGCGGCCCACGTCCTGGTCAAGCCCTACTGAGGTCCCGCCCGCGGGGCCCTGCCACCGGGCCGGGGCCCCGCTGCCCTTCAACGCGGGCTGATGGCCCGGCGGTGCCTCCAGACCTCCGCCGAGATCCGCGCCAGCAGCCGGGCCGCCGGGTCCGTGCGGTCGCTGCCGTCGGCGAGCGGGCCGGTGTAGCAGACGGCGATCAGGTACGGCGGGCAGTCGCGCGGGTGGACCAGCCCCACGCAGTGCCGGGCGCCGGGCAGCCAGCCGTTCTTGAACGCGATCCGGGTGCCCGGCGGCAGCCCGGCGGCGAGGTCCACCCGGAAGTCGTTGCGTTCCAGCAGGGCGAGGAGTTCGGGCTCGTCCGCGAGCGAGTGCAGCAGCCGGACCAGGTCACGGGCGCTCACCCGGTTGTGCACGCCCGCGGCGCGCGCCGCGTGGTCCTCGATCCCGCGCGGGCTCGCGCTGCGGGTGGCCCCCGCCCGGCGCCACACCTCGGCCACCGAACGCCGGTCGGTACGGGCCAGGCAGAGATTGGTCGCCAGGTTGGAGGAGTGGGTGATCATCCGTTCGGCCAGCAGGCGCAGCGGCACGTGGGTGCCGAGCAGCTCCCATGGCAGCGGATCGCTGTCCCAGTCGGGATCGTTGCCGAACTCCCCGCCCACGACGGACTCGAACCGGTTCACCACCGGCACCTCGGCATCGAGGTTCGCCCCGCTGCGGGTGAGTGCGGCGAGCACCGCGATCTTCATCGTGCTCGCGGCGTCGTGCAGTTCATCCGGCGCACGCATGAAGACCGGCTCCGCCTCGCCCGCCCAGGGGGCAACTACAACAGAGAGCATGGCGGAAGGGTAGGGCATTTCGGGCTGAAAGTACGCCAACGGCCCACTGCCGGGGCGGCGGTGGGCCGTGAAGGGAGGTCCGATCAGACCTCGGCGGTGGCGGCGAAAGTGATCCGCCGCCTCGGCACACTTCCGCTGATGCACCAGCCCGGAGAGCGGTGGCAGGACCACTCCGCCGGCGACCTCCTCCTCGTGGCCGTCGCCGCCGAACCCGGCGGCCGCCGACGCAAAGCGCTCGGCCGGGAAACCCCGGCCGAGCGCCTGCATCAACTCGTCGCGGCCTGATCGAACCGACCACGTGTTGCAACGACCCCCGGGAATCCGCCGAGCGGCAGCCGGGGCCCCTGGCGTCGCGTCAGCCCGCGGGCTTCGCCGCCGGGAGGGTGGCCGAGCCGGCGATCAGGGGCCATTCCTTGTGGAAGGGCGGGAAGGGGATCTGCTTCTCGAACAGCGGGGTGCCGAAGACCTTCAGGTGGGCGGTCAGCGCACCGGTGAGGTCAACGCCGCAGACCAGCGACCAACTGCCCTTGGCCTGCGGCCCCTTGCCGGGCAGGTCGACCGCGAGGGAACCGTCGGCCCTGGCGCTCAGGTAGGGGGCGACGGCCGCCTCGACACCGACGGTGTCGTACAGACCGACGCTGGCGTCGACGCCCAGGGCGGCCCGCACGGACGCCTTGCCGTTGAGGCTGACGTGCACCGGCGAGACCTTGGTGTCGGCGTTGGTGGCCGAGGTCCAGCCCTTGTCACCGGAGTAGTCGGCGCGCACGGCCCAGGTGCCGGTGGCGTCCTGCTCGGTCTCCAGGTGCACCTGCCCGTCGGCGCTGACCTCCAGGTAGCAGGTGAGGCCGAGGTTGACCACCACGGGCAGGCCCGCCACGGTCAGCACCGGGCTGGCCTGCAGCTTGGCGAAGGGCACCCGGATCGGCGCCGCACCGGTGTTGCGGGCGACGTCGCCGGTGACCTTCCAGTGCGCCTCGGCGCCCAGGTCGAAGCCGATCGAGGCGGTGCGCGGACTGGTGGCCTGCGCACCGTGGTAGGCGAAGTGGACCGCCGGGTGCAGTTGGAGGGAGCCGGAGGCGTTCAGGCTCGCGCCCTCGGGCAGCGGGACCGGGGCGTTGACGTTCACGCCCAGGGTGCCGGAGGCGTCGCCCTTCACGCCGTTGCCGTCGGCGCCGACGTTCCACTTGAGGTCCTTGACCAGCGGGGTCACCTGGATGCCGTGCACGTCGATCGGGAGGCTGCCGTCCGCCTCGGTACCACCGAGCAGCTCGGACAGGGTGGCCGGCCGGGTGGTGAGGTTGACGGTGCTGCCAGCCCCCGGCTTGACGCCGGTGACGGCGACCAGCGCGCCCTGCGGCGCGGCGGCGGTGGGCGGGCTGGCGATCAGCTGGCCGGGCTGGACGGCGGCCGCAGCCGCGGCGCTCGCGGCCGTGCCCGGGGAGGCGCTCGCGGAGGCGGTCGGGGAGGCGGCCGGGGCCGTGCTCGGCGAGGCACTCGCGGAGGCGGTCGGGGAGGCGGTCGGGGAAGCGCTGGACGCGGCGCTCGGGCCCGAGGCGGTCAGGACGGCCGTGCCCTTCCCCGGGTCGTACGCGGTGAGCTGGAGGGCCTTGGTCGCAGCCGTGACCGCGCCACCGTCCTTGCCGGGGCTGCCGATGGCGGCCTGCTTGTCGTCGGCCGGGGCGACCGCGACATTCCCACTGCTGCCACTGCCGGCGGTCGGACGGCCGGAGGCCGGGACTCCGGCCCGGGCTCGCGGGGCACCGGGGGTGGTCGCGGCGCCCGCCGGGCTGCCCCCGGCGGTGGTCGCGGTGGCGTCGGTGGCGCTGGTGGCGGCGGCGGGTTCGCCGGCCGCCCGGGAGGTGCTGCCGGGGCTGGTGGGCCCGCACGCGGCCGTCCCGGCGAGGATGAGGGTGAGCAGGGCTGCGGGCGCGGCCCGGCCTATCGAGGGCTTGAACACGCAGCGTCATGTTACTGACGAGGAATAAGTTTGTCGAAGACGGGCCGACGCGGGGCCGGAGGGGGCAGGAACCGCAGGTCAGACCAGCCGTGCGACCGGCAGCCGGTCCGTGGGCAGAGTGCCCGCCGTGGGGGCTACGGCCAGTTCGTCGAGGTAGCGGGAGCGTGCCATCGGCACCGCCCCGAGGCTGCGCACGTACGGCCCGTCCCACTGGGCGTCCAGCAGCCGCCCGCCCGCGGCGCCGAACCGCGCACCGAGGTCGGCGACGGCGACCCGGGCGGCGTCCGGCCGCCGGTGGAACATCGAGTCCAGGCTGAGCACCGGCCAGACGGCCACCCCGAACACCCCGCCGATCAGCTCCTCCCCCTCCCACACCTCCACGCTGTGGGCCGCACCGCGCGCGTTGAGCTCCATCAGCGCCACTCTCAACTCCTGGGTGAGCCAAGCCGGTTGGCGCCCTTCGGCGCAGGCCGCGAGCACCGCGCCGAACGCGGCGTCCGCGGTGGTGAACCACTCCAACGGGCCGCGAAGCCGGCGGGCGAGCCTGCGGGGCAGCCGCACCTGGCCGGGGCGCAGCACCGGCCGCGGGTCCGGCGACCACCACGCCAGCGCGTACGGGTCCTCCGCGCCCGGCAGCAGGGCCACCTCCCCGGCGTCGACCGCGTCCCCGTGCAGCGCCTCGTTGTAGGCGCTCGTGTAGTCGTCGGCCGCGGGCAGCGGGAACAGCCCGTGCCGATAGGCCGTCAGCAGCTGCTCCGGTCCGAGTTCCCCGCCGAAGGCCACCGGCCGTTCGCCGTCCGCGGATCGGAGGTCCAGCGCGTCGAAGCCGGTCACGGTCACAGGAACCCCTCGTCCGCCAGCCGCGCCAGGTAGTGGTCCAGCAACGCGCCGTCCACGTCCGGCAGTTCGATCCCGCTGCCCTCCAGCGCCGCATCCGCGTTGCGCCGGTCGAAGCGCGGGAACACCGGCTGGAAGTACAGCTCGCTGATGGACAGGTCCACCCCCGGTGCCCGGTCGACGAACAGCGGGACGAAGGGTGTGATCGGGTGCGTCGGGTGCCCGGCGGCGAACCGGACCAGCCGCTGCACCCAGTCCCGGTACGGGAGTTCGGTGATTTGCCGGCCGCGCGCCCGGAGCCGGTCGGCCAGGTCGGGGAGCCCGGCCGGGTTCGGCGAGGTGAGGTGGTAGACCTCCCCCTCGGCAGGCGCGTGCGCGGCGATGTGGGCGACCGCACGAGTGAACCGGTCGGCCGGGACGAAGTCCAGCGGCAGCCGCACGTCCGGGCAGGTGCCACTGTCGGCGAAGTACTTGATCAGCGCGCAGAGTTCGGTGCCGGTGTTCATCACTCCGGCCACCAGGTCCCCCGTCACGTCGTTGGTGCGCAGCACGGTGACCGGCAGTCCGCCCGCCGCCGCGTTGTGCAGTAACCGCTCGGCGACCCACTTGCTCTCGACGTAGCCGACGCCCAGCCGTTCGGGGTGGGCGAGCGGCGTGCGCTCGGTGACCTCGCGGACGCCGGCCGCGCCGAACCCGGCCAGCACGGCGAGGGTGGAGAGGTAGTGCACCGGGACGCCCCGGCTGTGCCCGGCGAGCCGGACCACCTCCCGGGTGCCGCCGACGTTGGGTGCGCGCAACTGGTGGTACGGATAGAGGAAGTTGACCTCCCCGCCGAGGTGGAACACGGCGTCCAGATGCTCCGCCAGCCAGCAGAACTGACGCTCCGTCAGGCCCAGTCGCTCGGCGGCGAGGTTGCCGACCAGGGGCACCACCCGGGCGTCCGCCAGGTCCCGTCGCAGGAAGCGCTGCCGGCTGGCGCGCAGCCGTTCCAGCGCGTGTTCCCGGTCGGGCGCGCGGACCAGGCAGTGGATCCGCGCCCGGGTGGTGGCGAGCAGGACGTCCAGCAGGTGGGCACCGCAGAAGCCGGTGGCGCCGGTGAGCAGGATCTCGGCGGGATCGGCCCGGGAGGGCGCCGGGCTCCAGGACTGGCTCACGGCGTGGGTGAGTTGGGCCTCGGCCTGCCAGTCGACGGCGGCCTCGCCGTGGGCGACGCCGGTGCGGGCGGCCTGCAGGGCCGCGGTGAAGTCGCGCAGCACGGGTGAGCGCAGCAGCGCCCGGGTGAGGGTGCGGACGTGGCCGACGTCCAGGCCGAACATCATCCGGGCCCGGGCGAGCATCTCCATGGCGAGCAGCGAGGTGCCGCCGAGGGCGAAGAAGTCGTCGTCGGGGCCGACGCGTTCGGCGCCGAGGAGCGCCGCCCAGAGGTGCCCGACGGCCGCCTCCACGGCACTGGGTCCGACAACGCCGGGTCCGGCAGCACCGGGTCCGACAGCACCCGATCCGACGGCACCCGATCCCACGGCACCGGGTCCGACAGCTCCGGGTCCGACGGCTCCGCCGGCCGCGGCCGTCCGCACCTGGGCCGTCCGCACCGGAGCCTGCGGCAGGGACCGCCGGTCGATCTTCCCCGCCGCGGTGAGCGGCATGGCCTCCAGCGGCACGAACTCGGCCGGGACGAGGTACTCCGGCAGCCGTTCCGCCAGGAAGGCGCGCAGCAGTTCGGGCCGTACGACGGCCTCCCCGAGCGTGTAGTAGGCGGTGAGCACCCGGCTGCCGTCCGGCGCGCTGCCGTCGGCGGCGACCCGGGCCTGCCGCACCGCCGGGTGGTCGGCCAGCACGGCCTCGACCTCGGCCGGGTCGACCCGGTGCCCGCGCACCTTCACCTGGTCGTCGAAGCGCCCGAGGATCTCCAGTTGCCCGTCCGCCCGCCAGCGCCCGGCGTCACCGGTGCGGTACATCCGCTCGCCGGGCAGCGGCGCGTACGGGTCGGGCAGGAACGATTCGGCGGTGAGCCCGGCCTGCCGCCAGTAGCCGCGAGCGAGGCCCGGCCCCCCGAGGTGGATCTCGCCCCGCTCGCCGGGCCGCACCGGCCGCAGCCGTTCGTTCAGCACGTGCACCCGCACCCCCGGCAGCGGGCGGCCGATCGGCACCGGCGCGGTGGGGGCGTCCAGCAGCTCCGGGGTGACCTCGCAGTGGAGGGAGGTGACGGCCGCCTCGGTCACCCCGTACGCGTTCAGCAGGCGGACCCCCGGCAACCGATCCCGGCAGGCCCGGCAGTCGTCGGCGTGCACCACGTCCCCGCCGACCACCACCAGCCGCAGTCCGGTCGGGGCGGGCCCGCGGGGCGGGAGCAGGTCGAGCACGTGGTGCCAGTACGCGGGCGTGAAGTCGGCGACCGCCAGGCCGAGCCGGGGCAGCCGCCGGACCAGTTCGGTCGGCGCCCAGGTGTCCCGGCCGCCGAGCACGACGGTCGCGCCCGCGAGCAGCGTGGAGAACACCTGCTCCAGAGCGGTGTCGGCGCCGAGCGCGGCCAGCTGGAGCACCCGCTCACCGGGGACGAGGCCGTAGGCGCGGACGACCCGCTCCAGAGTGAAGACGAGGGAACGGTGGGTGACCGGCACGCCCTTGGGGCGGCCGGTGGTGCCGGAGGTGTAGATGAGGTAGGCGAGGTCGTCCGGCGCGGAGGCGGTCTCCGGAACACCGCCCGGAACACCGCCCGGAACGTCGGCCAGAACGTCGGCCGCGCCGGAGGCGCCCTCCGGCACGCCGGCCGGAACGTCCGCCGAAGCCCCTTCCGAGGGTTCCACCGCCGCCACCCCGTCGAACCCGGCGCCGTCCGTGACCGCCACCCGCGCCCCGCAGTCCGCCACCAGCCCCGCGAGCCGCCGCGGGGGGTGCGCCGGGTCCAGCGGCAGGAAGGCCGCGCCCGCCTTGAGCACCGCCAGCCAGGCCACCACCAGCTCCACGCCGCGCCGCAGGCACACCGGCACCACCTGATCCGGCCCCACCCCGCGGGCCCGCAGCACCGCGGCCAGCCGGTCGCTGCGCAGGTCCAGCTCGCGGTAGCTCAGCGTGGCGCCCTCCCCCACCACCGCGACCACCGCCGGATGGTGCGCGGCCCGGGCCCGGAACAGCCCGTGCACCGTCTCCGCGGACCCGACGGGGGCGCGGCGGGCCAACGCCTGCTGCCGGTCCCGCTCCACCCGGTCCCGCCCGGACGGGTCCCGGTCCGTCCAGTTCCGCTCCACCCAGGCCCGGCACTGCGCCCGCCCGGTCGGCCCGTACACCTGCCGCCACCCGGCCGGCAGCGTCAAGTCCCCGGGCCAGATCGCATACTGACCGTCGTCGTTCCGTACCACGGCGTGACGCCCGGAGTTCACATCCGGGCGTACGCCCCTTGCGCTGTCGGCTGCGTCGTCCACCGGCTTGACCTCTTGCTGAAGCGGCAGAATGCTGGGAGGTGCGACATTTCCGACTATACGCACTCGCGGAACACCGACAACGTCCGGCGCTCAACCCGCCGGACGCCGCCGGTCCGTGGGTGGAACGGTCCCGACAGACCCGTCCCCGCCCGAACTCCCCCGCCGCTGCGGCGGGGTGGCGGCGCGGAGGAGGGAGCCTCGTTGACTCTCCGGCGACAACGCCTGATGGTGTGTTACCTGTGCTGGATGGTGCTGTTCACCGGCATCTACTTCGCCGACCCCGGGCTGCGGATCATCTGGTGGACGGGCATGGGCCTCGGCGGCGTCGCCGCCGTCGTGGTCGGCGTCCGGCTCAACCGCCCCCGCCACCCACTGTTCTGGTACCTGCTGGCGCTGGCCAACCTCAGCTTCACCACCGGTGAGGCGGTGCAGGCCCTCCAACTCGACATCCTGCACCTGCACAACCCGTTTCCCTCCGTCGCCGACGGCTTCTACCTCGCCGAGTTCGTGCTGTACGCCATCGGCCTGCTCGGCTTCATCCGCTGGCGCACGGCCCGTCAGGACCGCGCCGGACTGCTCGACGCCCTGATCATCACCCTCGGCCTGGCCCTGCTCGTCTGGATCTACCTGATCCTCCCGTACGCCCTGAACCCGGACCTCACCTGGTTCCAGAAGGCCGTCTCCATCGCCTACCCGCTCGGCGACGTGATCGTGCTCGCCCTGCTGCTGCGGCTGTTGACGCCCCGCGGCGGCAACTCCCGCTCCCTGCAGCTGCTCACCGTCGGCGCCCTCGGCCTGCTCACCTCAGACGTCCTCTACGGACTGATCCAGCTGCACGGCACCTGGCGGATCGGCACCGGCATCGAACTCGGCTGGGCCGCCTTCTACGCGGCCTGGGGCGCGGCCGCGCTGCACCCCTCGATGGTCGAGCTGACCAGGCCCGTCCCCACCCAGCAGCCCGACCTCTCCGCCACCCGGCTCGCCCTGCTGACCATGGCCTCGCTGATCGCGCCCGCCATCCTGATCATCGAGTCGCTGGCCGGGAACACCGCCAACGCGGGCGTGATCGGCGCCTTCTCCGCCCTGCTCTACCTGCTGGTGCTGGCCCGGCTGGCCGTCGTGGTGGACGCCCGCCGCCAGGCCGTGGCCCGTGAGCGGACGCTGCGTGAGGCGGGCGCCCGGCTGACCGCGGCCGTCACCGTGGCGGAGGTCGCGGACGCCGTCCAGACCGCCGCCTCCACCCTGATGCCCGCCGAGCGCGGGCACGTCGCGCTGCTCGCGGTCACCGAGTCCGGGGTGCTGCACGTCCGGCGGGCCGGCAACGGCAAGGACGGCGTGGACCCCGACTCCGGCGTGGGCTCCGCGGCGCCCGAGGAGGACAAGGTCCTCGCCCGCCTCGCCGCCCACCGCGAGACCCGCCTGCTGCCCGTCGGCTCCGTCGACCTGCCCGCCCACCTCGGCGGCATGCCCGCCGCTCTGGTCTGCCCCCTCATGCTGGCCGAACGCCTCTCCGGCGACCCGCTGATCGGCGCGCTCGTGGTCACCGGCACCGAGCAGGAGCTGACCAGCCTCTGGGGCTCGCTGGAGATCCTCGCCTCCCAGGCCGCCCTGGCCGTCGAACGCCTGGTGCTGAGCCAGGAGATCACCCGGCGCGACAGCGAGCTGTACTTCCGCACCCTGGTGCAGAACGCCAGCGACGTCATCCTGATCCTCGACGCCGACGACGGCATCTGCTACGCCTCCTCCTCCGCCGAGCGCGTGCTCGGCCGTTCCGATCTGGACGGCACCCAGCTGACCGACCTCGTCCCGCCCGAGGACAGCCGGGAGGTCGGCAAGGCGCTGGCCCGGATGCGCGGCTCCGCCGACCCGCCCCGGGGCGACCAGCCGCGCGAGCACTGGCGGCTGCTGCGCCAGGACCGCACCCCGATCGAGGCCGAGGTCCGCTACACCGACCTGCGCGACGACCCGACGGTCGGCGGACTGGTGCTCACCCTGCGCGACGTGACCGAACAGCGCCGGATGGAGCGCGAGCTGACCCACCGGGCCTTCCACGACTCGCTCACCGGCCTCGCCAACCGGGTGCTGTTCCAGGACCGGGTCGGCCACGCGCTCGCGCGCGGCGAGCGCAGCGGGGCCGTCACCGGGGTGCTGTTCATCGACCTGGACGACTTCAAGGTCGTCAACGACACCCAGGGCCACGCGGTGGGCGATGAACTGCTGGTCGCCGTCTCGCTGCGGATCTCCACCGCGCTGCGCAGCTCGGACACCGCCGCCCGGCTCGGAGGCGACGAGTTCGCCGTCCTGGTCGAGGACGCGGTGCGCCCGACCGACGTGGACACCATCGCGGGCGCGGTGCTCTCGGTGTTCACGGAGCCGTTCAAGCTCAGCGCGGGTGCGGTCCGGGTCAGCGCCAGCATCGGCGTGGCGACCACCGAGGACAGCGTGGACGCCGCCGAACTGCTCACCCACGCGGACCTCGCGCTCTACTCGGCGAAGGCGGCCGGCCGCCGCCAGTGGTGCCACTACCGACCGGCGCTGCAGGCGGGACTGGTGGAGCGGCACGAGCTGAACGAGAACCTGGACTCCGCCATCGCGGAATCGGCCTTCCAGCTGTACTACCAGCCGATCGTCGACCTGCGGACGGGCGACCTGGTGGCCTTCGAGGCCCTGGTCCGCTGGCCGCACGACCGGCGCGGCATGGTGCTGCCGGACGAGTTCATCGCCCTCGCCGAGGAGAGCGGCCAGATCGTCCCGCTCGGCGCCTGGGTCCTGGAACGCGCCGTCGAGGAGGCCGCCGCCTGGCACGCCGCCAGCTCGGCCGCCCGCGCCGCCGCCGGGCTCCCCCCGCTGCGGGTCAACGTCAACGTCTCCGCCCGCCAGTTCCTTGACGCCGGGTTCGTCGACGTGGTCCGCCGCTCCCTCGCCTCCTCCGGCATCGACCCGCGCACCCTCGTCCTGGAGCTCACCGAATCCGTCCTGATGCGCCGCGACGACCGGCTGCGCGCCGACATGGACACCCTCGGCGACCTCGGCATCGGCCTCGCCATCGACGACTTCGGCACCGGCTACTCCTCCCTCTCCTACCTGCGGGAGTTCCCGATCTCCCTGCTGAAGATCGACAAGTCCTTCATCGACGGCCTCGGCAACTCCCCCCAGCAGTACGCCCTGGTCGAGGGCATCACCCGCATCGCCGACACCCTCGGCGTCCAGGTCATCGCCGAGGGCATCGAACACCCCGACCAGCGCGACCTGCTGGCCGCCATGGGCTGCCCCCTCGGCCAGGGCTACCTCTTCGCCCACCCCATGGACGGCACGCGAGCCCAGGCCCTGGTCCGCCGGGCGACGTACGAACCGGCGTAGCGCACGGGTCGGACGCCCCCACAGGCCGACGGGGCGCTGACGGCACTGACGGCATTTCCGACATTTCATTGCATTGCTGATGAATCGCCATTCCATGAACACCTTGCGGAAGCAATCCGTTACGGAATCTTCATCCTGACTGGCCATTGAGGGTCCGCCAGGAATGAGAGATTGTCACTCGGCTTTTACGGAAGTCATCCAAAACAATGGCAATCTCTTGAGAGAGTCTTGATGTCACGACGGTCTCAGGCCTCGTCCGGTTCCACGGACGGGGCCTTCTCCACGCGTAGGACGCGCCGAATAGCCGCGCTCCTGACGCTCGGTCTGCTGGTTCAGACCGGCGTGGCGGTGGACGCGATCAGCGCCGCCCCGGCGGTCGCCGCGCCCACGCCACCCGCGCCCCCCGTCACTCCTGCCACCGAGGCGTCCGACGAGGCGTCCGCCCTGCTGTCGGCCCGACTGCAGAAGCGGCGCATCGAAGTCACCGGTGCGCGCACGGAGTTCACCACCCTGTGGGCAAACCCCGACGGCACCCTCACCTCGGACCGGTCCACCGGACCGATCCGGATGAAGGTCGGCGAGGCGTGGGTGCCCGTCGACACCACGCTGGTGCAGACGCCCGACGGCAAGGTGACACCGAAGGCCCACCCGGGCGGGGTGGTCTTCGAGGGCGGCGACGCGGGGGTAGCGGTGGGCGACAGCCTGCCGAGTATCGCCCCGACGACGACTCCGACGACGACTCCGACAGCCGCTCCCAGCACCGCGCCGGCGCCTGCCCCGACGGCAACAACGCCCAGTGCGACACCGACTGCCACCGGCGCACCCAGCGTGACACCGACGGTCACCGCGTCCGCCACACCCTCGGCTTCGCCGTCAGCCTCGCCGTCGGCCGGGGCGACCCGGGCCTCCCGCAGCGGTGCCCGCCTGGCCGCGGCCCCGGCCGCCAATCCCAAGCCCGCCGACTCGAAGCCTGCCGACCCCAAGCCCGCCGAGCGCGAGCTGGTCAAGATCGGTACCGGTGAGCAGCAGGTCAAGTTCGGCTGGCTCGGCAAGCTGCCCAGGCCCAAGCTGGAGGGCAACAAGGCCACGTATGTCGATGCCCGCCCGGGCGTCGACCTGGTCCTGGAAGCCACCCGGACCGGTTTCGAGCAGTTCCTGATCGTCAAGGACCGTGCCGCCGTCGCCCAGACCGGCACCGTGACGATCCCGCTCGACACCACCGGCCTCACCGTCGCCCCGCAGCAGGACGGCTCGATCCAGCTGCTCGACAAGACGAGCGGCAAAGTCACCGTCCGGATCCCGACCCCCGTCATGTGGGACGCCACCGTCGACCCGGCCTCTCAGGAGCACCTGAACCGCGGCGCGGTCACGATGGAGCTGCGTGGCAAGGGCGCCGACACCGAGCTGGTGTTCACCCCGGACGCGGCCTTCCTCGCGGACTCCAGGACCCGGTTCCCGGTCACCATCGACCCGGTGGTGGACGTCGGCACGACCTTCGACACGTACGTCCAGACCAACGAGAACTTCGACGCCTCCGCGTCGACGGACCTCAAGCTGGGCAGCTACGACGGCAAGGTCGTGGCCCGGTCGTTCCTGACCATCCCGGGCGGCCCGTTCAACGGCAAGCAGATCCTGGGCGCCACGCTCAACGTCGCCAACTACCACTCCGCGTCCTGCACCCCGAAGCAGTGGGAGGTCTGGAACGCTCGCGGCGCGGGCTCGTGGGCCCGCTGGGGCAACCAGCCAGCGATGGAGAGCAAGTGGGCGACGTCGAACGACACCTACGACGTTTCCGGCGACGGTGACAGCTACGACTGCTACGCCGCCGGCGGAACGTTCTGGGCCAAGGCCGACGTCACCGAGATGATCCGGTACTTCGCGGGGTTCGGCTACACCGACTACGGCTTCGCCCTCAAGGCGGCGGACGAATCCAGCAGCCTGTCCTGGAAGCGCTTCAGCTCCGCCGAGGGCAACTGGCCGCCGTACGTCTCGATCACCTACAACACCGTCCCGGCCACCCCCGGCACCGTCGAGGTGCTGCCTTCGCAGCAGGGCAACCCCCGCTACACCTCGGACCCGAACCCGCGCTTCCAGGTGCAGGCGGCCGACCCCGACGGCGACCCGCTGAAGGTCTACCTGGATCTGTGGCGCGGCGGCACCTTCCTCGGCACCGTCGTCCGGGACACCCCGAACGGCGCGGTCGCGACCGTCCGCCCCTCCGACTACGGCATCGCCCGGCTCGATGAGGGCGTGCAGTACTCGATCTGGGCCATGCTCGACGACGGCAAGTCCCGCTCCGGCTGGGTGGGCACCAACGTCGTCGCCGACACCGTCAAGCCCGGAACGCCGTTCGTGAGTTCGGCGGACTACCCGTCGGACGGCCTCTGGCACGGCACCACCAATCAGCCTGGCTCGTTCACCTTCTCGCCCGCCCCGGGCACCGACGACACCGCGGCCTACGTCTACACCCTGGACGGCGGCACCCCGGTGACGGTCACCGCCACCGGCGCCCTGACCACGTCGATCACGCCGACCACCGAGGGCCGGCGCGTGCTCAGCGTGCAGTCCAAGGACCGTGCGGGCAACCTGTCCCCGCCCGCGTCCTACGTGTTCCAGGTCGGCCAGGCGGGCATCAGCTCGCCGGTCAACGGCACCCAGTCCGCCAAGCGCGTCAAGCTCTCCGTCGACGCGCAGACCCAGTTCAAGCGGGTGGTCTACCAGTACCGCCGTGGCCCCGGCGCCACGGAGTACAACGTCCCGCGCGCCAACCTCACCAAGGCGGACAACACCCCGGTCACCGAGGACAAGCCGCGCCTCGCGGACCTCGGTACCCACGCCAACTGGAACGTGCTGGACACCCTCGGCCAGGTCGGTGGCGTCGTCCAGGTCCGGGCGGTGCTCTTCCCCGAGGACGGTTCGGGCAACGGCTACACCACCGTCTGGAACACCATGACAGTGGACCGCAACGCGGACGGTGCGGCCACCACCCAGGTGGGACCGGGTTCGGTGAACCTGCTCACCGGTGACTTCACCACCAGCACGACGGACGCCGGCGAGTTCGGCATGTCCGTGAGCCGCACCGCCTCCTCGCGCGACCTCGCCCGCGGCTGGCAGCCCCAGGGCGAGCGGCTGACGCTCAACCAGCGTCAGGTCGGCACCGACACCAGCGGGTTCGCGCCCGGTCAGGCGAACCTCTCGCGTTCGACCGCACGCGGCCACGACAGCTCCACCGACTCGCTGTTGGTCACCTCGAACGGGCAGCTGGACTCTTTTGCGAGCATCGGTCCGGACGACCACACCCTGTCCCTGGGGATGAAGCCGGGCCGCACCTACCGCCTCACCGGCTGGATCTACGTTCCCGGCGCCACCGGGCTGAACCCGGACTTCGCCGACCGCGGACTGCGGCTCGCCGGCTTCGTCAAGACCCCGGCCGGCTACAGCAAGATCACCTCTGAGAAGGCGGCCTTCACCGACGCCTGGCAGCAGCTGACCGTTGACCTGACGGTCCCGGCCGACGCCACCGAGGCCTTCTTCCGCCTCTACAACGGCTTCACCGTGGCAGGCAAGCAGGTCTTCTTCGACGACCTGTCGCTGAAGGAGATCGTCGCGCCCTTCGGCCCCCAGTGGGCGGGCGGCCCCGACGCGGGCACTGGATCGGAACTGCGTTCACTCTCCTTCCCCCAGTCCGACCTGGTCGAGATCAAGGGCAATGACGACAGCTCGCTGACCTTCGCCAAGGGCAACGACGGGACGTTCTTCCCCGAGCCCGGCGCCGAGTCCATGACGCTCAAGGCCGTCCCGGCCAAGTCCGGCGCCATGGTCCTGTCCGCCTCGGGCCAATGCCTGGAGGTGCCGAACGGTGCCGCCGGCAACGGTGCGAGGCTGCAGTCGGCCGCCTGCACCGGCGCCGCCAACCAGCAGTGGACCCGCGGCGAGGACCTCACCCTGCGCCTGCTGGGGTACTGCCTGGACAACCCGTGGGGCCAGCTCAGCGACAACACCCCGCTCACCCTGTGGGGCTGCAACGGCGGTGACAACCAGCAATGGGAGGTCCGCACCGACAACACGGTGATGAACCGTCACTCGGGCAAGTGCCTGGACGCCTACCAGGGCGGCACGATCTGGACCTGCTGGGCGGGACCGAACCAGATCTGGGACGTCCAGACCGCCGGCACCACCTACGAGCTGACCGAGCTGGACGGCTCCAGGACCGTCTTCGCCCGCCAGGCCGGCTCGAACATCTACCAGGTGGTCAGCGAGACCGGCCCGGAGGCCAGCTCGACGACCCGGTACCAGTACGACACCACCGACGGCCGCTCCATGGTCAAGCGCGTCATCCCGGCTGTCGAGCCGGGCGTGGACGACGTCAACGGCTGCACGGTCGACCCGTTGCCGCGCGGCTGCCACGTCCTTGAGTACGACTACGCCAAGGTCACCACTGCCACGACTTCGGCCCCGGGTGACTATCTGGACCGGGTGCGCGCCGTGAAGGCCTGGTCGTGGAACCCGGCCACCTCCAAGCAGGAGCCGGTCGAAGTCGCCCGCTACGCGTACGACGACCGTGGCCGCCTGGCCGAGGCGTGGAACCCGCGTCTGGCCACCCCCTTGAAGATCACCTACGGCTACGACGACGCCGGTCGCCTCACGCGGGCCACCCCGGCCGGTCAGCTGCCGTGGAGCTTCGACTACGGCAAGGCCGCCGCCGACCAGGACCCGGGCCGTCTGCTCAAGGTGCGGCGTGCCGCGCTGGCGCAGGGCTCGAAGGACCAGGTCGTCGGGGAGACCGCCGCCACCGTCGTGTACGACGTGCCGCTGACCCGTGGCGCCGGCGGCCCGTACGACCTGTCGGGCGCCGAGGTGGCCAAGTGGGCGCAGACCGACGCCCCAACGGACGCCACCGCCGTGTTCGACGCCGAGGACGACCCGGGCACCAGCACGGCCTCGGCCGCCAAACCCGGCCCGGACGGCTACAAGCCGGCCAGCGTCCACTATCTCAACGCCTCCGGTAACGAGGTCAACACCGCAACCCCGTCGATCACCCCCGGCGGTGACATCGACACCAAGGAGTACGACCGCTACGGCCACGTCGTACGTACCCTGGAGGCGACCAACCGTTCCATCGCCCTCGGCACCCACGCGGACGCCGACAAGTACGCGGCCGAGCTCAACCTGCCGACGGACTCGGCCTCGCGGGCCCGGCTGCTGGACTCGCGCACCGTCTACACGGCCGACGGCCAGGACGTGGCGGAGACCCTCGGTCCGGTCTACCGTGCCGCGCTCGCCGAGCAGGTCAACGGTCAGACCACCCCGGTCTCCGTGACCTCCGAGGCCGAGAAGCTGCCGCAGCTGGGCACCAACACCAAGGTGCAGGTCGACAGCAACTGCTGCGGCCTGATCTGGTCCGGCGGCGCACACCTGGGCGTCCGCGGAACGGCGGCGGGCGCGTTCGACAGCATGCGGGTCAGTGTTCCCGAGGAAGGGGACTACGTCCTCTCCGGCCAGCTCACCAAAAACAGCGACCACGGCGTCATCCAGTGGGCGATCGACGGCCAGAACGTCGGCCAGCCGATCGACACCTACAGCGCCACCGCCGTGATCGCCCCGTACACCGTTGGCCAGTCGGTGCACCTGGCGCGCGGCGACCACGAGCTCAAGCTCACCCTGGTCGACACCAACGCCGCCAGCAGCGGCGAGCGCTTCCACACCGGCATCGACACCGTCACGCTCACCAAGGCGACCGTCAACCCGACCCTCCCGGCCGGCACTTCGGTCGTGGCCCGGGACCACAACACCAACACCTACGACGAAGGGAAGCCCGACGGCCAGACCTACCACCTGGTCACCACCGCCACCGACGGCGCCCGCATCGACGGCTACGCCGATGACGTCGAGCTGCGCGTCACCAGGAACGGCTACGCCACGCCGATCGGCGGCACCTCCGGCTGGACGCTGAAGAAGCCCACCTCGGTCACCACCGACGCCCTCGGCGCCAAGCTCACCAGCACGACGAGCTACGACGCCCAGGGCCGCACCGTCGAAACCCGCGTGCCGGGCAACGACGCCGCGGACGCCGGCACCGTGAAGACCGCGTACTACACGGCAGGTGCCAACGCGGCCGACCCCGCCTGCGCCAACCGTCCGGAGTGGGCGGGCCTGGTCTGCAGCACCTCCCCGGGGGCAGCGGTCACCGGCGCGGACTCCGCCCGGATGCCGACCACCCTTCCGGTCAAGCAGGTCACCCGGTACTCACGCGGCGGCAAGCCGGAGGAGGTCGTCGAGACCAACGCCGGCAAGACCCGCAAGACCGTGACGGTGTACGACGCGGTCGACCGCCCGGTCTCCACGGAGACCACCGGCGACGAGGGCGTGGCCGTGCCGAAGTCCGAGACCACGTACGACCCCGCCACCGGTGACACCGTCAAGGTCACCACGGGCGGCCAGTCGGTCAGCACGGTCCGCGACGTCCTCGGCCACATTGTTTCCTACACCGATGGCGACGGCGCGACGACCACCACCGAGTACGACAAGTTCGGCAAGCCGGTCAAGGTCACCGACCCCAGCGGCACGCTGTCCTTCACCTACGACCGGGCCAAGGAACCGCGCGGCCTGCTCACCTCGGTGACCGACAGCAAGGCCGGCGAGTTCACCGCCAAGTACAGCCCTGACGGGCAGCTCGTCGAGCAGACCTACCCTGGCGGCATCGTCCGCAAGGACACGCTCAACGCCTCCGGCAAGGCCGTCACCCGCACCTACACCCGGGCCTCCGACGGCGCCGTGGTCTGGGCACAGACCAACGAGGTCTCCACCCAGGGCCAAGTGATGAAGGACAGCACCGGCACCGGCAACAAGAGCTACGGCTACGACCGCCTGGGCCGCCTGGTCAAGGCCGAACAGGGCACCGTCAGCGGCGGCTGCACCACCCGGGTCTACACCTACGACAACCACTACAACCGCACGGCCAAGGCGGTCTCCGGACCGGCGGGCGACGGCACCTGCGCCACCGCCGGCGCCACCACGGCCTCCTCCACGTACGACAGCGCCGACCGGATCACCGATCCCGGCTATCAGTACGACGCGTTCGGCCGCACGGTGAGCACGCCGTCCGGCACCGCGATCGGCTACCGGGTCGACGACCTGGTCGCCTCCCAGGAGACCGCCGACACCCGGCAGACCTGGACCGTCGACCCGGTCGGCCGCTTCAACGGCAGCACCACCGCCAAGAAGCAGGCCGACGGCACCTGGTCCAACACCCTCACCAAGCTCAACCACTACGGCGGCGACGGTGACAGCCCCCGCTGGATCGTCGAGGACCCGACCACCGGCGCCTGGACCCGCAACGTCCCGGGCATCGACGGCGACCTCGCCGCCGCCACCACCGACAAGGGAGAGACCAAGCTCCAACTCACCAACCTCTTCGGCTCGGTGGTCCTCACCACCGACCCCGCCCTCACCAAGCCCGTCCTCCTCGACGCCGACGAGTACGGCAACCCGGCCGCAGGCCAGCCCGCCACCCGCTACGGATGGCTCGGCGGCAAGCAGCGCTCCGGCGAGGCCCAGGACGGCCTGGTCCTGATGGGCGTCCGCCTCTACAACCCGGCCGCAGGACGCTTCCTGTCCACCGACCCGGTCCCGGGCGGTAGCGCCAACGCCTACGAGTACGGCTTCGGCGATCCGATCAACAACTACGACCTCGACGGTCGCTTCTGCCTGAAGTACCGCAAGGGCGGAGGCTGCGCGGGCGGCCGCACGTTCAACAAGGCCGTAGGCGCGGTCAAGTCGGCGGCGGGCACAGCCAAGACCTGGACCAGGTCGACCGTGAGCACGGCCAAGAGGTGGAGCAATCAAGCCTCGGGCTGGGTCTCGAACCAGGTGAAGAAGCGGTGGAACAAGCGCTACCTCACCCACCTCGGCGTCAGCTTCGGAACAGGCTTCGTAGCCGGAATAGGTGCCGCGGCCTTCTGCGGGGCCACAGCGGGTCTCGGCTGCATGCTCGCAGCGGGTGCTGTGATCGGCGTGGTCGTGGGAACGCCCGCACACGTCGGCGCAGACGGATTCCTCGGATACCGTCCCTCCGACCGCGAAATCGGTGGCTACGCCGGCAAGTCAGCCCTGGGCGGTGGCTGGGCGGGAGGATTCCGATCCGTTACCGGAACATCTCCGTTGGGTTTGGTGATCAACCGAATCAAACGTTGGTGGAGCTGATGTTCGGGCCCCTCGGGTAGGGTCGCGCCGGATTGTTCGACCAGTCCGCCGTCTGAATCAGTGGCGGTGAACTACCGATGGCCTGGCTGCTCGGTGGGGCGTCCGGTTGTACGCCCCACCGAGCGTCGAGATCAGTGGCAAGTATTCGGAGTAGCAATGGAACTCAAGATTCTCGTTCCCACAACTCAATGGCGGAAACGGGCGAAGGAGCGAGCAAAACTCGCAGAGATGACCTCCCCGCTCGGAGTGCTTGAGATTGTCCGGGGACCGATGGGAGAGCTCGATGTCTCAGGGCAGATTCTGGAGCGCTGGGAGTTCCTCCTAGACGGAGCCGAACTCCTCGTGGTGAACAACATGGGCACACCCGGCTATGGCGCCAGAAGGCAGGTAGCCACCGGAATCGACGTCGCCTTCCAGGGAATCCCAGGCCGCCTCAACGGCGCACGCGGGTTGCGGTCATCGCGACGGTACATCGCGATGACCGCAGGGGACGTCCGACTTGAGGCCCGCGCGCAATGGCCTCGGTACGTCGTCCGCGATGGTTCAGGAAGAGAATGCGCCACGACTAACGGCAAAACGTGGATCTTCACGAGTCAGGACCCTGCCGTCATCGCATTCGCGGCCTACTTCACATCGGCCAATATGGAGCCGATGCTCAACTCTCCACTGTTGGAGCTCTTCTAAAGTTCACCATGGGTGAACCGAATCAGTACAGCGGCGAGGCGTCTTCGGGCGCCTCGCCGCGCGCGTGTCGGCGCCAATCATTCACCGCTCATGGGCCGGGTCGGCTGAGGGGATCTCGGCGCGCAGCAGGTCGAGGAGGCCCGGGAAGCGGGTGTCGAGGTCGGCGCGGCGCAGGGTGGCGGCGCGGCTGTTGCCGCGGTCGACCTGGCGGACCAGGCCGGATTCGCGCAGCACGCGGAAGTGGTGGGTGAGGGTGGATTTGGAGACGGGGAGGTTGAAGGAGGCGCAGGTGCGGGCGGTGCCGTCGGCCTCGCGGAGCAGGGCGGTGACGACCCCGTAGCGCAGGGGGTCGGCGAGGGCGCTCATCACGGTGCGCAGGTCGAGTTCGTCGACGGCGGGGTGGCCTTCTTCGTCGGGCATCGGTGCCGGTCCTCCCTGGGCGGGGCAGAGGTATGGGTTGCATCGTACCTCGGTGCCATGGCAGCTTAAGGTTCGATCAAACCCGTACCTGGCCATGCCCTGGCCGGTCCGAGCCTGGAGTGCTGCCCTCATGAGCCCAGCAAGCACGATCCCGCGCACCACGGAGGACACTCGACGGAGCCCCGGCCGCACGCTCACCCTCGCGGCCGTCCTGCTCGCGGTGTTCGTCGTCCCGATGTCCATCTCCGGCACCGCCGTCGCGCTCCCCGACATCGGCGGCAGCACCCACGCGGGCCTGGCCCCGCTGCAGTGGGTGGTGAACGCCTTCAACGTCGCGTTCGCCTGCTTCACCCTGGTCTGGGGCTCGGTCGCCGACGTCGTCGGCCGGGTGAAGGCCTTCGCGGCCGGGGTGGTGCTCTACGCCGCCGGTTCGCTCGCCGGCGTCGTCGCCACCGACGTGCTCCTGCTCGACGCCGCCCGCGCGCTGACCGGGATCGGCGGGGCGGCGATCTTCTCCTGCGGGGCCGCGATCCTCTCCACCGTCTTCGACGGCCCCGACCGGGCCAGGGCCTTCGCCCTGTTCGGCACCGTCGCGGGCATCGGCGTCGCCGTCGGCCCCTCGCTGGCCGGCGCGCTGGTGCAGGGGCTCGGCTGGCGCTGGGTGTTCGCGGCGCACGCCGTCGCGCTCGCCGTGGTGCTGCTCGCGCTGCCCGCCCTCTCCCGCGCCGTGCCGCCGCAGGCCGGCGGCGGTCGGCTCGACGTCCCCGGCAGCGCGCTGTTCGTGCTCGCCATGGTGCTGCTGACCACCGCCATCGTCCAGGGTTCCCAGTGGGGTTGGGGCAGTGCGGGGGTGCTCGGCCTGCTGGCGGGGGCCGTCGCCGCGCTCGCCGTCTTCGCCGCCGTCGAGCGGCGCAGCGCCCATCCGATGCTCGACCTGAGCCTGCTGCGCGAGCGCCGCTTCGTCGGCCTGTGCCTCGTCCCGGTCGCCGCCTCCTTCGGCTTCGTCACCCTGCTCACCTACCTGCCGAGCTACCTGACCGCCGTCACCGGCCGGGACACCGGCACGGCCGGTCTGCTGATGCTGCTGCTGACCGCCCCGGTGCTGGTCTGCCCGATGCTCGCCGCCGGGCTGGTCGGCCGCGGCGTGCGCCCGCTCACCCTGATCTTCCTGAGCCTGGCCTGCCTGCTGCTCGGCGACCTGGCGCTCACCGTGCTCTCCCCCTCGGTGGGGGTGGTGGTCCTCGCCGCCCCGATGCTGGTCACCGGCGCGGGGATGGGGCTGTCCGCCGGGCTGGTCGACGGCCAGGCGCTGGCGCTGGTCGACCCGGCCAAGGCGGGCATGGCGGCGGGCTTCCTCAACACCCTGCGCCTGGGCAGCGAGGCGGTGGCCGTCGCGGTGTACGGCTCGGCGCTGGCCACCGTGCTCGGGCGGCGGGTCGGCGACGGCGTCGACGGGTTCCCGGGGGCCACCGACGCCGCACGGGTCGCCGATCGGGCGGCCGGGGGCGAGCTCACCGGCGCCGCCGCGCTCTCGGGCGCGACCGACCGTACGGGCTTCGCCGACTTCCTCGCCCGCGCCTACGACTCCGCCTTCCACTCGGTGCTCTGGGGCCTGGCGGCCGTCGGCCTGCTGCTGGTCGCGGTGATCGCGGTGCTGCTGCGCGCTGAGCGGAAGTCCGCCGCCTGAGCGGACGCGACCGGCCCGGCGCGGGACATCGCAGCCGGGACGGTCAACTCCACTGCCAGCAGCCCTACTTGACGGGATGCGGGTGCCCGAGGTACGGGAAGGCCGGGAGCAGGTCGGTGTGCGGGCCGATGTGGTCGCTGGTGATCTTGCCGCCGGAGACCATGGTGAGCCGGACCGAGGTCACGTCGTCCACCAGGGTGCGGCCGTTGGGGTATCCGGCGGGGCGGGAACGGTCGTAGCGGAGGATGTCCGGCAGGACCAGCTTCAGCGTCTCGGTGGCGGCCTCGGTGGTGTAGTCGCCGGTGTGCTGGAGGACGGCCGTCCAGGCCTCGCGATAGGTGTCCCAGTCGTCGGCGGGCTCGCCCGCGTTGTACGCGTCCTTCACCTCCTCGACGTTGAAGTACGCGGTGAGCGACGGGTGGGCACCCCGGTCGACGGAGACCAGCTGACCGTCCTGCCGCAGGCTCACCCGGCCCCAGACGCCGATGGTCGGCTCCGGGCCGAGGTCGGCGTCCGGGACTTCGAGTGCGATGCCGAAGACGTTGGCGTCCGCCATCGCGTCCTTGCCGGTCCAGCTGAAGTCGTTGACGATGCCTTCGAGATCGGCGAAGAACGGGTCGCTGCGCAGGCCGACGGACAGTTTGCGGCCGTTCGCCTCGATCACGTCGGGCGCGTCGCCGAACGCCACCGGGGCGTCGGAGAACAGCACGTCGCCGGTCGGTTCGTGCTTCCGGGCCGCGCTGCCGGTGGACCGGTGGACGGTGACGCGCTGCGCGCCGGAGCCGCGCTCGGGGGCGGAGAAGGTGAACGAGTAGGCCACATCGGCCTGGTGGTCGCCGTCGCTGTCGACGTTGATCCGGTAGACGGCGTCGGGGTGGAACTCGGCGGCCCGGGTGGGCGCGTACGGGTTGACGTTCAGGATCAGGACGGTGCGGTCGGGCGCGTCGGCCGCCGGGAAGGCGAACAGATCGGTCATGTCGAGGCGGGCGTCGCCGCGCGGGGAGCGGAGGTTGGGGCCGCTGAGGTGATGGGACATGGGATTTTTGGTAGCAGGCGGAGCCCGCCCCGGCCGCACCGACACACCCGCTCGCCGCCGCGGCGACCCGCTGGGCCCCGGCGGCGCGCCGCAGCTTCACCCGCACGAGTGATTGCAACGCTCCGCATACTGACCGACACTCGGAGTATTCGGAGAGCTCTTGAGGCTCTCCCGGCGCAAGGAGTTGCCGCCATGACCGCAACCGAATCCTCCGCCTCCGAGATCCCGCAGATCGCGGACCACTCCCAGCCCACCGTCCACAGCGAGAACCTCGCGAGCATCGGCGGCAACGTCGGCGCCGTCTGGCGCGCCTGGTGGACGTGGACCCCGGCGCACGGGATCTTCAACCTCCAGCTCCCGTGGAACGTCATCGGGGTCAACTCGACCGTCGTCATCACCGCCTCCGAGATCGACTCCAACGGGAACCGCTTCGTCGGCGCCGCCGCCTTCCAGGTGTCGAGCATCGCCCCCGGCAACGGCGTCGTGACCTTCAAGATCAACATCGACTGGGGCAGCTCGCTGCCGATGCGCACCGACGTCGTGGTCTTCAACTGACCTGACGCGCAAGGCCGGAGAACCCTCCGGCACCCGAAGCCCGGGCCCGCGGAACCCACCGCGCACCCGGGCTTCCACACGTCCCGCTTCCGCACGCCCCGCTTGCGCACGCCCCGCTTGCGCACGTCCCGCTTCCACCGGGCGCGCATCAGCCCCGGGATGTAAACCCGTGGACCAATGCGGGCGGGCGGGAGATCAACCGGCGGGCCGATGTCCGGCTCCCGGGCCGCGTGACAGCGTTCGGCGCATGGACACCACGCCGTTCACCAGCCCCAACGAACTGACCCGTCGTCGCATGCTGGGAGCCGCCCTGGTCTTGGGCGCCGCCGCCCCGCTCGGCCTGGCCTCCACCGCCCGGGCGGACGCCCCCTCCCCCGCCCCGACGCCCGCGCCCGGGTCCGGGCGGCTCACCCTGCCCGCGCCCACCGGCCCGCACCGCGTCGGCACGATCGCCCTGCACCTGCGTGACACCTCCCGGCCGGACCCGTTCGCCGGGGCCGGCCGCTACCGCGAGCTGATGGCGAGCGTCTGGTACCCCGCCCGGCGGGCCGACGAGCTGCCGCTCGCGCCCTGGATGAGCGACGGCGCCATGAAGGCCTACCTGGACGACCTCGGTTTCAAGCTCCCGCCCTCCGCCACCCCGCTCACCGCGGCCCGCCTGGGCGCGCCCGTCCACCGCACCGGGCACCGGCTGCCCGTCGTCGTCTACTCGCACGGCGCCCACGCCCACCGGGCCATCAACACCGTCACCGTCCAGGAACTCGCCAGCCACGGCTACGTCGTGGTCACCGTCGACCACACCTGGGACGCCTTCACCGAGTTCCCCGACGGCCGCGTCCTCACCCCCTGGATCGAGGGCGCGCCCAATCTGGGCCCGCGGGACTACGCCGCCGACGCCCGCTTCGTGCTGGACTGCGTCGAGGACATCGCCGCCGGGCGCAACCCCGATGTCGACGGCAAGCCCCTGCCCGAGGGCCTGCTCGGCGCCCCCGACCCGCTCGACATCGGCATGTTCGGCTGGTCGAAGGGCGGCTCGGCCACCGCCGCCGCCATGATGGCCGACCGCCGCGTCCGGGCCGGTCTCGCGATCGACGGGCCGATGCAGGGGATCACCGTCACCGACCTCGACCGCCCGTTCCTGATGCTGACCGCCGAGTTCGGCCGCGACCAGGACCGGGAGGCCGCCACCTTCTGGAACCACCTGCGCGGCTGGCGGCTCAACATCCAGGCCGACGGCGTCCGCCACAGCTCGTACTCCGACGCCTCGCCGCTGATGCCGCAGGTGGCCGCGCTCCTCGGCCTGCCCGAACAGCAGGTCCAGCAGATGGTCGGCACCCTCCCCGCCGACCGCTCGGTCCGCATCCAGCAGGCTTACCCGCTCGCCTTCTTCGACCTCCACCTCCGCCACCGCCGCGGCTCCCTCCTCGACGGCCCGTCGCCGCGCTTCCCGGAGGTCAGGTTCCTGCCGTAGCACGCAGGACGGGCGGCCGCCACGGGGGTGCGGCCGCCCGTCCTCCTTCCCGCCCGATGCCGCCGGCCTCAGACGGACATGTCCTGGGCGGCGGAGGCGGTGGGTGGGGTGGTGCTGCCGGCGGTGGTGCCGAGGGTGCGTTCGACCTTGGCGACGGCGGTGCGGTAATGCATGGAGGCGGTCTGGGCGTCGGCGGACTGGCGCTGGAAGAAGCCGTAGACCATGCCGACGGTGCCGAAGCGTTCGATGCCGACGAAGGCGTTGAGCTGGACGCCGGCGAGGGTGCCGTCGAGGCGGACGGCGGGGGCGTCCTGGCGGTCGCCGAGGGTGACGGGGGTGACGGTGAAGGTCACCGAGTCCTCGGTGCCGGCGTTGAAGGTGATGGTGTGGCAGTTCCTGAACGCGTCGGTGGCGGTGTTGAAGTCGCTGGTGAGCCTGGACTGGTCCTCGGCCGTGAGGGACTCGGTCACCATCGGGTTGCCGTCGGGGCCGTCGAGTTCGGTCTCGGCGTGCGGGGTCGCGGGGCCGGGAGCGGTGGGGTGCATGTTGATCAGGGCGCTGAGCGCGTCGCAGCCGGTGACCGGCGTCGGGTCGGCGCTCGGGCTGGGGCTCTCGGTGGCCGGCGCCTCGGTGTAGTCCGGGCCGAGGTCGTTCACGCCGAGCAGCGCCGACTTCAGCTGGTCGGCGGAGGGGAGCGGCGGAGCCGGGTCGGCAGCGGCGGCGCCCGCCGGGCCCACGGTGGCCGCCGCGAGCAGGACCGCGGCGGTGAGGGCGCGGAGAGACCTCGGGAGGGACATGCTGGCCCCCGGTCGAGAGTTCGGGCAGGGACAGGACACCAGTCTCCCACCGGGGGCCGGGCGGGGCGCGCGGGCGGGCATCGTCGCAGGTCAGCGCCGACGATGCGGACGGACGATGCGGACGGACGGCGCGGACGGACGGCGCGGAGGGGGCAGCGGTCGGGGCAGCGGTCGGGGCCCGCAGCGCGCGGCTGCGGGCCCCGGTGCGCCGGGTAGCCCCCCGGCTGCCCGACGTCAGATGGTCGCGGCCAGTTCCGTGCCCTGCTTGATGGCCCGCTTGGCGTCCAGTTCGGCCGCCACGTCCGCGCCGCCGATCACGTGCACGGACAGGCCGCGCTCGCGCAGCGCCTGGTCGAGGTCGCGGCGCGGTTCCTGACCGGTGCAGAGCACCACGGTGTCCACGGGCAGGAGTTGGCGCTCGCCGTCGACGGTGAAGTGCAGCCCGGCGTCGTCGATCAGGTCGTACGTCGCGCCGGCGACCATGGTGACGCCGCGGTGCTTGAGCTCGGTGCGGTGGATCCAGCCGGTGGTCTTGCCGAGTCCGGCGCCGACCTTGCTGGTCTTGCGCTGCAGCAGGTGGACGCTGCGCGGGGGCGTCGGCCGCTCGGGTGCACGCAGGCCGCCGCGCTCGCGGTACTCCGCGTCGATGCCCCACTTCGCCTGGAACACCGGCGGGTTGAGGCTCGCCTCGTCGCCCTGGTCGGTGAGGAACTCGGCCACGTCGAAGCCGATCCCGCCCGCGCCGAGGATGGCGACCCGCTCGCCGACGGGTGCGCCGTCGCGCAGCACGTCCAGGTAGCCGAGCACGCTGGGGTGGTCGATTCCCGGGATGTCGGAGGGAGTTCGGGGGGTGACGCCGGTCGCGAGGACGATCTCGTCGTGCCCCGCCCCGGCGAGCTGCTCGGCGGTCGCCAGGGCGCCGAGCCGCAGCGTGACGTCCAACTCGGCCAGCCGGGTGCGGAAGTAGCGCAGCGTCTCGTTGAACTCCTCCTTGCCGGGGATGCGCCGGGCGATGTTCAGCTGTCCGCCGACGCTGTCGGCGGCGTCGTACAGGGTGACGGCGTGGCCGCGTTCGGCGGCGGAGACGGCGAAGGCGAGGCCGGCCGGCCCGGCACCGACGACGCCGATGTCCTTGCGCAACTTGGTGGGGGCCAGGACGAGTTCGGTCTCGTGGCAGGCACGCGGGTTGACCAGGCAGGAGGTGATCTGGAGGTTGAAGGTGTGGTCCAGGCAGGCCTGGTTGCAGCCGATGCAGGTGTTGATCGAGTCGGCGCGGTCCTCGCGCGCCTTGGCCACGAAGTCGGCGTCGGCGAGCAGCGGACGGGCCATCGAGACCAGGTCGGCGTTGCCCTCGGCGAGCAACTGCTCGGCGATCTCGGGGGTGTTGATGCGGTTGGTGGTGACCAGCGGGATGCCGACCTTGCCCATCACCCGCTTGGTGACCCAGGCGAAGGCGCCGCGCGGCACGGAGGTGGCGATGGTGGGAATGCGCGCCTCGTGCCAGCCGATGCCGGTGTTGATGATGCTGGCCCCGGCGGCCTCGACGGCTTGGGCGAGCTGGACGACCTCGTCCAGGGTGGAGCCGCCGGGGACCAGGTCGAGCATGGAGAGCCGGTAGACGATGATGAAGTCCTCGCCGACCCGCTCGCGGACCCGGCGGACGATCTCCACCGGGAAGCGCATCCGCCGCTCGTACGGGCCGCCCCACTCGTCCTCGCGGCGGTTGGTCGCGGCGACGATGAACTCGTTGATCAGGTAGCCCTCGGAGCCCATGATCTCGACGCCGTCGTAGCCCGCCCGGCGGGCGAGTTCGGCGCAGCGGGCGAAGTCCTCGACGGTCTGCTCGACCTGCTCGGCGGTGAGCTCGTTGGGCACGAAGGGGCTGATCGGGGCCTGGAGGGCGCTGGGAGCGACCAGGTCGCGGTGGTACGCGTAGCGGCCGAAGTGCAGGATCTGCAGGGCGATCTTCCCGCCGGCGGCGTGCACGGCGTCGGTGACCACCCGGTGCTCGTCGGCCTCCTCCTCGGTGGTCAGCATCGCGCCGCCCTCCCAGGGGCGCCCGGCCTCGTTGGGGGCGATGCCGCCGGTGACGATCAGGCCGACGCCGCCGCGCGCGCGTTCGGCGTAGAAGGCGGCCATCCGCTCGTAGCCGCCGGGAGCCTCCTCCAGGCCGACGTGCATCGAGCCCATGATCACCCGGTTGGGCAGGGTGGTGAAGCCGAGGTCGAGCGGGCTGAGCAGGTGCGGGTAGCGGCTACTGCCGGGGGTCGCACTCATCGACGTCTCCTGAGGGGGCGGTCGGTGGGAGTTGTCTCCCGGATTGTTACCGCAGGGTAGGGGACGGCCACCTCGCTATGCAACTAGTTGCATAGGTTTTGCCCGGCGAGGATGCCCGTACCGGCCGCGCGCCCCGGTCCGGCGGCGTATCGTCGTGCCCGACAACGCCGGAATCGCGGGCTCGGGGAGAGGGGGCGGCGGTGCGGGGTGGCTCGGTGGCCGTGGTCGGGGGCAGCATCGCCGGGAGCGCGTTCGCCGGGGCGGCGGCCCGGCTCGGCGCGGAACGGGTCGTGGTGCTGGAACGCAGCCCCGGCCGGCTGGAGGACCGCGGACTCGGGATCTGCACCCACAACGACCGCTTCGCCGAACTGGTCGACGCCGGCCATCTCGCCCCCGACACCCGCCGCCACCGGCTCACCGTGCGCAGCTGGGTCACCCGGGAGCCCTCCGGCCACGGCGACGGCCCGGGCGGCGACACCCGGGGGCGCGGGCGGCTGCTCTGGGCCCAGCCCTTCCCCTTCCACTCCCACCACTGGGCGGTGCTCTGGCAGGCCCTGCGCGAGAGCGCGCCCGCGGCGGTGGAGTACCGGCTGGGCACGACCGTCACGGCCGTCGGCAACGACGGCGGTGTGAACGGCGGCGACGACGGCGGTGAGAACGGCGACGACGGGGGCGGCCGAGGCCACGGGAGCACCGGCGCCTGGGTCGAGGAGGCCGACGGCACCCGCACCTCGTACGACCTGGTGATCGGTGCGGACGGCTACCGGTCGGTGGTCCGCGCCGCCGTCTGCCCCCAGGCCGTGCCCGAGTACGCCGGGTACGTGTGCTGGCGCGGCAGCTTCGACTCCGCGCTGCTGGCCGAACTGCCCGGCGGCGCCGGGGTCTGGCCGGAGGAGGAGTGCATCACCGTCTGCTACCGCGGCGGCCAGGTGGTGATCTACCGCATCCCGGGACTCACCCCCGGCACCACCCAGGTGAACTGGGTCTTCTACGCGCCCACCCCGGACTGGCTGCTACTGGACGGCCCGACCGCCGTCGCCGCGGGTGCCCTCAGCGACCAACAGCTGGACGGCATGAGGGAGTTCGCCGAACGGCAGCTGCCGCCGTACTGGGCCGGCGTGATCGCGCTGACCCCGCGCGAACGGACCCTGCTGCAGCCCGTCTACGACCTGGCGACCCCGCACCGTACCGCCGGGCGGCTGCTCATCGGCGGCGACGCGGCGACCGTCGTCCGCCCGCACAACACCAGCGGCGCGGTGAAGGCCCTCCAGGACGCGCACTCCTTCGAGCAGGCCGGACGGCGCCTCGGCGGCGGCTCGTGGTCACCCCTGCTGGCCGCCTACGACCGCGAACGGACGGCGGCCGGGCTGGAGTTGGTAAACCTGGGCCGGACCCTTGGCCGGGCGCAGGTCACCGCGGCGCCGGACTGGGCGGCCATGGGCGAGCCCGCGATGGCCGCCTGGTGGCGGGACCAGCTCACCGGCAGCGGCGGCTTCGGCGGGCACGCGATCGCGCGGAGCAGGTGAGGCGGACACGCGAACGGGCGGACCGGCCGAGCCGGTCCGCCCGTTGAGCCGGGTGGCTCAGACGTTCACGCCGTAGTCGGTGGCGATGCCGCGCAGGCCGGAGGCGTAACCCTGCCCGATCGCGCGGAACTTCCACTCGGCGCCGTTGCGGTACAGCTCACCGAAGACCATCGCGGTCTCGGTCGAGGCGTCCTCGCTCAGGTCGTAGCGGGCGATCTCCTGCCCGTTGGCCTGGTTGACGATCCGGATGAAGGCGTTGCGGACCTGGCCGAAGTTCTGCAGCCGGGCGTCGGCGTCGTAGATCGAGACCGGGAAGACCACCTTGGCGACGTCGGCCGGCACCCGGGCCAGGTCGACCTTGATCTGCTCGTCGTCGCCGTCGCCGCCACCGGTCAGGTTGTCGCCGCTGTGCTCGACCGAACCCTCCGGGCTGCGGAGGTTGTTGAAGAAGACGAAGTGCTGGTCCGAGACCACCTTGCCGAGCGCGTTGCACAGCAGCGCACTGGCGTCCAGGTCGTAGTCGGCCCCGGTGGTGGTGCGCACGTCCCAGCCGAGGCCAACGATCACGGCGCTCAGACCGGGCGCCTCCTTGCTCAGCGAGACGTTGCCGCCCTTGGCCAGCGAAACTCCCACAATGCCCTCCTCGGATCTCTCCCTGCGGACGAATCTACAGCACTGTAGAGATCACGAGAATCCGCCTGCGGGCGGGGCCCGCCCCGGGGATTTCTCAGGGACGGGGAGGGGAACCGATCACCCCCGGCCCGGATCCAGGCTCCCGGCTCCCGATCCCGGCGCACACCGATCACCGTACCGCCGGGGGCGCCGCGCAGGTAAGGCCGCCCTAGACTGGCGGTGGATCCCCTGGCCCGTCCCGAGGCTTCGCGGGAGGTTCCCATGCGCCAGCGGTACAGCTTCCACCTCGACCGGAGCGGGCACTCGGTCGCCGTGAACGTCCGCTCCGGCTGGATCACCGAGACCGAGCTGCTGGTGGACGGCAAGGAGTGCGCCTTCCACCGCGTCCACGGCCACGGCAGCTACCCGCTGACGCTGTCCGGGCAGTTCGCCGAGGAACCGCCGCGCCCGCTGTCCGTACGGCTGGACCGCACGGGCCTCCCGGAGCACCCGCTGACCTGCGTGCTGGAACTGGCGGGCGCCGAGCACCCGATGCCGGAACGCACCGCGCGCTGACACGTCACTCCTGCCCTGCGGGAGTCGCAGGCGCCGCGAGCACGAGGGCCGGTACGGCGGATCGCCGTACCGGCCCTCGTCACGGTCACGCCGTTGCCGCTACTGGGCCGCCGACTCCGCGACGATCTCCTCGACCGCCTGCCGGGCCCGCTCGGCGTCCTCCGCCACCAAGCCGATCCTGGTGCGGCGGTCGAGGACGTCGGCGGCGTCCAGCGCGCCCTCGTGGGTGAGCGCATAGGCGACCTCGGCGCGGGTCACGTCCAGGCCCTCCGCCAGCGGCGTCAACTCCCCCGCTGCCAGCACCTCGTGGGCCGCGCCGCCGTGCCGGGCGAGCAGCGCGGCGGGCACCCCGCCGGCCGGGGCCGGGCGGCTGTCACGGTGGCCGGGGGCGCCGACCAGCGGCAGCCGGGCCGTCCAGCAGGTCCGGGCGGGCAGACCGTGCAGCCGGACGGCGGCGTCCACCGCGTCCTCGGCCATCCGCCGGTAGGTGGTGAGCTTGCCGCCGACCACGGTGATCATCCCGGACGGGGACTCCAGCACCGCGTGCTCGCGGGAGATGTCGGCGGTGCTGCCGCCCCCGGTGTCGATCAGCGGGCGGAGCCCGGCGTAGGCGCCGCGGACGTCCGCTCTGGTCAGCGCGGTGGCGAGGGCGGCGTTGACGGTGTCCAGGAGGAAGGTCAGCTCGGCGTCGGTCGGCTGCGGCTCGTCCGGGACGGGGCCCGGGGCGTCCTCGTCGGTCAGCCCGATCGCCACCCGGCCGAGCTGCTGCGGCAGCGCGAAGACGAAGCGGCTGGTGGAGCCGGGGACGGGCACGGTGAGCGCGGCCACCGGGTGGCCGAGCCTCGCGGCGTCCACCAGCAGGTGGGTGCCGCGGCTGGGCCTCAGCGTGATCGAGGTGTCCACCTCGCCCGCCCACACCCCGGTGGCGTTGACGACCGCGCCCGCGGTGACGGTCAGCTCCTGGCCGCTCAGCGCGTCCACCAACCGGGCGGACGTCCCGGTCACCTCCCGCGCCCGCACCCTGGTCAGCACGCTCGCCCCGTACTGCGCGGCGGTGCGCGCCAGGGCGACCACCAGCCGCGCGTCGTCGACGAGTTGGCCGTCGTGGGCGACCAGCGCCCCGCGCAGCCCGTCCGTCCGCACGGCCGGGACCAGTTGGCGCGTCCGGGCCGCGTCGATCCGGCGCACCCGGGGCAGCAGGGCCCCCGGCGTTCCGGCGCTCAGCCGCAGCGCGTCCCCGGCGTGGAAGCCCGCCCGGATCAGCGAGGCCTGGCCCGGGCGCAGCAGGTCCGGGAGCAGCGGCACCAGTTGGGGCAGCGCGCGGATCAGGTGCGGGGCGGTGCGGGTCATCAGCACGTCACGCTCGACGGCGCTCTCCCGGGCCACCTTCACCCGCCCGGAGGCGAGGTAGCGCAGGCCGCCGTGCACCAGTTTGGAGCTCCAGCGGCTGGTGCCGAAGGCGAGGTCGCGGGTCTCGACCAGGACGGTCCGCAGGCCGCGGGCGGCGGCGTCCAGCGCCACCCCGGCGCCGGTGACGCCGCCGCCGATCACCAGCAGGTCGACGCGCGGGTCGTCGGCGAGCGCGTCGAGCTCGATCGCTCGGCGCCGGGCGTCGAGTCGGGTGGTTCCGGCGTACGGTCCTGCGGTGGGCGTCATGGCGCGAGGTATCCGTTCAGCGCTCTGGCCAGTTCACGCCGCCAGGCCGACTCGGGCAGCAGGGAGGCGACCATGCGGTGCGACTGGACGGTGGACTGGGCGATCAGCAGGACCATCGCGGCCAGCTCGGTCGGCTCGCCGGCCCGGATCGAGCCCACGGCCTGCCCCTGCTCGATGCCGGTGCGCAGCGCCTCCAGCAGGCCGCGCTGGCTGGCGCCGAGCCGCTCGACCACGTACTGGAGCAGCAGGTCGGAGTCGTCGGAGTGGAGCAGCGCGCCGATCACCGGGTGGTCGCGCAGCCGTACGGCGACCTCGACGACCCGGTCCACGAAGGTCTCCCGGTCGTGCACCTCCAGCGAGGTGTCCTCCAGGGTGGCCAGGATCTCGCGGGTGAGCAGCGCGCCGATCACCGCCTGGACGTCCGGCCAGCGCCGGTAGACGGTCGGGCGGCTGACCCCGGCGCGGCGCGCGATCTCGGCCAACTGGGTGCGGCGGACGCCGAGGTGGACGACGAGGTCGGCGGCGGCGTCCAGGATCGCGTCGTCGGTGCTGCGCGGCGCTCCGGCCGTGGCGTTACTACTTGACATGATGTGTGAAACTGTAACGCATGGCACCTGAGACGCAAGCAGGGGCAGCCGACGCCGCGCTGCCGCTCCCCCCGATGAAGTGGGACGCCTGGGGCGACCCGGCCCTCGCCAAGGAGCTGTCCGCCGACATCAAGGGACTGCTCGCCGCCGCCCTCGGTGTCACCGGCGACGCCGCGCCCGGGCCGAGCGCCGCCGAGGTCGTGCTGCGCCCCTCCCGGATCACCGCCGACGCCCTCAAGGCGCTGGCCGCCGCCGTCGGCGCGGCGCACGTCAGTGCCGCCGACGGCGACCGCCTGCCCCGGGCCGGCGGCAAGTCCACCCCCGACCTGCTGCGCCGCCGCAGCCGCGAGCCCCAGGACGCGCCGGACGCCGTGGTCGTGCCCGGCGACGAGGCCGAGATCGCCGCCGTCCTGGCCGTGTGCGCCGAACGCCGGATCGCCGTCGTGCCGTTCGGCGGCGGCACCAGCGTGGTCGGCGGCCTGGACCCCGAACGCGGTTCGTTCGAGGCCGTCGTCTCGCTCGACCTGCGCCGGCTCGACTCCCTCCACGCGCTCGACGAGACCTCCGGCGAGGCCGTCCTCGGCGCCGGACTCACCGGCCCCGCCGCGGAGGCGCTGCTCGCCGAACGCGGCTGGGAACTCGGCCACTACCCGCAGAGCTTCCGGTTCGCCACCATCGGCGGCTTCGCGGCCACCCGCTCCTCCGGCCAGGACTCCGCCGGCTACGGGCGCTTCGACGAGATGGTCCGAGGCCTGCGCGTGGTCACCCCCGCCGGGACACTCGAACTCGGCCGCGGCCCCGCCTCTGCCGCCGGCCCCGACCTGCGCCAGCTCTTCCTCGGCTCCGAGGGCACCCTCGGCGTGATCACCGCCGTCCGCCTGCGGGTCCACCCGCTGCCCGCCGTCAAGGCCTACGAGGCGTGGAGCTTCCCCGACTTCGCCACCGGGACGGCGGCGCTGCGCGCCGTCGAGCAGCAGGGCACCGGCCCGACCGTCATCCGGCTCTCCGACGAGGCCGAGACCATGGTCAACCTCGCCATGACCGAGCAGATCGGCGGCTCCCCGGCGGTCAGCGGCTGCCTGGCCGTCACCGTCTTCGAGGGCGACGCCGAGCAGGTCGCCGCCCGGCACGACCTCACCCGCGAGGCGCTGCTCGCGGCCGGCGGCACCTCGCTCGGCGAGGCGCCCGCCCGGGCCTGGGAGCACGGCCGGTTCAGCGCCCCCTACCTGCGCGACTCGCTGCTCAACGCGGGCGCGCTGTGCGAAACCCTGGAGACGGCGGCCGGTTGGAGCGACCTCGCCCGGCTCCGCGCCGCCGTCACCGAGGCCCTGACCGGCGCCCTGCCCGGCGCGCTCGTCCTGTGCCACATCTCGCACGTCTACCCGACCGGCGCCTCGCTCTACTTCACCGTCGTCGCCGCCCTCGGCGAGGACCCGCTCACCCAGTGGGGCGCCGCCAAGCGGGCCGCCGGCGACGCCATCGTCGGCGCGGGCGGCACCATCACCCACCACCACGCCGTCGGCGTCGACCACCGGCCCTGGATGACCGAGGAGATCGGCGACCTGGGCGTGCGCATCCTGCGCGCCGTCAAGGCCGAGCTCGACCCGGCGGGCATCCTCAACCCCGGCAAGCTGATCCCGTGACCGGCCCGAGAACCGTCCGCAGGGTCGCCGTTCTCACCAACCCGGCGGCGGGCACCGGCCACGCCCAACCCGCCGCCCACCGGGCCGTCGCCCGGCTGCGCGCTCTCGGCGTCGAGGTCGAACCGCAGGCCGGGCGCTCCGCCGACGACGCCGTCCGCCTCGCCCGCGAGGCGGCGGCCGGCGGGGCGGACGCGGTGGTGGTGGTCGGCGGCGACGGCATGATCAACCTCGCCCTCCAGGCCCTCGCCGACGGCACCGTCCCGCTCGGCGTCATACCGGCCGGCACCGGCAACGACCACGCCCGCGAGTACGGGCTGCCGCTCGGCGACCCCGAGGCCGCCGCCGACGTCATCGCCGCCGGACGCACCCGCACCGTCGACCTCGGCCGGATCACCGGCCCGGACGGCGCCGTCCGCTGGTACGGCTCGGTCCTCGCCACCGGCTTCGACTCCCTGGTCAGCGACCGCGCCAACCGACTGCGCTGGCCCCGCGGCCGGATGCGCTACAACCTCGCCATCCTCGCCGAGTTCGCCAACCTGCGGCCCCTGCCGTTCCGGATCACCCTCGCCGACGGCACCGTCGTCGAACGCGAACTCACCCTCGCCGCCGTCGGCAACACCCGCAGCTACGGCGGCGGCATGCTGATCAGCCCCGCGGCCCTCCCGGACGACGGCCTGCTCGACCTCACCCTGGTCGACGCGATGCCCCGCCTGCGGATCGCCCGCTTCTTCCCCACCCTCTTCAAGGGCACCCACATCGACCACCCCGAGGTCACCACGCTCCGCACCGAATCCCTGCGGATCGAGTCCCCGGGCATCACCGCCTACGCCGACGGGGAGTTCATCACCGCCCTCCCGGTCGAGGTCACGGTCAGGCGGGAGGCACTGCGACTGCTGGTGCCCTGAGCCGGTCCCCGGGCGGCGGCGGCCGCTCGGGGGCCTCCGCCCCGCCCGGATCCCCGTCACGCGGGACGGGGAGGATGTCACAGGTGCGCCCTGATCTGCCGCACCGGGTGGCCGAGCGCGGCGGCCACCGCCGCCAACTGCCCTTCGGTGAACCAGGGTTGGGCGGGGTTCCAGACCTCCAGCTCGAACCGGGCGAAGCCGCACGGCCAGTCGTACTCCAGCGCGTCCAGCGTCGTCGCCGCCCCGCAGCAGGGCGCCGTCACGGCGAGCGTGGCGAAACCGTCATCGGCGCGCTCCTCCAGCAGAGCGCCCCACCACCCCAGGGCGATCGAGCCACCGCAGTGCGGGCAGCCGATCCGCTCCAGGTTGTCCCCGCAGTCGACCGCCGTCGTCCGCTCGTGCCAGGTGACCTCCAGCTCGGCGTCCTCGTCCTCCCCCAGCAGCTCGGCCAGCACCGCTCGCGCCCGCGCCGCGGCGACCGGCTCGGGCTGCCAGGAGGGGTCGGTCGGGATCACCGACAGCACGTCATCGCTCATCGCCGGGAACCTCCGCGACCCGTCCGCCCGCCCGGCCTCATCCGACCAGCCGGCGGCGCCAGAGCAGCGGCCGTATCTCGATCGCGTCCGACGGGTCGCCGCTCCAGACCGTCGGCAGACCGACGGCCGTGAGGGCGGCGACGACCTCCGCACCGACCGCCGTGGTGGTCGCGGGTGAGCCGTCGAAGCCACCGTAGAGCAGGCTCAGACCGTGCCCGGCGGCGGCGGACTCGGTGCACTGGGAGTGGAAGTAGACGAAGCCCCGGGCCTCCGGCTCCCCGGCCGCACCGATCTCGGCCTGCCCGCAGGAGCGGCAGCAGCTGAAGTCCTCGCGCGCCGTGATGCCGCTCCCCTCCAGGGCGGCGAAGGCACGGGCGAGGCGCTCCGGATCCGTCTCGCCGACCCAGCCGCTCTGCACGCCGACCCGCTCCAGCCAGAGCCGGTCGGCGAGTTGCTCGGCCTGCGACCGGGAGAGCGGGCGGCGCTCGCCCGACACCAGGTACTCCTCCGCCTGCTCGGCGAGCTGCGCCCGGTTGGTGTAACCGCAGGCCAGGGTCAGCCGCAGCCGGTCCTCCAACTGCCGCCGTTCGTCCGCCTCCAGCACCAGCGGGGGCACCGGCTCCGGATCGGGCCCGAAGTCCATCGGCGCCCACGCCAGCCCGTCGCCCCAGCCCGGTTCGTACCGCGCCCACCCCGTCATCGCCGCGACCACCGCCTCGGGCCCGTCCACCCGCACCTCGAAGTGCCGGGCGGCGGTGCCGTCGCGGTGCTCCAGCGTGTAGTCGCCACCGTCCTTGTGCCACACCTGGATGTAGACGTCCGGCAGGTCCGGTGTCCGCTGCACGACGAGGAAGGAGTCGGCCCCCGCGCCGATGCGCCGGACCAGCCCCGCCAGTTCCTCGGCGGTCACCCTCAGGTGCCGCGCGTCGTTCGTCTGCACCGCGATCGCCAGCATGCCGTCACCCTCGCACACGCCACCGACAACCCGCCGGGCGCCCAGGCGCTTCAGGCCCGGTGCTCCCGCAGCCGGACGACCAGGTAGGCAACGGCTTCCGCCGGGTCGTCCGTCTCCAACAGCTCCGCGACGTCCCGCCCGTGCCGTTCGAGCACGGTGAAGCCGGTGCCCCAGGCCACGATGCCGGGAATTCCCTCGCTGCCCCAGACCCGCCAGTCCGCCGAGTGGGAGACGCTCAGGCAGGCCATGGCGGTCCACGGGAACAGCGCCCGCAGCACCGGCTCGGCAGCGGCCGTCTCGATCAGACGGCTCATGGCACGCGAGTGTTCGTCGCGCGACTCCGAGGACCGCGCCCAGTCGATCCGCGCCCGCCACTCCTCGGCCACTTCGGCGGCGAACGTCGCGTCGTCCATGGGCATCGAACCTCCTTGTGGGAAAGCCTAGGTGACGCACTCCCCGGACGAGCGGAAAACCGGGTGCTTCGGGGGCGGAAGGTCCGGTAGCGTCCGGGGCATGTCGAGTCCTGAGGCGAACAGGGTGGGGGCTTTCGGTCACGCCGTCCGCCCCCTGAACCACTGATCCGCTCCTGACGATCCGACCGTGGGCCCGGGAAGGGCCGGTCGGGCGGGCAGGTGTGCCCGCGGGGGCCGGCCGCGATGACGAGACGGACGTTCGTGTCCCGATTCCCGTCCTCCCGGAGTCTTTCGATGCCTCTTCCGCTCTATCTGCTCGCCCTGGCCGTCTTCGCCATGGGCACCTCGGAGTTCATGCTCGCCGGCCTGCTGCCGGCCCTCGCCGCCGACCTCGGTGTCCCCCTCGGGGCCGCGGGCGGTCTCACCTCGGCGTTCGCGCTCGGGATGGTGGTCGGCGCCCCGCTGATGGCCGTCCTCGCGCGGAACCGGCCGGGGCGCGGCAGTCTGCTCGGGTTCGTCCTGCTGTTCGCGGCGGCCCATGTCGTGGGGGCGGTCACCGGGAGCTTCCCGGTCCTGCTGGCGAGCCGTGTCGTCGCCGCCCTCGCCGACGCGGGCTTCCTGGCCGTCGCACTGAGCACCGCCACCGCGCTGGTCCCGCCGGACCGCAAGGGGCGGGCGCTCGGCGTGCTGCTGTCGGGCACGACACTGGCCACGGTCGCCGGGGTCCCCGGCGGGTCGGTGCTGGGCGCGCTGTTCGGCTGGCGCGCCGCCTTCTGGGCCGTGGCCGCGCTCTGCCTGCCCGCCGCCGTCGGCATCGCCAGGGGCCTGCCCGCCGCCCCGGCCACCCCCGGGGCGTCCGGGGCGTCCGGGGCAGCCGGGGCAGCCGGGATATCCGGTGCCCCCGCCCTGGGCGCCGAGTTCGGCCAGTTGCGCCGCCCCCGGCTGCTCCGCGCGATGCTGCTCGCCGCGCTCGTGAACGCGGCGACCTTCGGCGGCTTCACCTTCCTCGCCCCGCTCGTGACCGGGGCCGCTGGACCGGGCGGGCCGTGGGTCCCGGTCGCCCTGGTGCTGTTCGGCGCCGGGTCCTTCGCCGGCGTGACGGCCGCCGGCCGGCTGGCGGACCGCCGCCCCGGCCTGGTCGTCACCGTGGCCGGGCCACTGCTGCTGCTCGGCTGGCCGCTGCTCGCCCTCACCGCCGGCCGGCCGGCCGCCCTGTTCGCCCTGGTGTTCCTGCTCGGCGCGCTGTCCTTCGCCGTCGGCGGCACGCTGATCACCCGGGTCCTGTACGAGGCAGCCGGCGCACCCACCCTCGCCGGCGCCTACGCGACGGCCGCCCTCAACGCGGGTGCCACGGTGGGCCCGCTGGTCGCCGCGACGACGATCGGCACCGCGGCCGGCGCCCTCGGGCCCGCCTGCGCCGCCGGGGCCCTGGTCGCGGCGGCACTGCTGATCGCCGCCGCCCGGCCCGGGGCCGACTGAGGCCCCGCCGCAGCACCCTGGCCGACCGCACCACCTGTTCCGAACGGCCCATTCCCCGACGGGAATTGTCCGACCGCTGCGCCCCTCCGAGGATGGGGCGCAGCGTGACCGACCGGGCCCCCAGGGAGTCGACGATGACCACCAGTGCCCAGCAACTCGCCGACCGCTACGCGGCGTTGTGGACGGAACCGGACCCCGGAGCGCGCCGGAAGGCGATCGAACGGCTGTGGACCGAGGACGGCGTGCGGGCTCTCCGGGTAGGCGGGGGCGTAACCGGGGCCGGTACGAGCAGTTGGAGCGGCTGGCGGAGCTCACACGCCCCGGGTCGCGGTGATCCGCCCGGACTCGATCGCCTCGATCAGCTCCCGGTGGTCGGCCGCCGTACGGTCCGCGTAGCGCAGTGCGAAGTCGGCGACGGCCTCGGCGAAGGTGTCGGCGGCGCCCAGGTAGCCGGCCACGGCCAGGCGGTCGCCGGTGCGGGCGTGGGCCCGGGCGAGGGCGCGCCCGCACAGGTCGGCGTAGGCGCGCAGGCCGGAGGGGGTCAGCGTCCCGACCTCCACCGCGCCCTTCATGTCGCGCAGTTGGCGGCCGTAGAAGTGCCGCCCGGCGGGACCGGTGGTCCACCCGAGGAAGATGTCGCTGGCGGCCTGCATCAGGTGCTGCCCGGTGACCACCCGCCGTCCGCCGTGGTGGACGGCGACCTCGGCGTCCACCCGGGTGGGCGGCAGGTGGTCCTCCAGCACCGACCGGCCGGCCTCCTTGAGCTGGAGGAACAGCGGGTCGCGGATGTCCCGGCCCTCCAGCAGGACGATGTAGCAGCGGGTGCCGACGCTGCCCACGCCGACCACCTTCATCGCGGCGTCCACGAAGCGGTGGCGGTCGAGCAGGACCCGCCGGTCCTCGGCCAGGCTGGCCCGGTAGTCGCTGAACACCTGCCCCAGGCTGCGCAGTTCGCTCCTCGACAGCTCCTCGACCAGCGGCGGCGCGCTGATGATCCGCCGCCGCCCGTCCCGTTCCTCGGTGAGCTTGCCGAGGGCCTGCAGACCGGTGCGCCGCCGGGCGTGGGCGAGCTCGCCCTCGACGGCCTTGCGCCGCTTGGTCTTCCGGATCAGCGGGAGCAGCTCGGCGGTGTCGATCCGGCTGTACCAGACGTCGAGTTCGCCGAGCCCGGCCAGCCTTCGCATCGCGCTCGCGTAGCCCTGGACGGCGGCCCGGGCGGCGCGCCGGGCACGCCCGTCGTCCTGGCCGCTGTCGCGGGCGGCGACCGCGACGCTGGCGGCGAGGCGCTTGACGTCCCATTCGAAGGGGCCTGGGTAGGTCTCGTCGAAGTCGTTGACGTCGAAGAGCAGCGCGCGCTCCGGCGACGCGTACATCCCGAAGTTCACCAGGTGGGCGTCACCGCAGAGTTGGACGGTCAGTCCGGTGTCGGGGAAGGCCGCGAGGTCGGCGGCCATCACGGCGGCGGCGCCGCGCAGGTAGCTGAACGGGCTGTCGGCCATCCGCCCGTACCGGATCGGCAGCAGCCGGGCGACCCGGTCCGCGCCCTGCGCCTCCAGTACGCCGAGCGGGTCGGGCCGGTCCGCGGCGGGGATCCACCGGCCGTGCTCGGAGCGGGAGACGCGCTCCCGGGCGGCCCGCCCGGTGCGGCGGCGTTCGGCGGGGGTGGTCATGCGGCGGCTCCGTCCGTCACCAGGCGACCTTCGAGGGCTGCGGCTCCGCGCAGCGCTGGGACAAGGGTGCCGGAGGGCGCGGCGAACGCCCTCCGGCGTACGGCCGTCCGGGTGAGCCGGCTCACCCGACCGTGAAGTCGGCCATCATCGCCATGTCCTCGTGCTCCAGGTTGTGGCAGTGCATCATGTACGTCCCCGCGTAGTCGGTGAAGCGCACCAGCACCTCCACCGCCTCGGCCGGTCGCAGGTCGACGGTGTCCTTCCAGCCCGCGTCCCACGCCCCCGGGTCCTCGCCGTTGCGCCCGATCACCTGGAACTGGTTGAGGTGGAGGTGCACGGGGTGGTGCCCGTCGCTGGAGAAGCGCCACCGTTCGACGCTCCCGAGGGCGGGGGTGGCGAGGTTGCGCCCGGGCTCGTACGGGTCGCCGTTGATGGTCCAGCCGTCGCTGCGGCTGCGCCGGAACTTGAAGTTGCGGGTGGCGACGGCGGCCGAGGCGTCCAACTCCTCGACGGCGGCCAGCTTGTCGGGCACCCTGGCGTCGTCGTTCACCGCCCGGGAGGAGACGTCGAAGCGCATCACCTCGGCGGTGCGCCCGCTGCCGAAGCGGTTGAGCAGGCGCACCTGGGTGCCGGGCCGGTAGCGGGAGAAGTCGATCACCACGTCGAAGCGCTCGGCGGAGGCGATCTCGATCGCGTCGTGGGTGACCGGGGCGGCGAGCAGGCCGCCGTCGGAGCCGATCTGGACCAGCGCGTCGCCGCCGGAGGGCTGGGGGTCCAGTTCGAGCCGGTAGGGCCGGGCGTTGGAGGCGTTGAGCAGCCGAAGCCGGTAGTGCGCCCGGTCGACGTCCAGGCGCGGCCAGGGCGCGCCGTTCACCAGGATGACGTCGCCGAGGACGCCGTTCATGTAGTCGTCGGTGACGCCGGGCACGGCGAGCGAGGCGTCGGCGGACGGGTAGCGCAAGGAGCCGTCGGCGGCGAAGGCCCGGTCGGCGAGCATCAGCGGGAGGTCGCGCTCGCCGCGCGGCAGCGGCAGGGCGCCCTCCTCGTCGTCGTGGACCAGGTGGAACCCGGCCAGGCCGCGCCAGATGCCGGGGCCGGTGAAGCCCATCCGGTGGTCGTGGTACCAGAGGGTGGCGGCGCGCTGTCTGCCCGGGTAGGTGTGGGTGCGCTCGCCGACCAGGTCGTGGCCCGTCCTGTGCCGCATCCCCGGCATGCCGTCCATCGGCCCGGCGGCGGGGAGGGTGGATCCGACGGGCAGCAGCAGGTCGATCGGGTAGCCGTCGCTGTCGGCCGGGGTGTGCCCGCCGTGCAGGTGGACCACGGACGGCACCGGCAGCTGGTTGCGGTGCTTGACCACCGCGGCCCGGCCTGAGCGGGCGACCACGGTCGGCCCGGGGTAGGTGCCGCCGTACGTCCAGACCTCGGTCCTCACCCCGGGCAGGATCTCCAGCCGGGCGACCTGCTGGGTGATCTCGTAGTAGTCGCTGGTGCCGTCGGTGCGCACCGGCTTGAGCACCGGTGGCACCGGCAGCGGGACCTGGAAGGCCGCGGGCAGGTCGAGCTCGCTGCTGAGCAGCCGCCCGGGCCGGCCCTCGGTGAACAGGCGGGCCGCGGAGGGGGCGGCGACGGCGGCCAGCGCGCCCGCGCCGAGCACGGAGGCGCCGATGCCCAGGAACCGGCGGCGGTTCACCGCTTCACCTCCACCGGCCCGCCGGGGCGCGGCAGCACTCCGCTGCCGTCCGGTCCCTCCTCAGGCCGGCCCGCGCGGGCGGGCAGCGGCAGCCGCCAGGCGCCGACCAGGCCGAACAGGATGCCGCTGACCAGCAGCACGCCGAGCGTGACGTGGACGCTGACCGCCCCCGCGTAGCCGGCGCCGATCTGGCCGGTCACGGCGACGGCGAGCACCGCGGTGGTCCAGAGCGGCCAGAGCGGGCCGTGCCCGGGCCGGCGCACGAGGAAGGCCACCACCAGCTGGACCACGACCACGGTGGCCAGCGTCATCGCGTTGCCCTCGTGGTCCTTGAGGGAGTCGTAGCTGCCGTCGAGGAAGCTACCGGCGAGCACGACCTGGAGCACGGCCAGCAGCGCCTGGGCGGTGGCGGTGATGCGCAGCAGGATCAGCGGCCAGCGGGGCGCGGAGGCGGCAGGTGGACTGCTCATGTCGGGGGCTACTCTCTGCTTCGGCGGGTCGGTCGGGCGAGCGGGACCGTAGCTGATTGCTCGTCATGATCAGCCACCTGCGGGCGCTCGGGGCCGTTCCGCCATTCCATTGGGCCGTTCACCGAGGGATTTGTCGCCCGTTCGAGTGATTCACCCGAGCGGTCCTCCAGAGCGCTACTCCCCCGGGCCCGGCCGCCCGGCCGCCGGGCCCTTCCGGCCGCGGCTACACCGGGTCGGCGGCGATCCCGAGGTAGGCGGCACGCAGCTCGGCGAGCAGCGGGTGCGCGGGGTCGAAGGCGGTGCCGTCGACGGCGGCCAACGGACGCAGGCCGACGCCCGCGTTCAGCGCGAAGGCCGCGTCGAAGCGCGCCAGATCGGCGGCGCGGACCGGCTCGCGGGACTGCGGGCCGCCGTACGCCCCGGCGAGCAGCGCCTCGGTGACGCCGGGCAGGCTGGGGCCCGCGGGCCGCACCAGCAGGCTCCCGGCCAGGAAGCCGACGTTCCAGGTCGCACCCTCGGTCACCAGGCCGTCGTCGTCGGTGAGCAACGCGTCGTCGTACCCGGCGAGTTGGGCGGCGCGGCGGTGGTGGATCAGGCCGAACAGACCGACGTGCTTCAGCTCGGGCAGCTCGCGCCGGTGGGCCACCGTCCGCACCCGCAGCGGGGCGGGCTCGGCGGCCGCGGCCGGGCGGGTGGTCACCAGCAGGGCGGGGGTGGCGGAGGCCGCGGGGCGTTCCAGGCCGAGCGCGGGGTCGTAGACGGTGACCCGGACGATCACCGGTGCGCCGTCGGCGGGCAGCACCGCGCGGATCCGCTCCCTGACCAGCGCCCGGTCCAGCTCGGTGGCGAACAGCGCTCGGCAGTCCCGCACCAGCCGGTCCAGGTGCAGCTCCAGTCCGCGGACGCCGCCCGCCTCGACCCGCAGCGTGGTGAAGTGCCCGTAGTTGAGCAGTCCCAGGGCGGCGAGCCGCGCCGGGTCGGCGGGCGCGCCGTCGATCTCGATCTCAGCCATCCCCCGAGTCTGCCAGTTGCGGGGACGCCGGCCGCACCGGCTGCTCCGGCAGTGCGGCCGGCTCGGGGAGTGCGGCCGGCTCGGGCCGTGTGACCGGCTCGGGGAGTGCGACCGGCTCGGGGAGTGCGGCCGGCTCGGGCAGCGGCGCCGGACGGTACGGGCCGGGGCCGACGGCCGCACGGCCCGCCCGGGTCCGCGCGGCCCGCTCGAACTCCTCGATCCTGACCGCCAACCCCTCCGGCTCACCCGCGTCCGCCCAGCGCCACGCCTCCGCCCACCACTGCGGGCCGCGCACCAGCGGACGGCCCGCCAGCGCCAGGTACAGCGCCAGCGTGGAACGGGCGTACTCGTGCACCCAGCCGTCACAGCCCCGGTAGTCCGCCGTCTCGTCCAGCCGCAGCCAGCGGCCCTCCTGCCCGGCGGCCAGTATCGGCACCCAGCCGCGCTGCCGGTCCGCGACCAGCAGGAGCAGCCGCCCGTCCTCCTCGCGCACCCGGTGGAGCGGGAGTTGGGGCATCCGGGCGAACGACAGGGACCGCTTCCAGCCCACCACCCACAGCCCGCGGCGCAGGTAGTAGCGGACGGCGGGCCGCCAGCTCCAGTGCGCCTCCAGCCGGAAGCCCGGCAGGCCCTCGGCGGTCGCCGCCGCGTACACCTCGTCCAGCGCGGCCGCCGCCAGCCCGCGACCGCGCGCGTCCGGCCGCAGGTAGAGGGAGGACACGGCGAGCTGGCTCGGGCCCTTGGTCCAGTTGTCCACCGCGACCGTCCCGACGACCTCGCCGCCCTCGCCGAGGATCCAGTACCGGCGCCGGTACAGCTCCCCGCCGGGCCACTCCCGGCCGCTCTCCCCCAGCCGCTCCCGCCAGCCCCGCTCGGCCGCCGGCGCCAGTCCGTCCGGGTCCACCAGACCGCCCAGCTCGCCCTCCACCAGCGACGCCAAGTCCCAGCGGGCGAACCGCTGTTCCTCCCCCTCGACGGCCGCCCGCAACCGCACCCCCGCCGCCAACCGGTCCTGCGCCCGCCCGACCGCCTCATCCCACGACCTCACCACGGTGGCCACCCTAGCGCTCCTCCGGGCACGACCTGTAATCCCCCGACCACCCAACGTCAGCCCGGCCGGTCCGGCCCTCCGTCGCCGGCCGCCCGGCAGACGGCTACGGCTACGGCTACGGCTACGGCCGGATGACGATCGTGCTGGACGTGCCGTCGCCCCACACGGTGGTGTTCAGCATCATCCGGCCGTCCAGCGACGCCATCGTGAACTCCGGAACGTAGCGGTCGGTGAACAGCGTCGCGAACCCGCTCCGCAGCAGGGTGACCTCACTGCCCACCAGGTCCCAGCCGTGGATCAGCCGGACCCGGAACCACAGCGAGCCGGGCTCCTCCTCCGCCCCGTCCGAGCGCTCCGGCTCGCCCTGGGGCCCCGGGTCGAGCGCGAGCAGGAACTCCGCGTTCTCGTCGAGGAGTCCGTACTCCGTCGCCATCCGGTACCAGTCCGCGTTGAGGCGGTCGGCCAGGTCCGGGGCGTCCAGGTCCACGCTCTCGGAGTCGAAGCGCCCGTCTCCCGGACGGACGTTCGCGGGCCCGTGGTACGGCGGCAACCCGGGCAGTTCGACCTTCCCGACGACCCGGTGGATCAGACGCAGTCCGGCGGGGGCGAGCAGGTCGGCCGTCTCGGTGTCAGTGAGCATCACGCGAAACGGTAGCGAAGGGGCCGCCCCGCCGTCGCCCGGGATTCCGGTCGACCCCCGGTCCCGGGGCCGTGCGGGGGCGGGTGAGGGCGACGGCGGCGACGACCAGGACGCCGCCGGCCAGGGCGTTCCAGCCGACCGGCTCGGCGAGCAGCGCGGCGCCGAGCGCGGTGGACCACAGGGGCATGACGTAGGTGACGGCCGAGGCGACGGCGGTGCCGGCCGTGCGGACCAGGCCGAGGTTGAGCAGGTAGGCCAGGCCCGTGCCGAAGGCGCCGAGCACCAGCAGGGCAGCGGCGGCCGGGCCGCCCGGCCAGTGCGGGAGGCCCGCCGCGGCCGGGGCGATCAGGGCCAACTCCACTGCCGCGCAGCTGATCTGGAGCGCGGAGAGGGTGGTGACCGTCTCCGGGCGCCCGGACAGGAAGCGGCGCAGGTAGGCGAAGCCCGCGCCGTAGCAGCAGGCGGCGGCGAGGCAGGCGAGGGCGCCGGCGGCCTCGCCGGAGCCCAGGCCCCGCCAGACGCCCAGGACGGTGAGCACGCCGACGAAGCCGAGCGCGAGGCCGGAGAGCCGTCGGGCGCCGGGGCGGCGTTCCCCGGGTACGGTCAGCACCGCGAACAGCATGGTGAACAGCGGGGTGGTCGCGTTCATCACCCCGGCGAGCACCGAGCTGACCCTGGTCTCGCCGAACGAGAACAGGGTGAACGGCACGGTGTTGAGCAGCACCGCGAGCACCGCCGAGTGCCCCCACAGCGCCCGGTCGCGGGGGGCTCGCTCGCCGCGCAGCAGCAGGACCGCCCACAGCGTGGTGGCGCCCAGCACGCTGCGCCACAGCGCGACCCACACGGGCGGCACGCCCGCGTCGACCGCCACCTTGATCAGGGCGAAGCTGGCGCCCCAGATCGCCGACAGTGCCACGAAGCCCGGCAACCAGCGCCGCACCCCGACCACCTCCCCGTCCGTTGCTCTTCCGTCCTCTTCCGTGTCCTGGACAGAGGGTGGCCCGGCCGCGGAACATGAGTCCAACAAGTGGCAGTGCGGGAAGGATGAGGAACTCTCATGTCCTCGGACGTCAATCTCGCCCAGCTCAGGGCGCTGGTCGCGGTCGCCGACACCGGCGGCTTCGGCGCGGCCGCCGACGAGCTGGGCATCAGCCAGTCCGCCGTCTCGCACGCCGTCGCCGCGCTGGAGCGCTCGCTCGGCGCGCCCGTGCTGCGACGCGGATCACCGTGCCGGCCGACCCCGTTCGGCGAGCAGGTCCTGCCGCACGCCCGCACCGCGGTCGCCTCCGCCGCCGCGGTACGCGCCATCGCCACCCGGCACGCCGGCGGCCTGACCGGCACCGTACGGCTGGCGGCGCCGACCACCGTCTGCCAGGCGCTGTTGCCGGGCTTGCTGCGGGACTGGAAGGCGGCGTACCCGCAGGTCACCGTGCGGGTCTTCGAGGGCGACGACGCCGAGCTGCTCACCTGGCTGGAGGCCGGCACGGTGGACGCCGCGGTCCTGGTCGACGCCGACCGGCTGCCGCCGGGGGCGGTCGCGCTCGGTGCCGACTCGATGCACGCGCTGCTGCGCAGGGACCATCCGCTCGCCGGTCAGGAGAGCGTCCACGTGGCCGAGTTGGAGGACGACGACTTCCTGCTCTCCGAGGGCGGCTGCGAACGCCACATCCGCGAGGCCTACCGCCGGGCCGGCACCCGGTTCACGCCCCGGCACCGCATCCGCGACCTGAACTCCCTGATCGGCATGGTGCACGCGGGCGTCGGGGTCTCGGTGATGCCCGCGCTGGCGCTGACCATGCTGCCGCCCGACTGCGTCCTGGTCCCGATCCGGCCCGCCGTCCACCGGACCCTGACCCTCACCGGGCCGAGCGGCCGGCCCTGGTCCCCGGCGGTCACCGGGCTGCTCGCCGGGGTGGGGGCGACCCTCCCGGTCTGAGCGGCGGCTCCCCGGCGAGTCGGGCCCCGCCGCGCTCAACCGCGCTCAGCCCTTCGAGCCGTCAGGAGGTGGATGACTTGACCCTTTTGGGGGTTGACCGCCGTTCCGCAACAGGTCTATACCAGTGTTGACCTCCGGCACCTACCCGCCGCCGCGGGTCCGTTCGGCCGTCCCGCCACCCCCACACCCGGCGCGACCAGGCCGACCACCCCCACTGCCGCTTCCTGGAAAGGCCTCCGATGGAACGCGCTCTTCCCCCACACCCCGCCCCCACGACGCCCCGCAGACGCCGCTCCGGCCGGACCGCCCTCGCCGTGGCCGGTGTGCTCGGACTGGTCGCCGGCGGGGTCGCCGCGCTGACCGCCACCGGCGCCGCCTCGGCCGCCACCACCACCCCCGCTGCCGGCACCGGCCTGGGCAGCAACTGGTACGCCTCGGCGCCGTACCTGATGCCCGAGGACAACAGCCCGCCGGACGCCGCCGCCGTGATGGACGCGACCGGACAGCGGGCCTTCCAGCTGGCCTTCATCCTCGCCCAGGGCAACAGCTGTTCGCCCGCCTGGGGCGGCACCTCCTCGATCGACTCCGACACCACCATGCCCGCCGTCATCCAGACCGTCCGCGGCAAGGGCGGGGACGTCTCGGTGTCCGTCGGCGGTTACGGCGGCACCAAGCTGGGCCAGGTCTGCGGCACACCGGAGGCGACCGCGGCCGGCTACCAGCAGGTGATCACCAAGTACAACCTCAGGGCGATCGACTTCGACCTGGAGGAGCCGGAGTACGAGAACACCGCCGCGATCCACAACGAGATCGGCGCCGCCCGCATCCTCCAGCAGAACAACCCCGGCCTGTACATCTCCGTCACCACCGCCGGGACCACCGCGGGCACCGGCTGGTTCGGCACCCAGATGCTCAACGAGGCCAAGTCGCAGGGCTTCACGCCGAACAACTACTCGATCATGCCGTTCGACGGCGGCTTCAACGGCGCCGCCGCGCAGACCGACGCGCTGGTGAAGTTCAACCAGATCCTCCGGACCACCTTCGGCTGGAACGAGGCCACCGCCTACGCCCACGAGGGCGTGTCGATGATGAACGGCCGCACCGACGCCGCCGAGTACTTCCGCCAGGCCGACTTCCAGGCCGTACTGGACTTCGCCACCGCGCACGGCCTGGCCCGCTACACCTACTGGTCGGTGAACCGGGACCGCCAGTGCCCGGGCAACGTCGACCCGGGGCTGTCCGGCTCGTGCTCCAGCGTCGCGCAGAACGACTGGGACTTCACCAAGTACACGGTGAAGTTCGCCGGGGCGACGCCGCCCACCACCCCGCCGACCACGCCCCCGAGCACCCCGCCGACCGGCCCGGGCACGCCGACCGGTAGCCCGACCGGCAACCCGGGCACCTGCACCGCCCCGGCGTGGAGCGCGAGCAGCACGTACACGGCGGGCGCGAAGGTCTCGTACAACGGGCACAGCTACCACGCCAAGTGGTGGACCCTGAACGAGGTGCCGAGCGCCAGCGGCCAGTGGGGCGTCTGGGCCGACGACGGCCCCTGCTGACCCCGGCGGGCGAGTGAACAGGGGGCGGGCGCTCACCACGCCCGCCCCTTCCACCGCACTTGGCGGCGAACCGCGCTCAGTTCGCCGCGAACCGCGCCCGCAGCTCGGCCAGCACCTGCGCCGCCTCGGGCAGCCCGGCCGCCTCGCAGCGGGCCACCCCGGCGGTGAGCCGGTCCACCGCGGCCCGGGGTCGGCCCAGGTCGCCGCCCTCGATCAGCGCGGCCAGCCGGACGGCCTCCGCCCGCAGCGACTCCGAACGCAGCGACTCGGAACGCAGCGGTTCCGGGCGCAGCGACTCGGAGGTCCGCGGTCCGCCCGTCGGCTCCCCTCCCCGCCCGTACACCGCGATCGCCCGTTCGACCTCGGCGAGCGCCTCCTCGTGCCGGTCCGCGATGGCCAGGCAGCGGGCCCGCTCGTAGTGCGAACCACCCCGCAGGTACCAGTCGTCGTACTCCTGGCCGGCCCGCTCGGCCGCCTCGCCGAGCCCGTCCGCCTCGGCCAGCAGCGCCAGCGCCGCGTCCAGTCCCTCGGCACCCCGGCTGCGCATCGTGAGCTGCGCCAACTCGCGCAGCGTGGCCGCCAGTTGGTCGACCTTGGGAGCCTTGCCGTGCGCCTGGCGGGCCCGCCCGAGGGCGGCCTCGGCCGCGTCCCAGCGGTCCGCCCGGGCGAGGGCCAGGGTGGCTTCGCAGGCGACCATGGTGTGGGTCTCCTGGTCCTCCCAGTCGGCGACCAGGTCGGCCAGCCGCAGGAACTCCTCGGCCGCGTCCCGGTGTTCGTCCAGATCGACCAGACCGCGGGCGAGGTCCAGCCGGGCCTGGGCGACCATCCGGACGTCCAGCTCTCCGGACGGCCCGGCCGAGGCGTCCAGCACCGACTCCAGCACGGCCACCGCGTCCGCCGCCCGACCGGTGCCGCGCAGCACGTCGGCCAGCTGCAGCCGCACCTGGGCCGCCTCCTCGACGGCCGCGGCGCCCTGCCGGTCGTAGCGCGCGGCGGCCTCCGACAGCGCCCGGACCGCCCCGCCGTAGTCCTCGACCTGCACGCTCGCGTGCCCGAGCATCATGTACGTCGGCGCGTACGGGTAGGCGTCCTCGCCCCAGCGCACGGCCTCGGCCAGCGCCCGGTGGAACACCTCGACGGCCTGGCCGGGCTCGCCCTGCTGCAGCAGCACCTGGCCCAGCAGCCCGAGCACCCGCGGGGTGTGCCAGAACAGCTCGGCTGCCTCCAACTGGGCCAGCACCTCGCGCAGTTCGGCCGTCGCCTCGGCCAGGCGCCCCTGCCGGGCGGCGGCGTCGGCGGTGTACTGGCGGGAGGTGGCGGCCCGGCGGGCGGAGCCCAGCTCGACGGCGGCCCGCCGGTACCCGCCGACGGCGGCCTCGAACCGCGCGACGGTCTCCCCGGAGGGTTCGGGCAGCGCCTCGACCAGGTCGTGGTGGGCGGCGTAGGCGCGCGACTGCAGGACGATCAGGTAGTCGTCGTCGAGGATCCGGCCCGCGGCGCGCAGGTCCTCGGCCTCGGCCAGCGCGGCGTCCAGCCCCGCCCAGTCGGCCACCGCGCCCTCGACGTCGCCGAGTTCGACGATCAGCGTCCGGGTGCGGGACATCAGTGCCGGCCCGGGCAGCCCGGCCCGCTCGTACAGCTCGGCGGCCTCCAGCAGGGCCGCCTTGCCCGCGGCGTGATCGTCGCGCTGCAGGGCCTCGTGGGCGCGCTGCTCCGCGAGTTCGGCCAGCAGCCGCCCCTCACCTCCGAGTTCGGCGCTGTCCGGGTGCACGAAGTCCGCGGCGGCGGCCCGCTCGGCGATCCGCCGCCAGAGCCGGTCGGAGTCCGGATGACCGAGCACCTCCAGTTCCCGGGCCCGCAGCACCAGGGCGGTGAAGTCCTCCGGCTCCGGCTCGGCCTCCCGGCGCGCCGCCGGAGCGACGGCCGGGGCCGTGGCGAGCTCCGGCGCGGCGGCGGCCCGCACGCCCAGTGCCAGCGGCTCGGCCAGCAGCGGCCCGGCGGCCAGCCGCGCGCGCCGGGCGGCGCCCACCGCGTCGGTGCCGTTGCGGGCGTCGAAGCGGGCGGCCAGCGCGTCGCCCTCGCCACGCAGGTGGACCAGCAGGGTGTCGACCGTCCAGGCGGTGCCGGCCGGACCACTGACAGCCAGCGAACCGTGCCCGGCCCCGGCCAGCGCGGCGATCAGCACCTCGACGCCGGTGAGGAACTCCAGCCGGGCGCCGGGCTCGCCGGTCACCGCGAACAGGTCGCGGTTCTCGGCCAGCAGCTCCAGGCCGCGCGGCTCGTTGCCGGACAGCGCGCAGAACTCGATGTGCTGGCCGACGGCAGCGAGCATCGCGGCCTTGCCGCGGGCGTAGCGGTACCCGGCCAGGTGCGCCGAGCGGGCCTCGTCCGACCGGCCCCGGCGCAGCAGCGGCAGCAGCGCGGCGGCCTGGCTGAGGTAGGGCTCCTGCTCGCAGCCGCTGCGGCCGTCCAGCACCGGGGCGAGGATCTCCAGCGCGCGGGCGTCGTCCCCGGCCTCGACGAAGTGCCGGGCCCGGGCGCGGGTCTCGCAGGCGTGGCAGTCGCTCAGCTCGCTGCGCGGGCGGGCCGTCCACAGCTCGTAGGCGTCCTGGACGTCGACGCCGGTCTGCGCGGCCAGGTGGTAGCGCTGGGCGTAGTACGGCTGGAGATCGAAGCCGGCCGCCCGGTAGCGGTCACGCAGCTCGGTGTGCCAGCGCCGGATCGCGGCCAGCGGGACGTCCGGGTTGTCCAGCAGCGCGGTGGCCACCCACTTGAAGCGCCAGAACACCTGGCGGCGGGCCCACTCGCCGAAGCCGTCCGGGTCCTGGTCCCAGAGCTTGAGCACCCGGGCGAAGACCACCGGGCTCTTGCTGCGCTCGCCGTCGTACTCGTAGGCCTCCATGAGTTCGAGCAGGGCCATCGAGCGGACCCCGGTCTCCTCGAACTGCTCGGCGGCGTCGACGAGTTCCTCGGCCGTGACGGTGCGGGTGCGGCCGTACGGGCGGGCGTCGTTCTCGCGCAGCGCGGCCATCACCGCGTCGGGGGTGTCCAGCATCACGCCTCCGTCTCACCGGCGCCGGCGGAACCCGAACCCGAACCCGAACCCGAACCGGAGCCCGAACCGGAGCCCGAACCGGCCGCGCCCGCCACCTCGTGGCCGAGCATGGCGTGGTCGAGCAGGCTGATGAAGGACCGGTTCAGCAGCGCGGACTCGCTGGCCTTCAGCGGGCGGCGGGTCATCAGCACGGCCTGCCCGTACAGCGCCTCGACGGCGGTCACCGCCAGCTCGCGGTCGGTGACGGTGGCGGCGCGGCGCACCAGCGGGTTGAGGTGGTTCAGCACCAGCTGGGCGCGGGGCACCTCGGCGCGCAGCGAGCCCAGGATGTCCGCCCACAACCCGTCGGCCTCGTCGGCGAGTTGGGCACGGGTGCGCTCGTGCCGGGCCTCCCGGTTGTCGAGCAGCAGGGCCGGCGCGTTGGTCGGGTGGAAGCTGCGCAGGGCGACGTCGCAGTCGAAGCGGCCGACCACCTCGCGGGCGATCGCCAGGAAGGTGCCGGCGGCCAGTTCGGCGGCCGGATCGACGGTGTCCAGGTGCGCGGTGACGGTGCCCGGGTCGAGGTCGGCGACCGAGACGCCGGGGCGGATCTCCGGCAGCCGGTGCACCAGGTCGCGGTCGTAGGTGTAGCCGCCGTTGACCACGCCGAGCCCGGCCGCGCCGGCGATCGGGGCGACCTGCCGGAACTCCTCGACCGTACGGGTCACCAGCACCACCGGGTGGCTGCGGGCGAACTCGTCCAGGGTGACGTTGCCGTCGGTGGTCTCGAACGGCAGCCAGGGCAGCATCATCCGCAGCAACTCGTCGTCGTAACGGGCGAGTTCCTTAACGGCCAGGTGGTGCACGGACAGGAAGCGGTGCAGCAGCGCCGGGTCGCTCGCGGACAGGCCGGTGAGCCAGTCCCGGATCCGGGCACCGAGCGCGTCGCGGACGGCGGCCAGCGTCTCGTCGGCGTACAGGCCCTCGCGCGAGGCGGTCGGGCGCAGCCCGTCGGTGTCCACCACGCAGCGGACGAAGAACGCCCAGTCCGGCAGCAGTTCGTCGGCCTGGTCGGAGAGCAGCATGCCCTTGAGGTGCACCCGGTGGCCGTTGCGGCGCGAGGGCGGGGCGGCGTCGGGCAGGACGTACGCGACGCCGCGCAGGCCGACCAGCGGGAGGTCCAGCTCGATGGTGTCCAGCGGGGTGAAGTCGAAGGTGGTGCGGCAGTACTCGGCGAGCGCGTCACGCCGGGCCAGCGGGGAGCCGTGCCGGGCGGCCCACGGCGGGGTGCGGTTGACCTGGTGCGAGGTGCCGTTGGCGTCGACCACGGTGACGTCGTGGCGCAGCAGGCTGCCGAAGTCCCGGGCGAGGGAGAGCACCCGGGCGGAGCGGGTCCACTCGGCGGCGTCGGCGCGCGGGGCGAGGGTGACGGTGGTGCCGGGCTCGGGCTTGGCGGAGGCGGGCAGGGTGCGGATGGTGTAGCTGCCGTCGGAGCTGCCGCGCCACTCGATCACCGGCGCGTCCGGGCTCCCGGCGTGCCGGGTCACCACGGTGATCTCGTCGGCGACCACGAAGCAGGCCAGCAGGCCGATGCCGAACTGGCCGATGAAGTCGCCGCGGGCCGCGGCCAGCCCGGCGCCGTCCAGCCGGCCGTCGGCGTCGCGCTTGGAGCTGCGGCCGATGGTGGCGAGGAAGGTGTGGACGTCCTTCTCGGTCAGGCCGATGCCGGTGTCGGTGACGGACAGCTCGTCGTCGGCGTGGACGGTGATGGCGGTGGGCGCCTCGGGGTCGAGGGCGCGGCGCGCGGAGATCGCGTCCACGGCGTTCTGCAGCAGCTCGCGCAGGTAGACGCGCGGGCTGGAGTAGAGGTGGTGGGAGAGCAGGTCCACCAGTCCGCGCAGGTCCACCTGGAAGGTGTGCGCACTCGTCGGGTTGTCGGATGGGGACACCGGAGGCTCTTTCGGTCGCGGAATGCGGAAGGGGGGTCGGTTCGCGGGGGTCAGTTCGCGGCGCAGCGGTCGCGGTGGACGCGGAAGGCGGTGACCGGGTCGCCGGTCAGGTAGTGCCAGGGCGACTCGGTGACGAAGCCGTCCAGCGCGTCGAACAGCAGCCGGGCCGTCTTCGGCTGGTCGGCGAGCGAGAAGGCCATCGCGAAGGCGTTGAAGCTCGCCTGCCAGCCGCGGGCCGGCACGAAGTCCGGGTGCAGGACGGAGCGGAACGCCGCCTCCTGCAGTTCGGCCACCACGGCGGGGTCGGACAGGTAGGCGTGGTCCTCGCCCTCCGGGAGGTCCAGCCAGCGCTCCAGGTGGGCCAGCGCGACCAGCTCGCCGAGCGGGCTGCCCTCGGGGGCACCCAGCATCGCCGAGCGGGCGAACCCGTGCATCGCCTCGTGCGAGCCGCCCCACTTCTCGCACAGCTGCTGCAGCCGCTGCCGGTGCGAGGCGAGGTGCCCGGGCACCCGGCGCACGGCGGCCTCGAAGCGGCAGGTGGCGACCTCGGGTCCCAGCGAGGCCCCGCGCGCGCTGATCTGCAGGAAGTACCAGGGGGCGAGCCAGGACGGCTCCCGCTCGGCGACCTCCAGCAGCTGCTCCTCGGCGACGTCCAGCCGCTGGTGGAACAACTTCCACTGCTCCTCGGTGACCTGGTTGGCCCGGGCGCGGGTGCGCGCCTCCCAGGCCCAGCTGACGTGCCGGGCGCCGGACAGCAGCAGCGGCAGCGCGTCCTCCGGGGCGTCCGCCACCGCGCGGGCCGTCCACTCCTCGACCCCGGCGACCTCCGCGACCGCCCCGGCGAGCCAGGTCAGCTCGGCGCCGTCCGCCGCGGCCAGCGCGGGGCGCAGCGCCGTCCAGTCCCCGGCGGCGGCCCACCCGAGCGCCTCGCGGACGGACTCGTCCCCGAAGGTCGGATCGAGCCTCGGCTCGACGGCCCGAACGGCCCGACGGCCCAGCCCGAACCCGCGCCGACCGGCCCGGTCCTGCCCGCCCTCCCCGCCCGAGCGGCGTCGGAACAGCGGCATGTGTGGCCCCCTCGAACGTCATCGGCATCTGTCGCATGGCCCCACTGCGGCCACCCCACGTGAGTACATATCACGGGCGGCCGAGCCCACTTCCCCCAGCCCAGCGCCCTCCGCACCCAGGCCGCCACCACCCGGTCACCGGTGGCATCTTGCTGCCTGACAGATTTCTGACACCGCGCACCCCACCGTCCGGGCCGACCATCCGTCACTCTTGGTCCCGTGCACGCCATTCGCTTCCACCTGCGCGCCCCGGACCGCCCCGACGGCCCCCCGACCCTGACCCCGACCCCGGAGGCGGTCCACGACGGACTGGCCCGCGGCCTGCCCGCCCCGGCCCGGTTCGAGCACGCCCGGATCCTGACCGGACCCGGCACCGTCGACGGGATCGCCTTCGTCCTCGCCGACAACCTCCTCGCCGCCGAGGCCGCCCTCGCCGCCGCCTGCGCCGCCCTCACCGGCCGCACCGGACCGCTGCCGGGCTGGGACGTGCCGCACTGCGCCCTGGACACCCTGCTCGCCCTCGGCCTGCACGAACTCCCGGCCTGCCCGTGACCTGAACCCCGTCAGGCCGCGCCGAGCCCGGCGTCCGGCGTCCTCCCCGACTGCGCCTGCTCGATCCGGTTCACCAGCATCACCGCGAACCGCCGCGCCGCCGCCGGGTCCGCCGGCCCGCCCTCCGTCGTCACACTCGCCACCACGGTGCCCGACCGCACCACGACGCTCACCCCGTCCCCCGCCGACAACGGCCCGACGAACACCTGGCTCTCACTCCCCAGCGCCGGCGCGTCGACCTTGTGGAACGGCCCGACGGGATACGACGCGTACGTCTCCTTCAACCGGTTCCTGGCCGCGTCCCGACTGGGCAGGGTCTCCACCAGGAACCGCGTCACCAGATCCCCCGACGAGAACCGCACCGACCCGCTCAGCGGCTTGCCCGTACACGGCGCCGACGCCGAACAGGTGACGGAGTGGTCAGCGGTGTCGACCTTCCGCTTCTCCTCGTCCCACCCGGCCATCACCTTGGCATCCGGCAGCACCTGCCCGACCACCTTGTCGTCCAGCAGCGCCCCCTCCAGATCCGCACTCGGCGCCGCGACGACGGGCGCCGCACTCCCCGTCCCCCCGGCGGCCGCAGCCCCACTCGGGGACGCCGAGGCCACAGCGGACGCCGAGCCCCCGCCGCCCGTCGGCACCGCAGCAGCGCCACTCGTCACCGACGCCCCCGCCGAACTCACCGGACCAGCCGAACTCCCCGCCGCCGCAACCCCCTTGCCGTCCCCCGACCCCCCGGACGAACACGCCACCAGCGCCCCGGCCAACACCCCGCCCGCCACCACGGCGCTGAACCGCCGACCGCCCATCCCCATGCGCCCACTCCCTTACGCCTGTCCGTGACCCCTCAAGATAGCGACCACCCCGCACACGAACCGCCACACCCCCACCCCACCCCTCGGGCACGCGGGCAACACCCCCCCAGCCCCCAACCCCCCAGGAAACGCCGAAGGGGCGGCGACCGAACCGGCCACCGCCCCACCGAACACCCGAAAAATCAGACCGCCGGAACCGGGAACGTCGGGTACTCGACCCCCGAGATGTACTGCACGACCCGCACGACCTGGCACGAGTAGCCGAACTCGTTGTCGTACCACAGGTACAGGATCGCGTTGTCCCCGTCGACCTTCGTCGCCCCCGCGTCCACGATCGAGGCGTGCCGCGACCCGATGAAGTCGCTGGACACCGCGTCGGGCGAGTCGATGAAGTCGATCTGCCGCTTCAGCGGAGAGGTCAGCGAGATGTTCCGCAGGTAGTCGAGGACCTCCTCGCGGTTGGTCTCCCGCTTCAGCTGCAGGTTGAGGATCGCGATGGAGACGTCCGGCACCGGCACGCGGATCGAGCTGCCGGTGATCTTCGCCTTGAGGTCCGGCAGGGCCTTGGCGACGGCCGAGGCGGCACCGGTCTCGGTGATCACCATGTTCAGCGGCGCCGAGCGGCCACGACGGTCGGCCTTGTGGTAGTTGTCCAGCAGGTTCTGGTCGTTGGTGAACGAGTGGACGGTCTCCACGTGGCCGCGCACGACGCCGTACTCGTCCTCCATCGCCTTCAGCGGCGGGACGATGGCGTTGGTGGTGCAGGAGGCGCAGGAGATGATCTGCTCGTCCGGCTTGATCATGTCGTGGTTGACGCCGTGCACGATGTTCGGCACGTCGCCCTTGCCCGGGGCGGTCAGCACGACCTTGGCGATGCCGGGGCGCAGGTGCTTGGACAGGCCCTCGCGGTCACGCCACTTGCCGGTGTTGTCGATCAGGATCGCGTCCTTGATCCCGTACTCCGTGTAGTCGACCTCGCTCGGGTCGTTGGAGTAGATCACCGTGATCTCGTTGCCGTTGACGACGATCTTGTTGTTCGCCTCGTCGACGGTGATGGTGCCCTGGAACTGGCCGTGGATCGAGTCCCGGCGCAGCAGCGAGGCGCGCTTGACCAGGTCGTCGCCGCCGCCGTTGCGCACGACGATGGCCTTCAGCCGCAGGCCGTTGCCGGAGGCCTTCTCGATCAGCAGACGGGCGACCAGCCGGCCGATGCGGCCGAACCCGTACAGCACGACGTCCTGCGCGGACCGGCGCTCCAGCTTGTTCTCACCGGTGGCACCGGCGACGGCCTTGGCGGTGAACTCCTCCACCGACAGGCCGTGGTCGTCCGCCCGGTAGGTCGAGGCGAGCATCCCGAGGTCGATCTGCGAGGGGCCGAGGTCCAGGGTGGTCAGCGCCTGCAGGAACGGCATGGTCTCGGTGACCGAGAGCTCCTCGCCCGCGATCTGCCGGGCGAAGCGGTGCGTCTTGAGGATGCTGACCACCGACTTGTTCACCAGGGAACGGCTGTGGAGCAGAACGGTCACGTCCTTCTCCCGGTGCAGCCGCCCGATGATCGGGATCATCGACTCCGCGATCTCCTCGCGGTTCTTCCAGTCCGTGAACACGTCGTCGTTGACAGTCACAAGTCCATCTTTCGAGCTGAGGGTGTTGCCCACATGGTAGCTTCGCCCGCCCGCGCCCCAGCGGCCGGTCCCCCCTTCCCCGACCTCGCCCAAGCCTCCCACCTGCGACTTTCTCCGCGCCCCCGCCGACAAAGGTGATCGCCGCCACCCCGGCCGACCAGGTCTACTCGGGTAGAACATGCCCCGTGGTTTCCGCCCTGGAGCTCGCGCAGCGCGCCTGAGCCGGATTGCCGTGTGCGGGCGCCGAGTCAGGGGACTCGGCGCCCGCGCACGGCACGGCCAGTCATTTCAGGGAAGCGGCCAGGAGTGCTCCGGGCTGTCCAGCCACCCCCGGTGCCCGTCCCGGCTCACGGTGAGACCGAACCGGTCAGGGGAGGGGGAGCCGTTGTTTGTCCACCACTCGTAGGTGTCCTCGATCTGGTCCCAGAGTCGGCGCGTGCCGTACTGCCGAACGGTGAACCGGTCGTGATCACCGCCGTCGTGGTCCACCGCCGCCCAGGACGCCCGGTCGGTCGAGGCGATCCACAACCGGTCCGCGACGCCCTCGGCGGGGTCGTCCTGCCACGCGTGCCAGATGTCGCCGATCCGGTGGCCGATGGCGAACGCGGCGTCTCCGCGCACCACCGCGCGCCGGGGCAGCACCGTCTCCGACACGATCGCCTCGTGCCCCGTGCCCTTCACCACGTCGCGCATCAGCTGTACGTCGTCGCGCTGGGTGCGGGCGAGCATGAACGCCCCGTGCGGACGGTACCGGCCCACCGCCGTGCCGTCGTCGCCGACCGTAAGCCGCAGCATGCCCCAGCAGATCCACGGGTTGTCCCACGGCGTGAGGATGACCCCGCCGGGCTTGGTCTGGCCGATCCACTGCGGCGGGACGCGCCGCACGGAACAGGTGGACACGATGCGGTCGTACGGCGCGGCGGGGCCGTAGCCGAGCAGGCCGTCCGCGCACACGACGACGGGGGCGTACCCGGCGGCGTTGAGGTTCTTCCGGCCGCGCACGGCCAGGTCCGCGTCCAGTTCGACCGTCACCACCCTGTCGGCACCGAGCCGGTGACACAGGAGGGCCGCGGTGTACCCGTTGGCGGTTCCGATCTCCAGGACCGTCATGCCGTCGCTCAGGTCGAGCATGCCCAGCATGTCGAACACCACCGAGGGGGCGGAGAGCGAGGACGACGGCCACGCCTCGCTCAGGTCATCGGGCTCGGTGCCGTCGTTGATCTGGGTGATGACGGGGACATTGTCGTAGGCGGCGGCGAACCAGGTGTCGGGGTCGTCGCCAAGGCTGACGGAACGGTACGCACCGTCCTGTTCGAGCCATACCCGTTCGAGGAGGAAGTGGTGGCGAGGATGGGCCACGGCCGCCTGTCGCCACTCGGGGGCCACGTCGTGGCCGAGATCTCCGGTGACGGCCTGGAGCAGGCCGCGCACGGCGGCCTGCTCGGGCATGTCCTGATGATCCGTCATCAGCGGTGCTTGCCGCCCTTGTCGGGACCCGAGCCGTCCGGGCTGGGCTTCGGACCGATCACGGGGCCGCCGGGCTTGGCGTGGCTGCCGCCCTTGCCGTCGTTCGGGCCGCCCTTGTTCCGGTCTCCCACGGGGTCCTCCTACTGGGTCGCGGTGCGGTTGGTGGTCAGGATCGGCCCGGGGTTCGGTGACTCCGGCCAGTGCCTCCTGGACCTCGGCCGGACCGAGGCGGCCCACACCCTGATCACCGAGGGCCTGGCCCTGCTGCCCCGGACCAGGGACAAGACACGCGGAGTCTTCCTGACCTACCAGGCCAGGAGCCATCTCCAGTCGAAGAACGTCGAGCAGGCACTCGCGGTCACCAGCGAGTCGCTCGACCTGGCCACCCGCATCGGCGCCCCGCGGTGCATCACCCTGGTGCGCGACCTCCCGCCGGCCTTCAAGCCCTACCGGAACGTCGACGGCGTTCCCGAGCTGCTGGAGCGACTGAGGGTCTGTTGAGCGCCACCGACACTGCGGCCGAGCCGAGTTGGAGAACTCGGCTCGGCGGCGTACGCGGCCTGGTCAGACGGGTATGCGCCGGATCGGGTCGTGGTCCTGGCGTTCGGGGTCGGTGCGCTCGTCGTCGGGCCTGGGCGTCCGGAGGGCCGCGACGACGCCGAGGGCGACGGTGGCGAACGCGAGCACCAGGAGGACGGCGAAGGCGGCGCCGACCAGGAAGGCGGCGGTACCGGCTCTCACCCGTGCTCATCTCCTTCGAGGTCGCGGAGGAGGTGGAGGAGGTTGAGCAGCGTGCTCACAGGCGCGTGGCCGAAGTCGACCAGGATGCGGCCGTCGAGGGTCGTCTCGCCGGGGGCGGCGGAGCCCCAGAGGAGCCCGTACGGGAGTCCGCGCCGGTGCAACTCGCCGAGGAGGGTGGTGATCTGCGGCGCGGCGTAGTCGTGCATTCCCGGGTCGGTCGGCGCGATGGGGGTGCGGTGGCGGCTCACGCGGGGAAGTCCAGCTCGTACCAGACCGTCTTGCCACGCTTCTGGGGGTCGACACCCCAGCGGTGGGTGAGCCCCTCGACCAGCTGGAGCCCGCGCCCGGACTCGGCGAGGCGGCCGGGGGTGCGCGGCGCGGGGAGAGCGTCGCTCTCGTCCGCGACGCAGACGCGAAGGGTGCGGGTGAGGGAGAAGTAGACGACGGGGGCGGGGGTCCGGCCGTGCCCCCAGGCGTTGGCGATCAGCTCGCAGAGGGCGAGTTCGGCGTTGAAGATGACCTCGGGGTCCCAGCCGGCCCGGGTCAGGATGTCGCGGAGGGCCTGCTTGGAGAGGGCGAGCGAGGGCGTGTTACGGGTGCACATGGAGTCCTCCATGAAGCGGTGATGGGGAGAGGAGAGAGGAGAACCGGCGGATACGTCGCCGTGAGCCAGGCCGGGACGCGGCTGCTCTGCGGTGCGCGGGCAGCAGGCGCCTACTGCCCGGAAAAGACAGGCGTTACTGACGACCCGTCGGATCGGGCCAATGACGACCATAGCCCAGTCTCAGATCAAGTTTTACCCCGATCTCAGAACTTCCCTCTATCGTGGTACTGGGCCGCCCCTGATGGACCGACCAGCAAGCCGGGCGGCAGACTGAGGTCGACCCCGCCTTGGAAGGAAGTCATGGCTCCACGCGCGAACCCAACACTCCGTCAGCGGCGACTTGGTGCAGAGTTGCGAAGGATGCGCGAGCAGGTCGGCTTCGGCGGCAGCGAACTCGGTCGCCTCGTCGGCATGAGCCCCGCACAGGTGACGCAGATGGAGGCAGGAAAGATCGGCATCAGCGTGGAGCGCCTGCGCACGATCGCCGCAACATGCATGTGCGTCAACGAGCCCTTGATCGCTGCCCTCTCAGGGATCATCACGGAGCGTGAGAAGCCGGGCTGGTGGGAGGAGTATCGCGGAACCCTGTCCGACGACTTCATTGATGTCGCAGAGTTCGAAGGCCAAGCTCGAAGGCTGACCACATACTCGATGGCGTTCATTCCCGGCCTACTTCAGACCGGCTCCTACGCCTCTGCCGTCTTCGCTCAGGCTGTCCCGCCATTGCCTCGTCACGAGGTCGACCTCAGGACAGCCTTCCGGATGCAGCGGCAGCGACTTGTCCGATCGGGCGCGACTCCTTACTCGGCATTCGTCCATGAAGCCGCGCTACGCATGCAGTTCAGCGGCCCAGCAGTCCTCGCCGACCAGCTCGACGCTCTCATCGAAGACTCTGGGCAGTCGACCATCTCGATCCGAGTAGTCCCGTTCGATGTCGGTACGATGCCAAGCTCCAGCGAGAACTTCACCTACGCCGAGGGAGTGATCCCCGAGCTGGATACGGCGCAGGTGGACACGAGCCTTGGCGCCCGGATCTTCGACGCCCCAGCACACATGGCCAGGTTTCGATCCCTGCTCGCCCGGTTCGAGTCTCGCGCCCTCTCGGAGGAGGAAACCCGAGAGTTCATCGGATCCATCAAGAAGGAAATGGAAAGCAAGCGTGAATAGTTCTGCGTGGCAAAAGTCCAGCTACTCCGCCGCAAACGACGAATGCGTCGAGGTGCGTACCGCCGACGGGTTGGTCGAGGTACGCGAGTCCGACGACGGCGGGGTCATAGTCCGCACCGCCCCGGCCAGGTTCGCCGCGTTCCTTCAAGGTGCCAAGGCCGGCGAGTTCGATCACCTCGCCATCTGACCCGGCGGCGCCTCGCTCCGCGGAGCGAGGCGCCGCTCACCCCAGAAAAGCGCACGCTCGTGTCATTTGCTCTCGGAGCGGTAGGACTCCAATTCGAAGAATCCGAGTAGTCCCGTTCGATGTCGGTGCGATGCCAAGCTCCAGCGAGAGCCGAGGGAGTGATCCCCGAGCTGGATACGGCGCAGGTGGACACGAGCCGTGGCGCCCGGATCTTCGACGCCCCAGCTCATATGGCCCTGCTCGCCCGGTTCGGGTCTCGCGCTCTCTCGGAGGAGGAGACCCGAGAGTTCATCGGATCCCTTAAGAAGGAAAAGGAGAGCAAGCGTGAATAGTTCTGCTTGGCAGAAGTCCAGCTACTCCGCCGCGAATGACAACTGCGTCGAGGTGCGTACCGCCAACGGGTTGGTCGAGGTGCGCGAGTCCGATGACGGCCAAGTCATAGTCCGCACCACTCCCGCCAAGTTCGTCAGGTTCCTCCGAGCGGCCAAGGCAGGCGAGTTCGACCACCACGCCAGCTGACGCAAGTGGCCCTTCGCCGTGCGGAACCAAGGGCCACCGCAAGCCCTCTCCGTCTCCTGGCACGGCACTCCCAGCAGCTTCCTCAGCCCGGTCCGCCCGCCGCCGATGCCGATGCCGAAGGACCAACGGGTCCGCGTCCCCGTGCGGTAGCGGCCGGGGACGCCAGATCGGCGAGCAGGTCGTCCAGGACCGGTTCCTCCTCGATGCGTCGGCCGGAGGCGAGCAGTGCCGGGCCCAGGGCCGGATCCCAGGGGGCGTCCGTGGGAGTTCCGGTGGGGGGGCGCGGTGTGGGCCGCCGCCGGTCATGGGCGCCGTTGTGCCGGACGGCCGCCCGTATCTGCGCGAACCAGTTCCTCGAAACCGGGGCGACTGCGCGGAGGATTTGCCGGGGGCGCGGCGGGGTGGGGTAATGAGATACGGCCGGTGTTTCAACGTCCCGTGAGAGACCCGGGAGTTTGTGATGAGCGGTGGGCCGGAACCGATCAGTGCCGAGGGGCTGCGCGCGGTGCGCGAGGAGTTGGCACAGCTGCGGGTGGAGCGGGGGGAGGTGGCCGCGACGCTTCGGGGGGATGGTCCGGCGGGTGATTCCGCGGATGCCGCCGACGAACTTCAGCGGGCCTCCGACGTGACGCGGCTGGACCGGCGGATCGCCGAGCTGGAGGGGCGGCTGCGGGAGGCCGAGGTGGCCGGGGCACCGTCGACCGAGGTGATCGGGGTGGGTTCGACCGTCACCGTGCGGTTCTCGGACGGCGAGGAGGAGACCGTCGAGATCTCGGAGCTGGCGGAGGAGCGGGAAATGACCCTGGTGACCTACGACAGCCCGTTGGGGAAGGCGCTGTTGGGCCGCCGGGCCGGGGAGACGGTGAACTACGAGACGCCGGGCGGCGCGGCGAGCGCGGTCGTGCTGGCGGTGGGGAACGGCCGGTAGGCCAAGGGCGGAATTCCCGGTCGGGGGGTGCTCGCCCGGCCTCCGACGGGCGCGGCTGGTCGGCTCACGGGAGCCGCCTCTTCGACGCCCGGAGCGATGAACCACGGCGTGGCTGCGGGGGGCGTCCTCAGCCTGGCGGTCGCCGCCGCCACCTGCCGCCGCCCCCAGCCCCCGCCACCTGCCCGAACCGCGCACCGCCGGCAGGAGGGAGGATTGATCCGTACCGACCGGATCGAACCCCGAGGAGCCGACGACGATGGGCCGAGTGACCGTTCCGCGCAGGATACTGCGACTGCGCAAGGGCACCCCCTCGCACCGCCCCGACACCCTCGCCGCCGAGGAACCGATGGAGATCCGGGTCGGCGGCCGTCCGCTGACGGTGACCATGCGCACCCCGGGCAGCGACTTCGACCTGGCGGCCGGCTTCCTGGTGAGCGAAGGCGTGCTGCACGCCGCCGACCACCTGGCCGGGATCCGCTACTGCGCCGGGGCCACCGCCGACGGCGGCAACACCTACAACGTGGTGGACGTGGTGCTCGCCGCCGGTGTGCCCGCCCCGGACGCCTCGCTGGAGCGCAACTTCTACACCACCTCCTCCTGCGGCCTGTGCGGCAAGGCCAGCCTGGACGCGGTGCGCACCACCGCGCCGTGGAGTGTCGCCGAGGACGGGCTGCGGGTCACCCCCGAGCTGCTCTCCGCACTGCCCGACCGGCTGCGTGCCGCCCAGAAGGTCTTCGACAGCACCGGCGGCCTGCACGCGGCCGGACTCTTCGACGCCGAGGGCCGGCTGCTCTGCCTGCGCGAGGACGTGGGCCGGCACAACGCGGTGGACAAGGTGGTCGGCCACGCGCTGCGCGAGGGCCTGCTCCCGGCGCGCGGCACGGTGCTGATGGTCAGCGGCCGGGCCTCCTTCGAGCTGGTCCAGAAGGCCGTGATGGCCGGCATCCCGATGCTCGCCGCCGTCTCCGCGCCGTCCTCGCTGGCGGCGGACCTCGCCGAGGAGAGCGGGCTGACGCTGGTCGGCTTCCTGCGCGGCGACTCGATGAACGTGTACACCCGCCCGGACCGGATCGACACCGGCTCGGAGAACACCTCCCGGGACAGCGCGTAGCCGGTCGGCCCGGACAGGCCCCGGACAGGCTCTAGTCGGAGGGCTGGGGCGTCCAGCGGTGCAGGCCCTTGCGGTCGTAGTAGCGGGTCATCCCGAAGCCGAAGGCCAGGGCCAGCACCACGCCGACGGCGATCATGGTCCAGCCGCGGGCCAGTCCGGCGTCGGAGCGCGCGTCGAAGAAGAGGATCGCCCGGATGCCGTCGCTCAGCTGTCGCATCGGCTCGAAGGCGCCGAGGAAGCGGTAGAAGGCGGGCACCGCCTGCAGCGGGACGGTCGCCCCGGAGGACGGCAGGGCCAGGGCGATGAAGACGAACATGGACACCAGCTGCCCGATCCCGCCGAACGCGGCGTTGATCGCCTGCACCCCGAGGCCGACGGCCAGGCTGGCGCAGTAGGCGAAGAGCCAGAGCATCGCCATGTGCGGGGCGTCCATGCCGAGGATGCCTACGGTGCAGAGCAGCACCAGCGAGGTGGTGAGCAGCATGATCCCGGCGGTCATCATCATCTTGAGCAGCAGGGTCTGGGTGCGGCTGATCGGTACGGTCGGGCGGCGGGTGTGCCAGGGGCCGATCTCGCTGTCGCTGTAGCCGAGCGCGCCGTCTACGCCGTTGTGGATGATGTTGCCGCCGATGAAGCCGCTCAGGACGGACAGCAGGGCGTAGTAGAAGGCGCTCAGGCCGAGCCCGCTGTGGCTGCCGATCGGGCCGGCCTTGGTGGTGACGGTGAACGGGTCGGCGAGCAGCAGTCGGGCGGTGGCGCCGCCGTCCGGTCCGGAGGACTTGGTGGCGGGTACGGCGGCGAGCAGCTGCCTGCCGGTGGCGAGCGAGGCCTGGTGGGCGGCGCCCTGGGCGATCTGCGAGGCCATCGAGGCACCCAGGCTGCCCAGAGCCGGGTTGGTGAGGACGGTGAGGGTGGGCCGCGCGGTGGCCCCGCCGGTGGCCAGCCCGGTGACGGCGGCGGTGAAGTCCGCGGGGACGAGCAGCGCGGCGTAGACCTTGCCGGAGGAGATCAGGTCGTGGGCGCCGGCCTCGTCGGTCTGCTTCCAGTCGACGGTCTCGCCGGGTGTGCCGGCCACCACCGCCCGGGTCAGCTCGGTGCCGGAGTTCACCGCCCGGCCGGGCGGCGGGGCGCCCCGGTCGGCGTTGACCAGGGCGATCGGCAGCCGGTGCAGGTTCCCGTTCGGGTTGACGATGCCGCCCATGTAGAGCAGCGAGAGCACCACGGCCACCAGTGCGCACAGGACGCTCGGGAAGAGCCACAGTTTCGGCTTCCGGGCGAGCGCCAGTGCCCTCGCCTGCCGGGGAGCCCCCTGGGAGCCTGTGGTCGCCATGCCACCCCTCGGTTCCGGGCACGGGCCGGTGCCGTGCCGCTACGGGTACGGCGGGAAGTCGTTCCGTGGGCGCGTGGCGGCCAAACCCGCGTCACCCGGGCGGCGGAACGCCCGCGGCCCGCCCAGACAGTAAAGGTTCTACCAAGTACGCAAGTATCGCGCTCCGGCCGGTCTATGCTTCTGGAGGTTTGAAGAAGGCACCTCGTTCGGTGAGGCTTCTTCACGGACACAGGCCACTGATCCGACGACGTCGAGAGACGCCCAGGGTTAGGACAGATCCTCCCGACCTAAGGGTTGATCCGAAGTGGCTTCCGGCCCAGGGGGGTTGGACACGCCGTGGAGTGCCAAAGCTCTGACGAGTTGGGGTGAACCGGTGGCCGTTCCGCGCGCCGGCGAACTCCTTGCCGCGTCGATGACACGCACCACGGGGTGCGCCGACCGGGAGGAGGCGAGAGACATGGATTGCAGTAGTCCGGGCCACAGTAGCCCCTGCCCCCGCCTGTCCTCGTACGCCCCGTACACCTCCGGCACGCGGTAACAACCTTCTCCACGCGTTGATTTGAGGGCGCATCAGCATCGGCTCACCATGCACGCGGCTTCGCCGTGCCCGCACGGGCGCGCACCGCCGCGCGCCGATGCTCCGCGCCCGTACGCAGGAAAGGGCTGCTGCCGCGCGCCCCCAACCGCCCCGCCGCCCGGGGCCCACGGGAGGAACGCCATGACCACCGACACCACTCTCAACTCCAAGCCCCCGCAGCCGCGTTCGGCGGCGCTCGACGACGCCCACATCGGCGACATCAAGGGTGCGCTCGGCACCATCCGGCTCGATGACCAGGCACCACGCCAGGGCCTGAGCGCAAGACTCAAGACCCTCCTGGCGATCGTCGGCCCCGGCCTGATCGTGATGGTCGGCGACAACGACGCCGGCGCCTTCTCCACCTACGGCCAGGCCGGGCAGAACTACGGCACCCAGCTGCTGTGGACGCTGGCCCTGCTCATCCCCGTCCTGTACGTCAACCAGGAGATGGTGCTGCGCCTCGGCGCCGTCACCGGCGTCGGCCACGCCCGCCTCATCCTGGAGCGCTTCGGGAAGTTCTGGGGCGCGTTCAGCGTCATCGACCTCTTCCTGCTCAACGCGCTGACGCTGGTCACCGAGTTCATCGGGGTGACACTCGCGGCCGGGTACCTGGGCCTGCCGAAGGTCGCCTCCGTGGTCCTGGCGGCCGCGGTGATCATCGCGTCGGCCTTCACCGGCTCCTTCCAGCGCTTCGAGCGCGTCGCCGTGACGCTGTGCGTCGGCTCGCTGCTGCTGGTGCCGATCTACTTCATGGTCCACCCCAGGACCTCGCAGCTGGCCCACGACTTCGTGGTCCCCAGCATGCCCGGCGGCTCGGGCGAGCTGGCGACCGTCATGCTGCTGATCGTCTCCATCGTCGGCACCACCGTCGCCCCCTGGCAGCTGTTCTTCCAGCAGTCCTACGTCATCGACAAGCGCATCACCCCGCGCTTCATGAAGTACGAGAAGGCCGATCTGTGGATCGGCATCGCCATCGTCATCATCGGCGCCTCCGCCATGATGGGCTTCTGCGCCGCCGCGTTCGCCGGCACCGACGGCTTCGGCCAGTTCTCCGACGCGGCCGGCGTGGCCAAGGGGCTGGAGGACAAGGCCGGTCACGTGGTCGGCGTGCTGTTCGCCATCGCCCTGCTGGACGCCTCGATCATCGGCGCCTTCGCGGTCTCGCTGTCCACCGCCTACGCCATCGGCGACGTCTTCGGCATCAAGCACTCGCTGCACCGCGGAGTCAAGGGTGCCAAGGGCTTCTACGGCATCTACGCCGGCGTGGTCGTGGTGGCCGCCGCCATCACCCTGCTGTCCACCGACTACGCGCAGGGCCTGATGACCCAGTTCGTCCAGGTGCTGGCCGGGGTGCTGCTGCCCTCCGCGACCGTTTTCCTGCTGCTGCTCTGCAACGACAGGGCCGTGCTCGGCCCCTGGCGCAACGGTCCCAAGACCAACGCCTTCACCTCCGCGGTGGTCGGCATCCTGGTGATGCTGTCGCTGATCCTGACCGCCGCCGTGGTCTGGCCGGACATCAGCTCCGACGCCCTGCTCTGGATCATGGCCGGCTGCGGCGTAACGGGTGTCCTGGTCGCCGGGTACTTCTTCACCTTCGGCCGCAAGGGCACCAAGGAGGACCCGATCGACCGCACCGGCCGGGAGAACTGGCGGATGCCCCCGCTGGAGACCCTGGAGAAGCCGGTCATGTCCACCGCCCGCAAGGTCGGCATGGGTGCGCTGCGCACCTACCTGCTGATCGCGATGATCATGGTCATCATCAAGGTCGTCCAGACCGCCCTGAACCACTGACCCGGACGCCGGGGGCGGCGACCGCGCACGACCGCCCACCGCCCCCGGCCCCGCCCCGGAACCCTCGACCGCCCCGCACCCGGGGAAAGGAAGGGAGTACGGCCATGCGCCCCACCGGTACCGCCCTCGGCACCACCATCCGCACCGCCACCGACACCGACACCACGCCGTTCCACCGCTGCCCGAGCGTCCGGCTCGCCCTGCACGACGGCGTCGAGCGCGCCTACCGCCTCGACGACCCCGGCGCCTGCCCCCTCTCGGGCACGCCCGACACCCCGGCCTCCGCGTACGAGCCCCGCGTCCACCTGGCCTACCTGCTGGCCCGCCAGGGCCACCGCCCGGACTGGCTCGCCCGCTTCGCGGACCTCCCGCCGGCTGCCGCGCGCCGCCTGGCCCACGCCGCCGCCGAGCGCGCGGGCGCAGCTGCCTGACGAGTCATCAATTCTCCTTCATACAGCCGCATTTGTTCACATCCACTTGTCCTGTCACGGAGGTGACCTGCCATGTCCATCGTTGCCGCTTTCCAGCCTGCCCTTCCGTCCACCGACCGCGGCCGACTGCGCGCCGCCCTCGCCGCGGTGGGCCGACGCCTGGCAGCGAGCCCGCTGGACAACTCCGTCCTGCAGGCCGTCGCCGCCCCGACCGCCCCGACCGGCCGTCCGACCCGGCTGCGGGCCAGCTGGCACACCGTCACCGCACCGGACGGTACGGCCCGCCTGGAAGCCTCCTGGCGCCCGGGCCGCTGACCGAAACCGTCCTCGACCCGACCCGACCCGACCCCCGACCCGACCCGACCCGACCCGACGAAGGAGCATCCGCCATGGCCGTGCGCTACCCCAGGCTCGACGCCATCTTCTCGGACCACGCCGCCACGGCCGCCCCCGCCCGGCGCACCGTCGCGCCCGCCCCGCAGCCCGTCGTCACCGCGGACTCCGGCCTGGTGGTGGACCCCGAGCAGCGCACCGTCACCGTCGACGGCCAGCACCTCGACCTGCCGTACCTGGAGTTCGAGCTCCTCGCGCACCTGGTCGGCAACCCGCTGCGGGTGCACTCCCGCCGCCAGTTGATGGAGACCGTCTGGGGCCGGCCCGACACCGGCGACACCCGCACCATCGCCACCCACATAGCCCGGCTCCGCCGCAAGCTCGGCCCCGGCCACCGGGAGGCGATCGCCACCGTCCGGCAGATCGGCTACAAGTACGACCCCCGGCTGGTCCGCGCCGCCTGAACCAACCACCGAAAAGCCGAACCCGCAGAAGGAGGACACCGCATGACCAGAGCAGCCAACCCGTTCCCCCGGACCGGCAGAACGACGGCCCTGGGCGGCGTCCTGCTCCTGCTCACCCTCCAGTGCCTCGCCGTCGGCGTCGCCCCCGAGCCCCTGCGGCTCTTCCTCTCCGGCGTGCTCATCGGCGCCTCGGTCGCCGGACTGCTGCTCGCCCTGCTGCTGGCCCACGGCCGGCAGCGGGCGGGCCGGTCCCGAGGAACCGCTCCGGAGGACGACACCCAGTGGTTCAGCGCCCGCTCGCTGGAGGGCTTCCCGATGGAGCAGGTCCGCCCGCTCCTGCTCGCCCCCGGTTCCCCCGGCCTCAACCGGCTCTACACCGCCTGGGTGTTCGCCACCCACGGGCACGACCCCCAGTGGATCGCCCACCACCTCGACCTGCCCACCCCGACCGCCCGGCTGCTGGTCACCGCGGCCCGGCGGCACACCACGTCCACCCCCTTCGACAGGAGGCCGCAGTGATCACGGCCCTCGACCACGTCCAGCTCTCCGCGCCACCCGGCAGCGAGGCCCTGCTGCGCGCCTTCTACGGCGACGTCCTGCAGATGGCCGAGATCCCCAAGCCCCGGCCGCTCACCGGGCGCGGCGGCTGCTGGTTCGCCGCCGACGGCGGACGGGTGCGGCTCTACCTCGGCATCGACGAGCGCTTCCGCCCCAACACCAGGGCCCACCCCGGGATGGCGGTCAGCGAGATCGACGACTTCGCCCTCCGGCTCGCCGAACTCGGCGCCCAGGTGGTCTGGGACGACAGCCTGCCGCCCCGGCGCCGCTTCTACACCACCGACCCGGTCGGCAACCTCCTGGAGTTCGTCGAGGCGGCCGAGCGGCCGGACCTGGCCCCGAGCACGGTCCGAACGGCAGTCTGAGCACTGGTTCATTTGCGTACGGACGTCGGGAGGGAGCAGACTGCCCGGGTTTGCGCGCCGGAGGTCCCCGCCATGCCCTTCCCGAAGTCCGTCCCGGGCCTCTCCCGGGGCCCCCTGCCGCCCCGGGGCCCCCTGCCGCCCCGGGGCCCGCTGCCGCCCCGGGCTGCGCGCCGCCCCGGCCCGAGGGCCTGGGTGGACGTGGTCGTGGCGGCCGCCGTGCTGGTCGTGCTCTACCTCGCCCTGCGGGTCGGGCAGGGCACCACCGTACGGTTCTCCACCGCCCGCGACGCCGCCGTGGACACCGACCCGGCCCGGCTGCCGTACGACGCGGCGCGCTCGCTGCTGCGGATGTTCGCCGCCCTCGTCGTCTCGGTCGGCTTCACCTTCGGCTACGCCTACGCCGCGGCCCGCAGCCGACGGCTGGAGCGGGTGCTGATCCCCGCCCTGGACATCCTCCAGTCGGTGCCCGTGCTCGCCTTCCTCACCGTCGCCGTGACCGGCTTCCTCGCGCTGTTCCCCGGCTCGATGCTCGGCCTCGAATGCGCGGCCGTCTTCGCCATCTTCACGTCCCAGGCGTGGAACATGACCTTCGGCTTCTACCACTCGCTGGTCTCGCTGCCGCGCGAACTCGACGAGCTGTCCCGCTCCTTCCGGTTCAGCCGGTGGATGCGGTTCTGGAAGGTCGAACTGCCCGCCGGCATGGTCGGCCTGGTCTGGAACGGCATGCTCAGCTTCGGCGGCGGCTGGTTCTTCCTGGTCGCCTCGGAGGCGATCAGCGCCGACAACCAGCGGTACGCCCTGCCCGGGGTCGGCTCCTACGCGGGGGCCGCCATCGCCGCCGGGGACCTCGGCCGGGTCGGCTGGGCGATCGCCACCATGGCCGTCCTCGTCGTCGGCGTCAACTTCCTGTTCTGGCGGCCGCTCACCGCCTGGGCCGAGCGCTTCAAGAACGAGCAGTCCGAGGCCACCGAGGTGCAGCGCTCCGCCGTCCTCGACCTGCTGCGCCGCTCCCGCCTGCCCGCCCTGCTCGGCCGGGCGTCGCGGCCCGTCGGCCACGCCCTCAACCGGGCCGGGCGGGTCTTCGGCACCGACGACCGGCCGCTCGCCGTCAGCCCCGTACGGCAGCGCACCGGGGACCTCGTCTTCGCCCTCCTCTCCGGCGGCGTCGTGCTCTGGGGCCTGGTCGACCTCGGGCGCTACCTCGCCCACGCCACCGGCCTCGGCGTCTTCGGCGAACCGCTGCTGCTCGGCCTCGCCACCCTGGCCCGGGTCGTGGTGCTGGTCGCGGTGGCCACCGTCGTCTGGGTGCCGATCGGCGTGAAGATCGGCTTCTCCCCCCGGCTGACCCGGATCGCCCAGCCCCTGGTCCAGGTCCTCGCCAGTTTCCCCGCCAACTTCCTCTTCCCGCTGGTGGTCTGGCTGCTGCTGCGCACCGGCCTGTCGCTCGACCTCGGCGGCGTCCTGCTGATGGCCCTCGGCGCCCAGTGGTACATCCTGTTCAACGCCATCGCCGGCGCCATGGCCATCCCCAGCGACCTGCGCGAGGCCATGGACGACCTCGGCGTCCGCGGCTGGCAGCGCTGGCGCCGGCTCATCATCCCCGGCATCTTCCCGGCGTACGTCACCGGTGGCATCACCGCCTCCGGCGGCGCCTGGAACGCCGCCATCGTCTCCGAGGTCGTCACCTTCGGCGGCACCACCCTCACCGCCACCGGCCTCGGCGCGTACATCGCCCGGGCCACCGAACGCGGCGACTACCCCCACCTGCTCGCCGGGGTCGCGGTGATGAGCCTGTACGTCGTCGTCCTCAACCGCCTGCTCTGGCGCCGCCTGTACCGGCTGGCCGAGCGCCGCTACTCGCTCTAGCCCTGGGGGTCCCGTCCGATGCGCTTCCCGTTCTCACGCTCCGCCGCTGTTGCTCCCGTTGTTGTTCCCGCTGTTGCTCCCGTCGCCACGGAAACGGTCGACGACGGGGGCCTGCTGGAGGACGGCGAGGTCCTGCTGGAGACCGTCGGCCTGACCAAGTCCTACGCCGGGGCCGACGGCGAACTGCCGGTGCTCTCCGGGATCGACCTCACCGTCCGGGCCGGCGAGATCGTCGCCCTGCTCGGCCGCTCGGGCTCCGGCAAGTCCACCCTGCTGCGCTGCCTGGCCGGCCTGCTCCCGCCCAGCTCCGGCACCGTCCGCTACCGCGGCACGCCGCTCACCGGCGCCAACCCCGGCACCGCACTGGTCTTCCAGACCTTCGCCCTGCTGCCCTGGCTGACCGTCCGACAGAACGTCGAACTCGGCCTGGAAGCCCGCGGAGTGCCCCCGCGCCAACGCGCCCGGGCCGCCGACCAGGCCATCGACCTGATCGGCCTGGCCGGCTTCGAGAACGCCTATCCCAAGGAGCTCTCCGGTGGGATGCGCCAACGCGTGGGCTTCGCGAGGGCGTTGGTGGTCGAACCGGACGTCCTGATGATGGACGAGCCGTTCTCCGCGCTCGACGTGCTCACCGCCGAGAACCTGCGCGGCGAACTCATGGAACTGTGGGACTCCGGCCAGTTCCCCACCCGCGCCGTCGTCCTCGTCACCCACAACATCGAGGAGGCGGTGCTGATGGCCGACCGCATCGTCGTCCTCGGCTCCCGCCCGTACGGCACCATCCGGGAGACCGTCGAGGTCGACCTGGAGCGCCCGCGCGACCGGGACTCCGCCGCCTTCGACGAGCTGGTCGACCGGGTCTACCGGATCATGACCGGCCGCGCCAAGGACACCACCCGCCCGGCCCTTCGGCCGGACCCGGAACGGCACGAACCGGAACGGCACGACCCGGACCGCTCCGACCGTCGTACGGTGGCCAACACCCCGCTGCCCACCGCCAGCGTCGACGGCCTCTCCGGCCTCGCCGAGATGATCGCCCACCGCGACGGCCGCTGCGACCTCCCCGACCTCGCCGACCAACTCGGCCTCGACCTCGACGACATGCTCCCCCAGGTCGACGCCCTCGACCTGCTCGGATTCGCCGAGGTCCACGGCGACGACCTCCTGCTCACCGAGGACGGCGCCGCCTTCGCCCACGCCGACGTCCAGGACTCCCGCGCCCTCTTCGCGGGCGCCGCACTCGACGTCCCGCTGGTCAAACTGATCGCCAACAGCCTCGGCAGCGCACCCGGCACCACCCTCCGCGCCGGGTTCTTCCGCGACCTGCTCGCCCACCACTACACCAGCGAACAGGTCGACCGGCAGCTGGAGACCGCGACCGACTGGGGCCGCTACGCGGGCCTGTTCGGCTACGACGCGGCGCGGCGGGAATACCGGCTGGAGGACGCCCAGCCGGGGACAATACCGCGGTGACCGCAACACCCAGCCCGAGGGAGAACCGGCAGTGTTGAACAGGCGTCACTTCCTGGGAACGGTCGGTGCGGCAGGGCTGGTGCTGCCGACCGCGACCCCCGCCGCGGCCTCCCACGACCACGAGCGCTTCATGGCCGCGGCCATCGAGGAGGGCCGCAAGGACGAGCGCTACCCGTTCGGCGCCGTCATCGTCCGCGCGGACCGGGTGGTGGCCCGGGGCACCGCCTCGGCGGACAGCCCGGTCCAGCACGGCGAGATCGTCGCCATCGAGGACTACGGCCGTCCCTACGGCAGCCCCGAATGGGCCGGCACCGCCCTCTACACCACCGCCGAACCGTGCCCCATGTGCATGAGCGCCTGCGCCTGGGCCGGCATCGCCCGGGTCGTCTGGGGAACCTCCATCGAAGGCCTGCGCCGCACCGGCATCGACCAGATCGACCTGTCGGCGACCGCCGTCGCCGAGGCCGCCAAGTCCTTCTACCACCCGCAACTGCTGCTCGGCGGCGTCCTCGCCGACCGCACCGACGAACTGTTCCGCCGCGCCCAGGTCCTCCGCGACGGCGGTGACGGGGAGGACTCCTGGCGGCGCGGCGTGCGCCCGTGATCGCTAAGCTTCCCGGGGCGGGGGACGACGGGCTGGAACGACGGGCTGGAACGGCGGACTGGAACGGCGGGCTGGTACGACGGGCGACGGGCAGGGAGGGCGGCGGCTTGCGGGACGGGTGGATCCGGGTGCCGGTCGGTGGCGACGCCGACCGGTGGGCGACGCGCGGCGGGTGCCGGCGGGTGCTGCTGATCGTGCACAACGTGACCTCGGCGACCCGGCTGCTCGACGTGGTCGGCCTGTTCCGGGACGACCTGCGGGTGCAGCTGCTGGCCACCTGCCCGGGAACGTCGCCGTTCCGCTCCGGAACCTCCGAACTGCTGGCGGCGCTCGGCGTTCCCGTACTGCCCTGGGAGCAGGCGCTGGACATCGGGGCGGACCTGGCGATCTCGGCCAGCTTCGGCGGTCAACTGCAAGCGGTCAAGGGACAGTTGGCGGTGCTCTCGCACGGGGTTGGCTACAATAAGAGGCTGGCCACACCGGACACCGGACACCGGACACCGGACACCGGACACCGGACACCGGACACCGGGCGCCTTCTGCCCTCGGCGCCGGCGGCTCCGGCGCCGACCCCGTCTTCGGGCTGTCGCCCGAGTGGGCACTCGCCGCGGACGGCGCGCCCGTCGCCGATGCCATGGTGCTGTCCCACCCCACCCAGCTCGACCGGCTGCGGGCGTCCTGTCCGGAGGCGGCCGGCACGGCGGTGCTCGGCGGTGATCCGTGCTTCGACCGGATCCTGGCCGCCCGCCCCCGCCGGGAGGCGTTCCGCCGGGCACTGGGCGTCCGCCCGGGCCAGCGCCTCGTCCTGCTGAACTCGACCTGGAACCCCACCTCCCTGTTCGGCGACGGCGGTGCGCACGACGCACCGGGCGGCCGTGACGCCCGTGACACGCCGGAAGGCGAACCATCGGACGTACTGCCGCTCCTCCTGTCACGCCTGCCCGAGCTGCCGGTCGACGAGTACCGGATCGCCGCCGTCCTGCACCCCAACGTCTGGCACGGCCACGGCCCCGGGCAGATCCGGCTGTGGCTGGACGGCGCCGCCCGGGCGGGCCTGACCCTCGTCGATCCGGTGAGGGACTGGCGGCAGGCGCTGATCGCCGCCGACGCCGTCCTCGGCGACTTCGGCTCGGTCAGCTACTACGCCGCGGCGATCGGCACCCCGGTGCTGGTCGCCGCGCCCGGCCTCACCGTCCTCGAACAGTCCTCGCAGGTCGCCGAGTTCGTCCGCGAGGCACCCCGGCTGGACCCGTACGGCCCACTGCGCCCGCAGCTCGACGCCGTCCTCGCGGACGGCCGTGTCCCGACCGGACCGGCGACCCTCACCACGTCCTGTCCCGGCGAGTCCGCCGACCGCCTGCGGGCGCTGTTCTACCGGCTGATCGGCATCCCCGAGCCGGCCGCGCCCGCGCTGCTGGACCCGCTTCCGCTGCCCGCCCACCAGCCGGCCCTGGTCACGGCGCCGCTGCGGGTGCTCACCGAGGTGGTGGACGGAACGGTGACGCTGCGCCGGTTCGCCGCCGCCCGGTACGAGCCGGACGGCCCCGGCGACGGCCACCTGGCGGTGCACGAGGACACCCTCGACCCCGGCGCACTCGACCTGGCCGACCTGATCCTCCAGCACACCCCGCCCGGCCGCCCCGACGACCCTCGGCTCGGCCCGCCCCGCCAGTGGGCGGCCGAGGTGCTGGGCCGTCACCGCTCCTGCGCGCTGGCCGCCCTGATCACCGGCCCGGACGCCTGCACGGTGGTCGAACGCACCGGCCGCGCCTGGGAGTTGGCCGGTTTCGGCCTCGACCCCGCCGCGGCCGCCTCCGCCCTGCTGGCCTGGCGGGCCGCGCACAGCGGCCGGGAGCCCGCCGAGCTGGCGGTATGCAGCGGCGGGGCCGTCCACCGGGTGGCGGTCACTCCGTCCCGTTGACGCACAGCGAGCGCAGCACCGCCAGCGGCGCCAGGTGGAACGTCGCGCCCTGCCGCTCCAGCAGGGTGCCCGCCTCGTCCAGCAGCGGCAGCGCCTGCGGGCCGTGGCCCTGCTCGATCAGCACCTGCGCGAGGTCGGTGAGCGCCCGGGCGGTGTTGTAGCCCTCGCCGGTGCCCCGGAAGAACACCACCGACTCCTCCAGCGCGGCCCGCGCCGGGCCGAAGCGCCCGAGGCCGCGCAGCGCCCGGCCCCGGTGGCGGCCCAACAGGGCGCGGGCGCGCGGCAGATCGGCACTGCCCTCGCCCTCCGGACCGATGCCGTCGAGCAGGCCGACGGCCCGGTCGAAGCAGTCCAGGGCCTCGGCGTAGCGCCACTGCCGCAGCCGCAGCAGTCCCAGCGATTCGACGGCGGTGGCCTGGCCGCGCAGGTGGCCGTCCTTCTCCTCGGCCTCCGCCGCCAGCAGCAGGTGCCGCTCGGCCTCCTGGTACTCCTGCAACTCGACCAGGGCGAGGGCGAGTTGGCCGTGCATCCGGCCGGCGACGCGCGAGGCCGTCCCGGGCGCGGCGGCGGCCCGGGCGCCGGCCCGCAGGGCGGGCAGCAGTTCGTCGTGCCGGCCCGCCTTGAGCTGGACGGCCCACAGCGCCTCGACGAGCTGGCAGACCAGCTCGGGCGCGGCGAACTCCTCGGCGGCGCGGACGGCTTCGACCAGGTTGGGCAGTTCGGCGCCGAGCGCGGCGAGCGCCTGCGCCTCGTCCGGGTAGCCGTTCGGACCGAGGACGGCGTACAGCGGGCCGAGGTGCCAACGCTGCGGCAGCGCGGCGCAGTCGGCGGCGACGGCGAGGCGCAGCAGCGCGTCAACGGTGCGGGTGACGGCGGCGGCGCACGCGGCGAGCCCGTCCTCGCGCACGGCCAGGGCCTCGGCGTGCCGGCGGACGACCGGGCGGTAGTGGTGCCGGCCGTCGACGGCGGTCTCCAGCAGTCCGGCGTCGGCGAGTTCGGCGAGCGCGGCGGCGGCGTCCGGCTCGGCGAGACCGGTGGCGGCCGCGGCGACCCGCGCGGTCAGCCCCGGCCAGGGGCGCAGGGCGCAGCGGCGGTAGGCGAGGGCGGCGTCCGGCGGGAGCTGCCGGTAGCGGTCCTCGGCGGCGGCCTCGGCCGGATCGGTCGGGGCGGCCGGCTGTGTGGTGGACGCGGATCCGGCGAGCGCGGCCTCGGCGAGGCCGGGGGCGACGGCGCGCAGCGCGAACGGGTAGCCGGCGCAGCGCTCCAGAACGCCGGGCAGGGCGGCCCGGGCGGCGGTGACGGCCTGCTTGCCCGCGACCTCGGTGAGCAGCCGGCGGGCGTCCTTGTCGGCGAGCGGGCCCACCGGGATGTTCACGGCGTCCAGCCCGGCCAGCGGGCGGCGGGCGGTGATCACGGTGAAGACCCCGGCGGCGGAGGTGAGCAGCGGCCGGAGCTGGGCGGCCGAGTGGGCGTGGTCGAGCACGACCAGCAGGCGGCGGGTGGCCAGCAGGGCGCCGAACAGGTCCGCGCGGTCCTCGACGGTGGCGGGCAGGTGCTCGGCGGGCACGCCCAGGCGGTGCAGGAAGCGGCGCAGTACGGTCGACGGATCGGCGGCGCCCTGCGGCCCGGCGGCGCGCAGGTCGGCGTAGAGCTGGCCGTCCGGGAAGCGGGCGGCCTCGCGGCTGCCCCAGTGGATCGCCACCGCGCTGGTGCCGATGCCGTCCGGCCCGTGCAGCAGCGCCTGCCGGGGCCGGCCGTCCGGCTTGCGGCCGCCCTCCTTGTCGAGGGCGGCGAGCGGGCCCTTGCGGTCGGTGAAGTAGCGGGTGGAGGCGGGCAACAGGCGCGGCACCGCGTCCGCCCCGCCGGACGGGGCGCCGGACGGCACGCCGCTCATCCAGGCGGCCAGCGCACGGGCCTGCGCCGGATCGCGGCGGGCCCCCTCGACGAGCAGCCGGGCGACGGCCTCCCGCTCGGTGGCCCCGGCGGGCGCCGTGACCTGGCGCCCGGTGGCCCGCTGAACCAGCCCGCCGAACGCCTCCCACGCCCACTTGCCGGCCTCCCCGGCCATCGACGAACTGACCGCCCCCAACACACCCGAGACCGCCGAGATCGACAGCGGATCGACCATGCCCCCACCACCCCCAGCACCACGCGCGGCAGGCTCCGCCCTCCGCCTCCGTCCCTGACCCGCCCAACGGTAGCGTCTCGGCCGCCCGCCTTCGGCCCGATGACGGATCGTCAGGCAGGCTGATCGGTCACGGGCCGACGGCGCACTCCGCGGACGGCCCGGGCGGCGCGGGCGAACGGCTGCTCCACGGTCGCGGCGGCCGGGGCCGTGGCGTGGTCCCCGTCGCGGTCGCCGCCCCGCACCGGCAGGTCGTTCGCGATCACGGCGGCCTCGGTCAGCAGGCCGCGCACCTCGGTGGCCCGGTAGAAGATCCGCGTCCCCTCGCGGCGGGCCACCACCAGACCCGCTGCCCGGAGCTTCGCCAGGTGCTGGGAGGTCGCGGCCACATGGGCACCCAGCAACGCGGCCAGCTCGCTGACCGGCAGCTCCCGCCGGCTCAGCGCCCACAGCAGCCGGTACCGCGACGGATCCGCCACCGCCTTCAGCACCGCCACCGCCCGCTCGGCCGCCTCGCCGTCCCAGGCCTCTTCCTCCGCACCACCCATACCCCGATCGTACCGACGCCCCCACCCACCCGACCCCGCACAGGAAGTCGACCGGGCCGACTTCCTGTGCCGGCCCACACCCGCTCGGGGAGGCCGGGGCCGGGGCCGGGGGCAGGCCATGCCCTCCGACGCCCTGTGCGAGACCCGGGCCGGACAGCTTCGTGCGGCGAGAGGTCGGGGCGGCGGTAGGGCGGGCCTGGGCTGGGGGTCTACGGCTGGCGGGTGCCGTCGAGGTAGGCGAGGACGGCGAGGACGCGGCGGTTGTCGTCGTCGGAGGCGCCGAGGCCGAGTTTGGCGAAGATGTTGGAGGTGTGCTTGCTGACCGCGCCCTCGCTGAAGTGGAGGCGTTGGGCGATGGCCGCGTTGGAGCGGCCCTCGGCCATCATCGCGAGGACGTCGCGTTCGCGCGGGGTGAGCATCGCGAGGGGCTCGTCGTAGGCGTTGCGGGCGAGGAGGCGGGTGATGACCTGGGGGTCCATGACGGTGCCGCCCGCGGCGACGGTGTGGACGGCGTCCACGAACTGGTCGGCCTTGGAGACCCGGTCCTTGAGCAGGTAGCCGACGCCTCCGGCACCGTCGGCGATCAGTTCGCGGGCGTAGAGCTGTTCGACGTGCTGGGAGAGGACCAGGACGGGCAGGCCGGGCTGTTCGCGGCGGGCGGCGAGCGCGACCTGGAGCCCCTCGTCGGAGTAGGTGGGCGGCAGCCGGACGTCGACCACGGCGATGTCCGGACGGTGTTCGGCGAGGGCGGCGGCCAGTTCGGGCCCGCTCTCCACCGCGGCGACGATGTCGTGGCCGTGGGCGCTCAGCAGCAGTTCCAGTCCGTCCCTCAGCAGGACGAGGTCCTCGGCGAGGACAACGCGCACGGCAGCTCCATGATCAGCCTGGTCGGGCCCCCCGGGGGGCTGGTCAGCGTGAGCGTACCGTCGAACACCGCCAGTCTGCGCCGGATGCCCCGCAGGCCGCTGCCGCCGGCGGGATCGGCGCCGCCCCGGCCGTCGTCGGTCACCTCGGCACGCAGCAGTCCGGCGGCGTGGGTGAGTTCCACCGTGGCATGCCGGGCGTCGCCGTGCTTGACCGCGTTGGTGAGCGCCTCGCTGACGGCGAAGTACACCGCCGACTCCACCGGCGCCTCGGCCCGGCCCGGCAGTTCGGCCCGTACCTCGACCTTCAGCGGCACGTCCAGCGCGAGCGCCCGCACCCCTTCGGCGAGGCCGCGTTCGGCTAGCACCGGCGGGTGGATGCCCCGCACCAGGTCGCGCAGTTCCTGCAGTGCCTGGGTGACGTTCTCCTGGGCGTCCGTCACCACCTGCTTCGCCTTCTCCGGGTCGCCGTCGATCAGCGGCACGACCGCGCCGAGCCGGAGGCTGACCGCGACCAGCCGGGCCTGGGCGCCGTCGTGCAGGTCCCGTTCGATCCGGCGCAGTTCGGCGGCCTGGGCCTCGGTGGCGTCCAGCCGGATCTCGGTGAGCTGCTCGACCCGCTGGGCGAGCCGGGAGCGTTCGGTGGGCCCGAGCAGGGTGCGGGTCCACCGGCCGTGCAGGTGCAGGGCGGGTTGGGCGAGGGCGAGCCCGGCGGGGACGAGGACGAGTCCCAGCAGCGGGCCGAGGAGGCCGGGCAGCGGCAACAGGCCGTAACCGGGGCCGGGTTGGGGCAGGACGGGCTGCGCCAGCCCGTACAGGCCGTAGCCGACCAGCAGCGGGGGTGCGGCCGCGACGGCGCCGCCGACCAGCGGGTCGGCGAGCAGCCAGCCGGCGTCGCGCCAGGTCGCCGGGTCGTTCCAGAGCCAGCGCAGGGTGCGGGCGAAGGACGCGAACCTGCGGTTCTTGTGGTAGTCGTGGCCGGTCCAGAACCAGCCGTGCAGGGTGCGTTCCAGCGGCGGGAGCGGCACGTACGGCACCGGTACGGGCACCTGCGACCAGTGGCCGGAGGCCCACCGGGCGGCGCCGGCGAGGGTGCGGACCAGCCTGGTGACCGCCGGGAACAGCGGGAACATCCCGAGGCAGCCCCAGAGCAGGAACGAGACCAGGTAGAGCACGGCCAGCACCGCCCCGACCGGGACGAGGAGCGTGAGGACGGCGAGGCGCCCGAGCGCCCGTACGGCGTCGCGCAGCGCCTCCGCGCCTCGGGACTGCAGGGTGCTCACGGGACCTCCGGTCGGATCGGATGCTGGACGATCATGATGGCAGCGGGCCCCGTTCACTAGTCCCCGGTGGCGGCGTGCTTGGCGCGGATCAGCCGGTACACGCCGAACAGGCAGACCGAGCCCAGCAGGATGAACCCCGCCGCCACCGGCACCTGCCAGCCCTGCGGCAGGTACAGGGCCAGGAACCAGCTCCGGTTCGCCGGTGCGAGCAGCGACATCCCCAGCGCCACCCCGCCCTGCGGGGCGACGCAGAGCATCCCGACCGTCACCAGCAGCCCGGCGCGCGCCGTCCGGCGGCGGGACAGGGCGTTCAGCCGGTCCTGCCGCTCCTGCTCCTCGGGCGAGCGGGCCGGCTCCGTCCCCTGCCGCCGCACGCCCTTGCGCATCACGTCGAGCAGCTCCGGCCCCCGGGTCTCCAGCCGGTGCCGGGCCGCCCGGCCGAGCCACCAGGCGTACAGCAGCCCGGTACCGACGCCGACCGCCGTCCCCGCCCACCGCAGCGGCGCGCTGTCCAGCAGGGTGCCGGCCAGGACGACCCCGGCCGCGGGCAGGGCGGCGGCGAGCTGGAGCAGCAGCACGGCCAGGCTCTGCATCCGGGCCTGGTCGCCGCTCTCGTCGCTGAAGCCGTCCAGCGGGTTGCCGCCGGGCAGGTCCGGGAACGGTGCCGGGCCGAGCAGGGACATCAGCGGGGTCAGGCCCGCCCCGGCGCCGAGCACGGCGGGCAGGGTCGCGAGCAGCCAGGGCCACGCCCGGCCGTGGGGGACGGCGAGGGTGGCGGCCACGGTGAGCAGCAGGGCGGCCGGGCCGATCACCAGCAGCCAGGCCCACTGCCGGGCCCGGACGTCGATCCGCTCGGCGCCGGGGGCGACCAGGGTCAGCCACAGGGCGCCGGCGTCCAGGCCGTACAGGCTGGAGCCGAGCGCGCCGGCGTACAGCGCGAGGACGACACCGCTCCACGGCAGCACGGCGGAGAAGCCGCCGAGCATCGGCAGCAGACCGGTGAACAGGCCGGTCCACAGGGCGATCCGCAGGAACCGGGCCCGGCGCGGGTCGCGCGCCCACAGCCGCAGCTCCTTGCCGAGGACGGCGCCCGCGGGGCTGTCCGGGACGGCCCGCAGCCGGGCGCTCCGACGGACGGCGCCACGGCGGGCGGCGCCACCGCGGGCGGCATCACGGCGGCGGGCGGCGACCCGGCTGCCGCCCGCGGTGCCGCGCACCAGCCGGCGGGAGAGCAGGGCCGTCCAGGCGGCGAAGAGCAGCGCGCAGAGGCCGAGCAGTCCGCCGAGGCAGGCGCCGGCCAGGGCCCAGTCGGAGCGCCGGGCGGCGTCCACGGCGACCACCGACCAGCCGGACGGCAGAGCGCGGACCACCGTGCCGAGCACGGGCGCCCCGTGGCCGCCGAGCAGCTTGAAGAAGAAGGCGAGACCGAACCAGCCGGTGTTGAGGAACCCGCAGACCAGCCCGACCAGCAGCGCGGACAGCTCCCAGCCGAGCCGCGAACGGGCGACGCTGCCCAGGCACTGCAGGCTCAGCTTGGCGAGCACCACCACGAGCAGCAGTTGGAGCAACGTGGCGGGGACGGCGACCAGCGCGGGCAGCAGCCCCAGCCCGGCGCCGAACACGATCAGCACCGAGAAGGCGATCAGGCCGACCAGCGGGGTGATGCCGACGAACGAGGCGGCCAGCAGGCCGAGGGCGAGCCGGCGCGGGGGCTGCGGCACCAGCGTGAAGTAGGACAGCCGCAGGGTCGGGTCGCCGCCGGTGAGGGTCGGGCCGAGCGCCCAGCCGACGGTCCAGACCAGCAGCACCAGGGCGATGGTGCCGACCCCGGCCTCCGGGACGGGGAAGTCCACCAGCCCCAGCAGGGCGGTCCCGACGGCCGCCAGGACGCCGCACACACCCCCGGCGATCAGGCTCGCCGCCCGGGGGCCGGACATCGACCGGCGCAGGACGGCCAGCTTCATCCCGGTCAGGACGACTGCGGCGTTCAGGACAGCTGCGGGGTTCAGGACGGCTGCGGGCTTCAGGGCACCCGCGCGATTCAGGACGCCAGCCACGACAGCCCCTCCTCCCCACCCGTACGGCCGCCGACCAGCTCGACGAAGACCTCCTCCAGCCCCCGCCCCGCCCGCACCTCGTCCACCGGTCCGGCCGCCAGCACCCGGCCCGCAGCGATCACGCCGACGTGGTCGCAGAGCTGCTCGACCAGGGCCATCACATGGCTGGAGAACACGACCGAGCCGCCGGCGGCGACGAAGCGCTTCAGAATGACCCGGATCGTCGCCGCCGACACCGGGTCGACGGCCTCGAAGGGCTCGTCCAGCACCAGCAGCCGGGGGGCGTGCAGGAGTGCCGTCGCCAGACCGATCTTCTTGCGCATCCCGGTGGAGTAGTCGATCACCGGGGTCCGCCCGGCCTCGTCCAGCTCCAGGACGGCCAGCAGCTCCTCGGCCCGGGCGTCCACGGTCGCGCCCGGCAGTCCGCGCAACCGGCCCAGGTAGTGCAGCAGTTCGGGCCCGGTGAGCCGCTCGGGCAGCATCATGCCGTCCGGCAGCACCCCGACCAGCGCCTTGGCCCGCACCGGGTCGCTCCACACGTCGATCCCGAAGACGGCCGAACTCCCGGCGTCCGGCCGCAGCAGGCCGACCGCCATCGACAGCGCCGTCGTCTTCCCCGCCCCGTTCGGACCGACCAGCCCGTAGAACGAACCGCTCGGCACCACCAGGTCAACCCCGTCCACGGCGGTGTGCGCCCCGAACCGCTTCCGCAGCCCCACCAGCCGCAGCGCGGGCGCCCCCTCCGCCACCGTTCCCTGCACAACGCCCTCCCCGAACCCGATCCCTGACGCCCGCCCCGTCCCGGGGCGGCTCGTGATCGAATCTAGGCACCGCAGACCAGCGGCAGAATCCAGCTGCACCCCGGCTTGGGGGTGGGCCTGGACCCACCCCCGTCCGGCAGACGAACGGGAGGTGTCTCGGGGCGGGTCGGCGCGGAGGCGGGCTCAGCCGACCTGGACGGTGAACTGGCGCCTGGTCTGCTCCGGGCCGCCGGAGAACGTCACGCCCTGGGTGTCGCGGTAGCCGACGTGCAGGGTGACGGTGGTCCGGCCGGGCTGCTGGGCGGCGCGGAAGACGAAGTCGTAGTGGCCGCCGGAGTCCGCGCCCATCGCACCGGTCAGGTCCGGCAGGCCGAAGTTCCGGACGTACTCGGCGCCGACGGTCTGCACCACGGCGGGGTCGGGGGCCTGGGCGACGGTCCAGACATCACCCCACGACCGGTGGGCGCTCACCTCGACCGAGAACAACTGCCCCGGTTTGACGACGAGTTCACCCGAGCCGGCGGTGAACACCGTGCCGTGATCGAGCTTCCCGGTGGTCATCCGGTGGATCGCCACCGCACCCGCCGCGCCCGCGACGGCCAGCACGGCGACCACCGCGAGGAGCACCCGGCGCCACGTCCGCTTCCGCGAGCGCGTACCGCCCCCGACGACGTCCGATCCCATGGTCAATCCCCCGATACCCCGTCACGCCGCACAAGATCGCCGGACAGCATAACGACAGCGCCACCGCCTCCGACCGGCGAGGACAGCGGGGCCGGCCCAACGCCACCAGCGCGGCGCGGAATTCCGTCGGCACCACCCGGTGTGATCAACCGCAATCTCCGAGTAAGGTCCAGCCACGACGACGCGCCCCGGGATCGAGGAGTGTGACCGTGCCCGACCATGAGCGGCAGGCAGGCCAGTTCGAGCACCTACGGCCGCGGATGCGTGCTCTCGCCTACCCGCTGCTGGGGTCGCTCGACGAGGCCGAGGAGGCCGTGCGGGAGGCCTGGGCCAGGCTCGACCGGATCAATCCGGAGGAGGTGGCGGACCTGGCCGCCTGGCTGACCGTGGTGACGGGCCGGGTCTGCCTGGACCGGCTGGGCGAGCGCACCGGGCAGGCGGGGCGGCGGGCGGGGCAGGCGGGGCTGCGCCTGCCGGACGCGGTGGTCGAAGCGGACGCGTCCGGCGGCCCCGGCCGAGGCGCCCCGGTCGGCCTCACCCTGCTGGTCGCGCTGGACGCGCTGGCTCCCGCCGAGCGGGTCGCCTTCGTGCTGCAGGACCTGTCGCGGCTGCACGTCGACCAGGTGGCGACCGTCCTGGAGCGGACCACGGCGGACACCCGCAAGCTCACCGAGCAGGCCCGCCGCCTGGTGCAGGAGGCGCGCGAGGCGGACGGCGAGGGCAGCCCGGCCGTGCGCCGCAGGCTGGTCGACGCCTTCTGCACGGCGGTGCTGGACGGCGCCCCGGCGGCAGTGGCGGCCCTCCTGGAACCGGAGGCGGAGCTGCACGCGGACGGCTGGCCCCCGCTCCACGGCGCCCAGCAGGTGGCGGAGCGCGCCGTGACGCTCTGCCAGGACGGACCGGCGTTCACGCCGGTGCTGGTCAGCGGTTCCCCCGGCGCCCTGGTCACCCGCGCCGGCGTGCCGGCCGCCGTGCTGGGCTTCGCCGTCCGCGCGGGCCGGATCAGCCGCGTCCAGCTCCTGCTGGATCCGCGGCGGCCGGCCGCGGTCGACGCCGACGCCCTCGGCCCCTGAGGCCGCCCGCGGACGGCCGGAACGGGTCGGCCCGCGGCGTCCAGCCGTCGGCGCCGGTCCGCGTCGGGCACCAGGTCGACGGGCGGCCGGCCCCTCCACCTGGGCGCGAGGACCACCCGCGGTTGCGACGGCGGGGCGCACCGGCGGCCGAGGAGTTCCTCGCGCCCGTGGCCGTCGACGCCGTCCACCCGGACGGCGTGGTTGTTCGCCGTGCCGATGTCCCCTGACGGCTTCGGCCCCCCTCTAGCGCGCCGGGAACCGCCGCCCCGCGGCGAGTACGGCGCCCGCGCAGGTGCTGCCGAGGAGGGCGCCCGCCAGGACGTCGCCCGGGTAGTGGACGCCGGTGTGGACCCGGGAGTAGCCGACGGCGCAGGCGAGGAGGGTGAGCGGGGTGGCGGTGGCGGGCAGGAGTGTGCCCACCGCGGTGGCCAGGGCGAAGGCCGAGGCGGCGTGGCCGGAGGGGAAGGAGGCCGAGACCGGCATCGGCACGTACCGGTTGCCCACCCCCCGCGCCGCCTCGCGGTCGGGGCGGGGGCGGCGGACCAGGTGCTTGCCGAGGACGTTCGCGGTGAAGGAGGCGACGGCGACGGAGGCCGCGCCGGCCTGTCCGGCGCGGCGCCAGCGGCCGGGGGCGAGGGTGAGGGCCGCCGCGATGGAGAGGTTGATCTTCGAGTGGTCGGCGGCCCGGGACAGCGCCCGCAGGCCCGCGTCGAGGGTGGGCGTGTCGGTCGCCGCGACGGCGGCGTAGACCGCACCGTCGAGCGCCGCGAGGTCGTGCAGCACCGGACCGGCGACACGGCCGACGACACCGGCAGCACGACCGGCAGCACGACCGGCGACACGACCGGCGACCCGTCCGGTCACGAGTGGCCTCCGATCCGGGACGGGCCCGTACGGCCCAGGGCGAGGCGGATGACGTCGCGCCAGTCCAGCCGGTGGGCTCGGGCCTGCTGGGCCGGGTCCGCGCCGGGGCGGTCGCGCGGGACGCGCACCCGCAGGGCGCGGTGCCGCAGCGTGCAGACGACCGGGGTCGACAGGGTGAGCGCCTCGCCGTCGACGGCGACGGGGATCTCGGGGGCGTCGGCGTGCACGGTGACCTGGCGCGCCGACAGCAGCTTCAGTCCGCCGGCCCGCTCGCCGAGCAGGGCGAGTTCGGCGGCCTGGGCGGCGCCGTCGACGCGGATGCCGAGGACGCCCAGCACGCCGCCGTCCAGGCGCGGGCGGCGGCCGAGGTCGACCGGGTCGGGCGCGGCGTACGGGTTGTTGCTGACCAGCAGGGCCTGCGGCGCCTCGATGCGGTGGTCGTCGGCCTGGGCGGTCAGCTGGGCGCCGCCGCCGCCCAGCAGCAGGTCGGGGAGGGCGTCCAGGGCGGTGGCGGCCTTCGCGTCGCGGTACCGGGGGCTCTGCACGATCTGGGCGTAGGCGCCGAAGGAGACGGTGTTGACGAAGGTCCGGTCGCCCACCCGGCCCAGGTCGACGACGAGTTCGACGCCGTCGCGCAGGGCGTCCAGGCAGGTGGCGGGGTCGGCGCGGTCGAGGCCGAGGTCCATCGCGAAGTGGTTGCGGGTGCCGGCGGAGACGACCAGGAACGGCAGGTCGTGCTCGGCGGCGACGGCCGCGACCAGGGCCTGGGTGCCGTCGCCCCCGGCGACGCCGAGCAGGTCGGCGCCCTCGGCGACGGCCCGGCGGGCGAGTTCGGCGACGTCCTGCTGCGGCGAGAGGTCGGAGGTGTCGAGCAGCACGACCCGGGCGCCCAGTTCCTCGGCACGGCGGACCAGGTCGAAGCGTTCGACCTTCCCGCCGCCGGACCTCGGGTTCATGATCAGCACCGGCCGGCGCGGCGGCGGGGCCTCCCGCACCGGCATCGGCCGGGGCGGCCGGGCCGCCCGCAGCGCGGCGCGGGCGCAGCCGAGCCCGGCCAGCCACAGGGCCAGTCCGATCACCGTGAGCAGCAGCACCTCGGCGTCGTAGGCCAGCAGGACGACGCCGACCGGCGCGACGACGGCCAGGGCGGCGCCGGCGATCCGCGGCAGGGCCCGGCGGGTGATCGCCCACCAGGCTCCGGCGGCCGTCAGCACCAGCCCGACGAGTTCGGCGAGCAGCACCAGCAGCCCGTGCGGGCCGGTGAAGACGAGCACCGCCACCGCCGCCGACGCGCACAGCAGTGCGAGCCGCGCGAGCCGGCGCGGCCGGCGCCGGTCCACCACTTCGCTCATCAGCCCACCCTCGTCGGCTCGCCCCTCCGGTTGCCCCCTCCGGTCGACCTTCTTGATCCCTCCGGTTGACCCACCGTAACCGGGCGGCCCGTCCGGGGCGCGCCGAACGGGCCGCAGCGGTCAACGGACGACTCGGCGCGCAGCCGGGTCGGGAGGGGCGGCGGGCCTGGCCGGAATGTCCGAGGAACGGTCGCCGGGTGCACGGAACCGCTGAGGTGCCGACGTCGGACGGCCCACCACCGCCCGTGGGGCGGGGTGGGCCGTCCGAGGTGCGGGGATCAGCGCAGTTCGAGCGTGCAGCACTTGACGCTGCCGCCGGCCTTGAGCAGTTCGGTGAGGTCGACGCCGATCGGCTCGAACCCGCGCTCCCGCAGGCGCGCCTTCAGCTGGACGGCGGCGTCGGGGAGCAGGACGTGGCGGCCGTCCGACAGCGCGTTGAGGCCGAAGACGGCGGCGTCCTCGGCGGTCGCCAGGATCGCGTCGGGGAACAGCTCGCGCAGCACCTCCTGGCTACCGGCGGTGAAGGCCTCCGGGTAGTACATAATCTCGTTCTCCGAGAGCACGGCCAGCGCGGTGTCCAGGTGGTAGAACTCCGGGTTCACCAGGGTGAGGCCGATCACCGGGAGACCGAAGTACTCCTGGGCCTCGGCGTGCGAACGCGGGTCGGTGCGGAAGCCGGTCCCGGCGAGGATCTTCCGGCCGACGACGAGGTAGTCGCCCTCGCCCTCGTTGATGTGCTCGGGCCACAGGACGTCGGTGTACCCGTGCTCGGTGAACCAGGCCAGGTAGGCCGGCCCCTCGGCGGTCCGCTCGACGTGCCGGAACCGGGCGCCGAGCACCCGGCCGTTGACGACCGTGGCGCCGTTGGCCGCGAAGACCATGTCGGGCAGGCCCTGCACGGGCTCGATGACCTCGACGGTGTGGCCGAGGCTCTCGTAGAGGTTCTTGAGCTCGGTCCACTGCGCGAACGCGAGCGAGGTGTCCACCGGCTTGGCCGGGTCCATCCAGGGGTTGATCGAGTACGTCACGTCGAAGTGCTGCGGCGGGCACATCAGGAAGCGCCGAGAAGTTGCGGTGCGGGTGACGGTGGTCGCGTCCTCGTATGACACGGGTTCTCCTCGTGGGGGTTCTTCGGAAACGGCGACGGTGCGGGGTTGCCGCACGGGCGCCGGAGGGGTTTCGGCTTGAGGTCGGGGGTGGTCCGCGGCGTCAGCCGGAGTCGTCCGCGAGTGAGGACGTGGTGCCGACGCGCCCCACCGCGAACCAGGCGGGGATCAGGGCCAGGACCGAGACCGCTCCGGTGATCAGCCAGGCGGTCCGGCCGAGACCGCTCCACAGGGCGACGCCGGCGGCCGGTCCGATGGCCGAGCCGATGCCGAACATCGCGTGGGCGGCGCCCAGGTAGCGCCCGCTGGCCGCGGGCGGGGCCGCGATGGCCGGGTAGGCGAACATCGTCGGGCCCTCGATGATCTCGGCGAGCGTCCACAGCAGGGTGCCGACGACGAAGACGGCGAGCCCGCCCGGCAGGGCGTACAGCGCCATACCGGCGCCGAGCAGACAGAACCCGACGGTCAGGACCGTGCGCACCCGCCAGTTCTGCACGACCTTCGTCATGAGCAGTTCGAAGCAGATGACCACGGCGCCGTTGATCGCGACCATGACGCCGTACCAGAAGGTGCTGAAGCCGGCGTCCCGGACGGCGAGCGGAAGCGTGCTCAGGTACTGGATGTAGACGGCCGCGTTGAGCAGCATCGCCACCAGGTAGGCGACGTACCGCCGATCGCGGAGCACGGCGAGGTAGCTCCCCTTCGGACGCTCCGTGGCGGACACTTCGGACGCCGCGGACGCTGCGGACGCCGCGGCCGCGGCCCGCTCCGGCCCCGCCGGGCCGGAGCCCTCCCGGGGCAGCGCCAGGAGCACGATCACCGCGTAGCCCAGTGCGGCGGCGGCCTCGCCGTAGAACAGCAGGTCGTAGGAGACCGCGACCAGCATGGTGCCGAGCAGCGGCGCGGCGGTGGTGCCGACGTTGAGGGCCAGCCGGTACATCGCCGAGATCATCACCTGGCGGTTCTTGGGGATCAGCTCGGCGATGAACGCCGCGGCCGCCGGGCGGTACACCTGGCTGATCAGGCCTGCCAGCCCGACGGACGCCAGGAGCGCCGGGTACATCCGGACGTGCAGCACCGCGACCAGCAGCACGGCCGTGCCCACCATGCCCAGCAGGATGGTCCGCCGGGCTCCGATCCGGTCGGTGAAGGTGCCGCCGAGCAGCACGCCCAGCACCGACCCGGCGCCGTAGACACCGAGCGCCACCCCGCCCTGGACGTCGCTGAAGCCCCTGCTGGTCATGAACAGCACCAGGAAGACCTGGATGAAGGAGCCGAGCTTGTTGACCAGGACGCCGAAGAGCACGGCCTTCACGGCGAACGGCGACTCCACGAACGTCGCCAGGACTCCTGCCTGGCGGGTGTCGGGTTCGGCGGTGGTGACACCGGTCATGACGCCCCGCCACCGGGCCGGTCGCCGGCGGGCCGCTCGACGATCCGCAGTGCCGCCGCCGCCGCGTCCAGCGCCGTCTCGCACTCCTCGGCCGTCGGCGCCACCGCCGTGGCGAGGGCGATCCGGCCGCTCAGCAGGCCGCGCGGCGGCGGCGAGACGACGTCACCGGGGGCCGCGAGGACGACCGTGCGGTCGATCTGCGGGGGCAGCGCCGAGACGTCGAACTCCACCCGGTCGATCACCGTGTCGTCGTGCTCGACGTAGAGGAAGCGCACGGCCGCCACCAGGTTCCTGTCCGCGACGACCTCCGGCTCGCGGCCGCAGGCCACCGCCGCCGCGACCAGGCCCGGGTCGATGCCGGAGGCGAGCCGGCCCAGGTAGGGGATGAGGTCACCGCCGAGCCGGGCGTTCACCTCGATCACCTTGGCGGTGCCGGAGGGCGACAGCTTGAGCTCGGTGTGGGTCCAGCCGGTGGTGAAACCGAGCGCGGCGTGGACGTCCTGGAGCACGCCGAGGAACTCCGGGTCGGCGAGCAGCGGGTCGTCGTGCGAGACGGTGTGGCCGGTCTCCTCGAAGTACGGTGGGAAGCCGGTGCGCTTGTGGCCGACGAACAGGGGCCGCACCTTGCCGTCGACGATCACCGAGTCGACGCTCACCTCGGGGCCGTCGAGGTACTCCTCGACCAGGACCGCCTGGTCGTAGTCGGGCATGTGCGGCACGGTCGCCTCGTCGGCGAAGTCGAAGCAGGCGGCCATCGCCTCCGCGGAGCGGACCAGGGACACGCCGTAACTGGCCGCCGCCGCACGGGGCTTGACCACGACCGGGTAGCCGATCCGGTCCGCCGCGGCGAGCGCCTCGGCGGCCCCGCCCACGAGCGCGAAGCCCGGCTGCGGCAGGTCGGCCGCGGCCAGGGCGGCCCGGGTCTGGTGCTTGTCACGGCACCGCCAGACCGCGTCCGCGTCGGTGGTCGGCAGGCCCAACTCGGCCGCGACGGCCGCCGCCTGGTGCACCCGGGCCTCGTCCCAGCTCAGCACCCCGTGGACGGGTTCGCGCGCGGCGACGGCCGCCGCCGCCGCGGACACGTGCTCCAGGTCCGTGGTGGGGACGACGGTGCTGCCGGCCAGGTACGGGGTCTCCCAGGTGGGTTCCGTGGTGTTGACCAGGTGGATCCGGTAGCGGGTGCTGATGGTGGCGAGCAGGTACTCGCGGTACTTCTGCGGACCGGTCGATATCAGGAGCAGCAGCGGGGAGGTTCCGGCCGTGTGCTCGCGGGGCGACTTCATGGGTTCTCCAGGTTGGGCGGGGCGGGGACGGGCTCGCGGTGGGTCACGACGGCGCCGACGCGGGCCGGACGTCACCGAGGACGGTTCTCGCGTGGCTGGTCAGCCGTCCGTGCCGCAGCACGTGGAAGGCGAGCGCGGGCGGGGCGTCCAGGGTCTTCCACAGCTGCCCCGGCTCCTGCTCCCAGGGCATGAGCGCGGTCGAGGCGACGCCCGGGGCGCAGACCAGCGGCAGGTCGGCGAAGCTGGTCGCGGCCATCGTGTGGGCGTGACCGCACAGCACCCCGGCGACCTGGGGGTGTCGCCGCAGGACGGCGGCGAACCGGTCCGCCTCGCGCAGCCGGATCCCGTCGATGTACGGCAGGCCGAGTTCCGCCGGCGGGTGGTGCAGGGCGACCAGCGTGGGCCGGTCCGGCGCCTCGGCCAGGGTCTCGTCCAGCCACCGGAGGGTCTGCGGCCGCAGCAGCCCGTCGGCGCGGCCGGGCACGGACGAGTCGCAGAGCACGATCCGGGTGCCGGCGACGTCCCGGACCTGGTCGACCGGCCCGCCGTCCCCGGTCCCGCCCAGGGTCCCGCCCCCGTCCCCGCCTTCGCCCCCGTCGAGCAGGATCCTGCGCAGCGCCTGCCCCTCGTCGTGGTTGCCGGGGCACACGAGCACCGGGAAGCGTTCGTACAGCGGGGCGAGTACCTCCCGCGTCCGTACGTAGTGCTCCTCCGCGCCCCGGTCCGCGATGTCACCGGTGATCAGCACCGCGTCGATCTCGCCCGGCAGTTCCACGAGGTAGCGCACCATCCGCCGGACCCGCTCCTCGGCCCGGGGCCCGTCGTCCAGGTGGAGGTCGCTGAGGTGGGCGAGCACGGTCGGACGGCCGGCGTCGTCCGCCGGGCTAGGCGACATCGTAGAAACCCTCGCCGTCGAGGTAGCGGGCCGTCATGTAGTCGTGGCTCACGATGCCCTCGACCTCGTGCAGGAGGTGGACCAGCATCGGGTAGGTCATGTCGTTGACCGTGCGGGAGACCCGCTCACCGGGCCGGACCTTCAGCAGCAGGTCGTGGTAGCTCTCCAGGGCCTGCAGTTCGGCCAGCCGCGGGTAGCCCAGGAGCTCGCCGGTGTGCGGGGAGACCATGTTGACGCAGACGGCGTGCCGGGCCACCTCGTAGCCGGTCTCCCACCGCGCCAGGAAGGACTCCGGGTCGACGTACGCCGCCACCGTCCACTCCAGCTGGCTCTCCCCGATCGCCGCGCGGGTGAGCAGCGGCAGCATCGCCCCGCACACCCGGGCGCCCGTCTCGACCAGCCGCGGCCCCTGGGGCGTCAGCTTCAGCTCGGTGTGCGCGGGCCCGTTGTGCACCCCGAGGGCGTCCAGCACCTGGCGGGCGTACGCCACCAGCAGCTCCTGCTCGGGGCCCTCACGCACCATCAGCTGCGAGCCGCCGAGGAGGTCGTGCACCCCGTTGACACCGAGGTGCTGGGTCTTCCAGATGTCGCACACGTAGTGCTTGCCGTCGAGGCTCACGGTGTTGACGTAGTACTCGGCGCCCACCAGGTACTCCTGGGCGACCACGGCGTCGTTGTGGTGCCCGGTCGCGCTCTCCATCCCCATCAGGCGTTCGAAGGCGGCGCTGACCTCGTCGGCCGTGTCGCAGAAGGAGACGCCGTCGTTGAGCGCGCTGCGCACCGGCTTCAGGACGACGCGCCGCGGCTGCGGCCCGTACCAGGCCAGCAGGGTGTCCAGGTCGGTGGCGAGGATCTGGTCCGCGGCGGGCACCCCGGCCGCCCGTACGGCCTCGACCATCCGGAACTTGTCGCGCCGGGCGGGGCTCAGGGCGGTGCCGTTGGTGCGCAGGCCGAGCGCCTCGCTGAGGGTGTCGGCCAGCTCGACGCCGATCTCGGCGCCGGCCAGCAGGGCCACCGGCGCGTACGGCTCGATGGCGGCCAGGGTCTTCCCGGTGTCGCCGCCGTGCAGCACGGTGCCGATGAAGTCGTCCGGGTTGAAGGAGGCCGTGAAGACGGCGGGCGGGCTCTCCTGGCTCTGGACGTGCAGGCAGTCGTAGCCCCGGGCGTGGAACAGCGGGGCCAGGTGGCTGGCGGTGGAGTAGGCGTCGACGATGACGACGACGGGGCGGGACTGCGCTGCACTGCTCATGACGGGTCTCCTTGCGTACGGGGTGGGGGCGGGTCAGCCCACGAGGACCGGGTCGGCCGGGGCGGTCCCGGTATCGCTGGCGGTCTTGATCTCGATGGCGGCCTTGACCAGGCCCGCGAACAGCGGGTGCGGGCGGGTCGGACGGGACTTCAGCTCCGGGTGGGCCTGGGTGGCCACCAGGTACGGGTGCACCTCACGCGGGTACTCGACGTACTCCACCAGGTCACCCTTGGGCGACAGACCGGAGAACTGCAGACCCGTCTTCTCCAGGTCCGCCCGGTAGGCGTTGTTCACCTCGTAGCGGTGCCGGTGACGCTCCTCGACGTACTGCTCGCCGCCGTACACCTCACGCACGATCGAACCCTCCGCCAGCTTGGCCGGGTACAGACCCAGGCGCATCGTGCCGCCCAGGTCACCCTTGCCGTCCACGATCGCCAGCTGCTCGGCCATCGTGGAGATCACCGGGTGCTTCGCCGCGGCGTCGAACTCCGTGGAGTTGGCCTCCGGCAGACCCGCCAGATTACGGGCGGCCTCGATCACCACGCACTGCAGACCCAGGCACAGCCCCAGCAGCGGCACCCCGTTCTCCCGCGCGTAGGTGATCGCCCCCACCTTGCCGTTGACACCCCGGTCACCGAACCCGCCCGGGATGCAGATCGCGTCCACATCACCCAGCTGCTCGCGCGCGCCCTCCGCGCTCTCGCAGTCGTCCGAGGTCACCCACTTGATCTCCACCCGCGCGTTGTTCGCGAAACCACCCGCGCGCAGCGCCTCGGTCACCGACAGGTACGCGTCCGGCAGATCGATGTACTTGCCGACCAGCGCCACCTTGACGATGTGCTGCGGCTCGTGGACCCGGCGCAGCAGATCGTCCCACGTGGTCCAGTCCACGTCGCGGAACGGCAGGTCCAGACGGCGCACCACATAGGCGTCCAGACCCTCGCCGTGCAGCACCTTGGGAATGTCGTAGATCGACTTGGCGTCGATGGCCGCGACCACGGCCTCCTCGTCCACGTCGCACATCAGCGAGATCTTGCGCTTGATGGCCTGCGGCACCTCACGGTCGGCGCGCAGCACGATCGCGTCGGGCTGGATACCGATGTTGCGCAGCGCGGCCACCGAGTGCTGGGTCGGCTTGGTCTTCAGCTCACCCGACGGGCCGATGTAGGGCAGCAGGGAGACGTGCACGAAGAACACGTTGTCCCGGCCGACCTCGTGGCGGACCTGACGCACCGCCTCCAGGAACGGCAGCGACTCGATGTCACCGACCGTGCCACCGACCTCGGTGATCACCACATCGACGTCCTCGGTCGCCATCCGGCGGATCCGGGACTTGATCTCGTTGGTGATGTGCGGGATGAC
>NZ_JBVJLM010000007.1:0-82041 GCF_055584725.1 Kitasatospora sp. NPDC101108
CTGCAGGGGGGACCCTGTGGGAGAGTAGGACGCCGCCGAACAATCATTCAGAAGAACCCCCATCCGGATTCCGGATGGGGGTTCTTCGCGTTTCCGGAACATGAATCGGCCGGTGAGCCGGGGGCCGGCGTCGCGAACCCGTAGGGCCGTGGGCCCGGCAGCTCTGCCGGGCGCACGGCGAGCACCGTCAGTCGACCGGCTGTCCGGGCCGTCCCGGCACCCACAGCGGGACGGGGCCGCCGCGCGGCATGGCGCGCGCCGCGTCCTGCTCCAGCCACCCGTCCACCCGCTGCGGATCGCCCTCGCTGAGTTCCACCAGCGCGGCCGCGGCGATCCGGGCGCAGCTCAGCAGGAGCGCGAGGGTGTCCTGGCGGCGGTGCCGCTCCCGCACGTAGGCCTCGCCGCGTTCCTCGATGCGCCGGCGGTGGTCCGGCGCCCCGTCCCCGGCGGTCAGCGCCTGGACGCCGTGCCACACCAGGGTGAGGGCGCAGGGCTCGGCCGGGTGGACCAGGCCCTCCCGGTCCGCCCGCTCGCGGCTCTCGGCCGAGCGCAGCCCGAGCCACTCCAGTGCCGTGGGCGCGTCCTCCCCGCAGGAGCGCAGGAGCAGTTCGGCGGCCAGTTCCGCGACGCTCGGCAGCACCGCCGAGGCCGGCAACCGCAGCCCGGGCGCGGGTGCGTCGCCGAACGACAGCCAGGCGTCCGCGAAGGAGGCGGCCTGCAGCCCGCCCATCCAGCCCGGCGCTGCACCGGTCGCCCCGCCCCTCCAGCCCGTCCCGCCCATCCAGCCCGGCGCCCCACCCGCTGCCCCGTCCGGGGCTCCGCCCGGCGCGACGCCCGTTGCTCCGAGCCACTCCCGGGCCCCCAGCCGGATCACTCCCACCGCGACCAGGTGTGCCGCGTCCTCGTCCAGTGCCGGCAGCCGTCGACTCCGCACCACGTACCCCCACCTGCGCTCGTGACCCCGTTGACCACATCCCATCACGCAGGGACGCGGACGAACTAGACAGGGTCACGTCACAAATCGGAACCGATGGCGGATGCGGCCGGCCCCGTCCCGCCCGGCGAGGACGATCCGGGCGGGACGGGGCCGCGTGGGGGCGGGTGGAGGTCAGTGGCCGCCGTGGATCAGGTGGAGGGAGAAGTCGTCGTCGGTGGGGACGGGCGCCGTCTTGACGTGGGTCACGCCGGCTTCCCGGTCGAAGTACCAGCCGGAGGCGGCGGAGTCGAGCGCGGCGGCCGAGTCCAGCCGGGGCAACGGGCCGCCCTGGGTGACGACCGTCCTGGGGGCGGACCGGCCGTGCACCGTGAAGCGGTACGAGCGGGCGTCGGGCTTGCCGCTGTAGCTCCCCTCACTCGCGCCGATCTGGACGGTGGTGACCGGTCCGTGGGCGTGGACGTCCACCTGCTGGGTGGCCGAGGAGCCCGCCGCGTACTGCCGGGTGACGCCGTCGTCCTCGTAGAGGGTGTAGGAGGAGTCGCCCTGGGGGTAGAGGTCGTAGTCGAGTTCGCCGCGGTCGCGGTTCTCCCAGGACAGCGTGCCCTGGGGCCACATCGGTACGATCGAGCCGCCCTTGACGAACAGCGGCAGGGTGTCGAGCGGGGCGGAGTACCCGTTGATCGTGGTGGGGCCCTGGTAGGTGCGTCCGGTCCAGTAGTCGGTCCAGGTGCCCTCGGGCAGGTAGATGCCGTCGCGCACCGAGGTGTCGGAGTAGACGGGGGCGACCAGGAAGTCCGGCCCGGCCAGGAACTCGTACTTGGCGTTCGGGCCGAGCGCGGCCGGGTCGTCCGGGTACTCCAGGGCGAGCGGGCGCACCGCGCCGATACCGGTGCGGGTGGCCTCGGCGGACAGGGTGTACATGTACGGCAGCAGCCGTTCCTTGAGCTGCAGGTACTTGCGGTTGATCGAGGTGTAGGGCTCGCCGTCCAGCCAGGGCTGCTGGTCGCGCTGCTGCTTGCCGGACATGTCCCTGGCCCAGCCGTCCATGGTCATGATGGTCGGCAGGAAGGCCTTCCACTGGAGGTCCCGGGTGTACATCTGGGGATCGCGGCGGAAGATCGAGCCGACGTCGCCGGTGTCGTAGGCGATGCCGGACATGGTGGCGCCGGCGTAGGTGGGGATCTGCCAGCGGATGTAGTCCCAGGACAGGCTCTGGTCGCCGCTCCAGAGCACGCCACAGCGCTGGGCGCCGGCCCAGGAGACGGGCAGCCAGACGAAGCCGCGGGCGTCGCTGTTGTCCTCGATGCCGGCCTTCGCCCGGTCGCAGGCGTTGAGCGCGAAGCCGTAGCCGTTGCCGACCCAGGCGACGTCGAGCTTGCGCACCCGGACTCCGGCCTTGACCTCCTCGGCCTGGTTGGGCAGGCCGTTCTGGGTCCACAGGCCGAGCTGGGCGTGGTCCTTGCGCAGGCCCTCGCCGGTCCGGGGGAGGTTCTCGTAGCCGCAGCCGTAGCCGTCGTTGACCAGCATCCAGCCGAGCGGCATCCGGTTCTGGACGTAGCCGTCGGCGACCTTGAGGGCGTCGGTGGTGTGGCGCTCGCCGCGGTTGGCGTTGTGCAGGTAGCAGTCGGAGTCGCCGGGCTCCAGGCCGTAGACCGGCGGCATGAAGGGCTTGCCGACCAGCGAGGTGTACTCGCCGATGACGGACTTGACGTCGCCGGTGAAGTAGTAGGCGTCCAGGCGGCGTTCCTGCTGCCCGGTGCGCACCGGGGAGCCGAAGTCGTAGATGCCGGGGGCGAAGGTGTTGCGGAAGACGCCGTAGCCGGCCGTGGAGACGTAGAACGGCTGGGAGTTGTTGTAGCCGCCCTCGTTCCAGTCGGTGCTGTTGGAGACGTGGACGGTCCGGTCGCGGTGGGAGAAGCTGCCGTTCTGCTCGCCGCCGCCGAAGAACTGCTCGTCGGCGCCGCGGGCCAGGCTCTGCCGCAGGCCGTTGGTGGACCAGCGCAGCGGGGCGGACTCCTGCCAGACGGCGGTGCGGTCGTCCGCCTGGTAGAGGCCGAAGCGCAGGGGGTGCTTGTAGACCCGCAGCACCAGGTGGCCGGAGCGGATGCCGTAGTAGTCGCCGGCGTCGAAGGTGGAGGTGCGGGTCTGGAGCGCGGGCTGTTGCCGGATGATGGCGCTGCCCACCGGGTCGGCGATGTCGCCGTCCGGGGCGGCGCGCAGGCGCAGCTGGTCGTCGGCGAGGAAGTCGACCTTGGCCCTGAGGGTGCCCGCGGAGATGTCGTAGCTGCCTCCGCCGCCGCCGAAGGAGGTGAGGTCGCCCGCGTCGGTGGTGCGGGGGAGGTAGGCGCGGCCGGTGAAGGAGCCGCCCTTGACGTCGTACGGGACGACCAGGACGTGGTAGGTGCCGGAGGCCTTCGGGATGACGGTGGCCTCGGGGTCGGCGGTGCCGGCGCTCTCGGCGACCTCCTTGCCGTTGGCGTCGTAGACGTAGAGGTCGAAGTCGTCGGTGGGGTTCTGCCACTGGATCGAGATCGGGACGCCGCCCTCGGGGTTGTCGTCCCAGTAGCCGGAGGGGACGTTGACCGTGAGGTCGAAGCGGCCGCAGACCGTGCCGTCCGGGTCCTGGGCGGCGGTGGGGCAGGAGGTGGCGCCGCCGAGGGTGCCCTTGGCGTAGGCGGGACTCTGCCAGCTGACGTCCTGGTGGCCGCCGTCCAGGACGGCGGCGGGTGGGCCGGCGGCGTGGGCCGGTACGACCGGGCCGGCCACGGCGGCGATGCTGGTGAGGGCCGCCGCGAGGGCGGCCCTCCGGAGGTGGGGTCGGAGCAGGCGCACGGGGGTCTCCTGTCGACTCTTGGATCAATCTGGCGGCTCGGAGGGTTACTTGACCGATCCGGCGGTCAGTCCGGAGACCACGTGCCGCTCGATCAGGGCGAACAGCACCACCACCGGGACGATCGCGACGACCGAGCCGGCGAACAAGTAGTTCCACTGGACGGTGTAGTTGCCGATGAAGCTGTTGATGCCGACGGTGAGCGGCTGGCTGCCCGGGTCGGTGGACAGGGTCAGGCCCATCACGAACTCGTTCCAGGCGGAGATGAAGGTGAAGATCACCGCGGTGACCACGCCCGGCAGGGCCAGCGGCAGCACCACCCGGCGCAGCGCCCCGAGCCGGCCGAGGCCGTCCAGCATCGCGGCCTCCTCCAGCTCCACGGGGATCGAGGAGATGTACGCCGTGAGGATCCAGACGGCGAAGGCCAGGTTGAAGGCGGCGTTGCAGAGGATCAGCGTCCAGACCGAGTTGAGCATGTCCAGCTGGTAGAACTCGCGGTAGAGGCCCACCAGCAGGGAGGTCGGCTGGAACATCTGGGTGACCAGGACCAGCAGCAGGAACAGCCGACGGCCCCGGTAGCGGACCCGGGCGGTGCAGTACGCGGCGGGCAGCGCGACCAGCAGCGCCAGCAGGGTGGAGCCGCCGGCGACCAGCAGGGTGACCCGCAGGTTGCCGCCCAGGGCCGAGTCGCGCCAGACGCCGGTGAGGTTGGACCAGGCGAAGTGCCGCGGCAGGTAGGTCGCGTCGCGCAGCTCGTCGGCCGGGCGCAGCGCGGTGACGACCATCTCCAGGTACGGGAACAGGAAGACCGCCGCCAGCAGCCAGGCCGCCCCCGCGAGGGCCAGGGTGCGCGGTGCGATCCGGCGCTGCCGGAGCTTCGTCAACTCTCCTCCTGGTTCCAGCGGCTGACCTTGAGGAAGGCCAGGACCATGAGCACCACGAGGGCGAAGTTGACCACCGACATCGCCGCCGACTCCCCGATGTCGGTGTCCTTCAGCTGGTACATGAACACCGTGCTGGTCGCGGTGTCGCTGCTCGGGCCGCCCTGGGTCATCCCCCAGATGACGGGGAAGGAGTTGAAGACGTTGATCAGGTTGATCACCAGGCCGACCAGGAAGGCCGGGCGCAGCAGCGGCAGGGTGATCCGCCGGTAGGCCTGCCAGGGCGAGGCGCCGTCCACCCTGGCCGCCTCGTACACCTCGGCGGGGACGGTCTGGAGGCCGGCCAGCAGGGTGTAGGTGGTGAAGGGCAGGGAGACGAAGACCGCGACGAACACCATCCAGGGCCAGGCGGTCGAGGGGTCGCCGAGCCAGTCCCGGGGGCCGTCGACCAGGCCGAGGTCGGTCAGCGCGGTGTTGAGCACGCCCGCCGTCCGGTCGAGCATCCAGCGGAAGCCGATCGCCGTCATCAGGACCGAGGCCGCCCACGGGGCGATCAGCGCCCAGCGGGCGTAACGCCGCCCGGGGAAGCGCTGGTCGAACAGCTGGGCCAGGCCGAGTGAGAGCAGCATCGTGAGGGCGACCACGGCGGCGGTCCAGGCGACGGTGGCGAGCAGCACGTGGCCGAGGTCGGCCTCGCCGAAGAGCTTGCGGTACTTGTCCAGCCCGGCGGAGCCGCGGACGAAGCCGCTGGTGCTGACCCGCAGGAACGAGGTGCGGACCATCTCGTAGACCGGCCACAGCACGACGGCGAGGATCAGCAGCACGGCCGGGGCGATCCACGGCAGCGGGCCGAACCGGCCCGGCCGGCGGCCCTTCCGCACGGGGGATTCGGAGGTCACCATCGGTTCGGCCGTCACTTGTTCGCGACGGCGTCCTGGGCCTTCTTCTGCAGGTCGCCCAGCACCTTGGCCGGGTCGCCCGAGACGGCGCTGCCGACGGACTTCTTGAGCTCGGCGGAGACCGCGTCCCAGGTGGTGTCGCCGAGCGGGTAGAACACGGCGTTCGGCAGCAGGGCGAAGAAGGGTTCGAGGTCCTTGTGCCTGCCGCTGCCGGTCATCTCGTGCAGCACGCTCTGGGTGACCGGCATCAGATTGTAGGTCTCGTCGAAGGCGAGCTGGTTGTCCTTGGCGTAGGCGAAGTCGAGGAACTTCCTGATCTGGTCGCGGTGGCCGTTCTTCTTGAAGGCCATCATCCAGTCGGCGACGCCGAGGGTGGACGTGAGCGGCCCGGCCTTGCCGGGGATCGGGGCGACGCCGTAGTCGACCTTGCCGTCCTGGGCCATCCGGATCAGCGAGGGGTGGCCGTTGAGCATGGCCGCCTTGCCGGCCGCGAAGTCGGCGAACGCGGTCTTGCGGTCGGTGGTGGCGGGGTTGGCGTAGGTCAGCCCCGGGTCCACCAGGTCGGACCTGAGCCAGCGGAAGGTGTCGATGTTCGCCTGGCTGTTCAGGGTGTAGGCGCCGTCCTTGCCGGTGGGCCCACCGCCGCTGCCGAGCTCCCAGATCATGCTCTCGCCCTGGGCCTCCTCCGGGCCGAGCGGCAGCGCGTACGGGGTGACGCCCGGCACCCTGGCCTTGAGCTGTTCGGCGTCCTTGCGCAACTCCTCCCAGCTGGTGGGGGGTTGGGTGATGCCGGCCTGCTGGAACAAGGCCTTGTTGTAGAACAGGGCGCGGGCCGAGGAGACGAACGGTATGCCGTACTGCACGCCCTTGACCTGTCCGGCCCGGGCGAAGCTGTCGATCAGATCGGCCCGGGTGCCGGGCGACAGCACGTCCTCCGCGGTGTACAGCAGGTCGTCGGCGACCTTGTCGGCGTAGCCGCCGGTCTGCAGGACGTCCGGCACGTTGCCGCTCTGGATCATCGTCTTGACCTGCTTGTCGATGTCGTTCCAGTTCACCACCCGGACGTCGACCTTGATGTCCGGGTGGGCCGCGGTGAAGGCGGTGGCGACCTTGTTCCAGTAGGCCTTCGAGCTGTTGGACTCCTTGTCGCCGTAGTCCGCGGCGACCAGCTTCAGGGTCACCTTGCCGTCCGCGTCGGTCCCGCCGCCACCACTGCCGCCGCTGCCGCAGGAGGTGAGGGCGAGCGCGCCGAGGGCGCACGCCGAGACGAGGGCCAGCACACGTTTGTCCACCGCAGTTACCGCCTTCGTGCGCGCTTGATCGGATGATCCAAGATGCTTGAAGAATGCTGGTTTTGAGCAGTTTCGAAAGAGCAGCTTGGTGCTTCGGGCGGTTCATGTCAATCGTGAGCGCAGTATTGAGCAAGGATGCGCCACGTTCGAGGCCTGCCGGGAGGCGCTCTGCGCAGAAACGCTCAAAGCCCCCGGGCGCACCGGACGCCCGGGAACCCGCTCGGCCGCAGGTGGCAACTCGGAAGCCCTCAGGAGTCCTTGAGGGTCCCTCTGGAGTCCTGGGGAGTGCCTCGGATGTCCGGCCCCGTAACGGTGGGTGGCCCGGACGCCGCGGTATTGTGGCGCGCGCAGCAGGGGCGGACGTGTGGGAGGGGAACGGCGTGGCCGGGGACGTGACGGTGCAGACGATCGACCTGGGGGACGGCACCACGGTGCGGGCCGAGGTCATCGGTGAGGTCGGCTTCGAGACGGCCGGCGACGAGGACGAGTTCGGGGACGTGGCGCTGCGGGACCGGGCCGCCCGGGTCGGCTCCGCGGTCGCGCTGTCGCTGGACCAGGTGCGCGGCACGGTGCAGGGCATCGGACGCTGGGCGGCGGAGACGATCGCCCAGGGCGGATCCGGGGCGCCGGACTCGTTCGAGGTCGAGTTCGGGCTCAAACTGGCCGTGAAGTCCGGGCAGTTGCTCGGCATCATCGCGGAGGCCGGGAGCGAGGCGGGGCTGACCGTCAAGCTCTCCTGGGACCTCGCGGCCCGGCGCGAGCGGGGCAACGGCACGGCGGCCGACCCTGCTGTTTCGGAGTGACCGGCCCGCTCCTCGATCGGGCCCGCGCCGAGGCGCTGCACCGCTGCGCCGTGCGGATCGAGGTGGCGAGCGGCTTCCGGGGCAGCGGTTTCCTGGTCGCCCCGGGGCTGGTGGTCACCTGCGCGCACGTCGTGCTCGACCGGCGCGGCGTGGCCGAGGGCCTGGTCGTCCGGACCGGGTCGGCCGGCTGTCCGGTGCTGCCCGGCGCCGTCCGGGCCGAGCCCGGGACCGTGGGCAACGGCTCGTTCGAGGCGTTCCCCGACCTCGCGCTGCTCGACGTCCCGGCGGCGGCCGCCACCGGCCACCCGGTCGCCCCGTTGGCGGACGGCGAGGCCGAGCCGGGCAGCTGGCTGACCGCCCTCGGCCACTCCGAGGCCACTCCCTCCCCGGGCGCCAACGCCGACACGGTCGCGCTCCAAGTGGTGGGCCGATCAGGGGAGTTCGTCCGGGTGAGCGGCTTCGTCCAGCCCGGCTTCAGCGGCAGCATGCTGGTCGGTCCGGACGGGCTGGTGCGCGGCGTGCTCAAGGGCAGCCGCTCGTACAAGCAGGACCTGGGCGGCTGGTACGTCCCGCTCGCCGCCCTGCTCGCCTTCCTCGGCCCGGCGGCCCCGGCCCCCGGGCTCGATCCGGCCGCCGGGCTCGGCCCGGCGCCTGAGCCGCCGCCCGGCGACGCCGAGTTGGTGACGGCGCTGATGGCCGTCCGGTACACCGCGCGGGCCGACGGGCGCTTCGACCTGCTGGAGCGGATGGGCGAACACCTCGGCCTGCCGCACTCCTTCGAGGTCGAGGAGCGCTCCGACCGCCGCGACCACCTGTTCCGCATCGTGCGCCGCTGCCGCCACCACCGCGACGCGGCGGCGGCCCTGCGCGCGCTGTACACGGCGCTGGAGGAACTCGCCCCGGACGACGGCGCGTTGGAGCGGCTCCGGTCCCTGGTGGAACGGGTGACGGGCGGTGCGACGGCGAACGGTGCGGTGGCGAACGGTGCGACGGCGGGCGGTGCGGTGGCCGACGGCAGGGGGAGCGGGCAGGGGTGATGGGCGCAGGGGCGTACGGCGGCTGGTCGCTGCGGACCGCCGTCGAGCCGGGGGCTGCCGCCGCGACCCCGTTCGAGGCGGCCGAAGGCCTGCTGGCCGAGATCCTGTTCGACTTCCAGGGGATCTCCCGACGGGAGTTCCGCCAGGGCGTCCTGGAGACGATGGGCCGCAGCCCGTCCTCCCGGCTGTTCCACCTGGACGTCAAGGAGGCCGACACCGCGCGCGAGCACGTCCGGGAGATCCTGCGCAGCATCCGCTGCGCCCGCGACCCCCGGGCCGTGCTCCGCTCGCTCGGCGAGGCGCTCCGGGACCACGACCCGTACGACGGCGCCCTGCCCTGGCTGGAGCTGGCCGTGCTGGCCCTGACCGCCGAGACCGGCCTGCCCACCGCCGTCCTGCTGCGCGTCATCGGCCTGCTGCGCGCGCTCACGCCCGCGCCGGGCCCCGAGCGGCTCCTCGTGCACGTGCCGCCGCGCGCCCCCGGCCGGAACCGGATCGACGGGCGGACGACCCTGCCGGAGCTCCTCGGCCGGCTGCTGGACCACTTCGGCGGCCCCGACCCCGGCTACGCACTGACCTTCCTGGACGGCCTGGTGCGGGACCCCGAGCTCGCCCTCCGGCATCCCCAACTCGCCGAGATCCGGTTGTTGTTGACCAGCCTCACGGTCGCCCGTCCGGCCCCCCGGGAGGAGGCGGCCGGCCGTCTCATCGTGCAGATCCGGCTGGACCCGGAGACCCCGGAGCACATCGAGGCGAGCCGCTACCACCTGCGGGCCGCCTACTACCGCCAGCCCCTGGCCGGCGGCCCGATCGAACGCCTCGACGACCTGGTCGCCGGCGACTCCCTCGCCAAGGAGGACCTGGTCACCGAAGGCAGCGCCCGACTGGCCGGCTGGCAGGCGCTGCTCACCGAGATGGCCAGGAGCAAGCGCAGCCCGGTGCGGATCGAGTTCCTGCTGCCCAAGGCACTGCTCGGCCACAGCGCCGAACTCTGGTCCCCGACCCCCGGCGGGTACCGGCTCGGACTGCTGCACCCCGTCGTGGTCCGCTCCCTGGACCGCTACATCAACCCGTGGCTGCAGACACCCGACTGGTACGAACGGTGGGAGCACCTGTTCGCCGAGACGATGGAGTGCGAGGCCGTCGACCGGATCGGCTGGCCGCCCCTGCACCCCGAACGGGCCGCCGACCTGCCCGGCTGGCTCGACGGCCGGCCCACCCTGGCCTGCCTCGGCCTCGACACCCCGTACGACGAACTCGACCCCCGGGTGCGCACGGCCGTGCTCGACGCCATGGTGTTCGACGGCGTCCCGGCCATGCTGTGGCGCCGCACCCCCGGCGCCCCGACGGACCTGGTCGAGGCCCTGCGCCGCGACCGCCCCCGCTCGCTGGCCCACCTGCCGGAGGCCGTCCACCGGCACCGCAAGGTGACCCGGGCGGCGGAGAGCCAGGACGGCATCACCCTGTTCTGGGACGACCCGAACTGCGTGGACCCGGACCAGGACGCCGGGTTTCCCGGGATGGTGTGAGGCGAATGGTTCCGAACGACCCCGACGACCCCGACGAGCGCAGTGACTTCGACGAGCGCTACGACTTCGACGAGCGCAGTGACTTCGACGACCGTAATCACGAGGAGCAGGCGGTAACGATGCCCGAGAACTGGTGGATCTACCGGGGCACCGGCGTGCCCCACGACGGCATCGCCGCCCTCCCGCCGGCCCCGGCCTGGCGCTCCTTCGGCGACTGGGTCGACAGCGAGGAGGAACTGCCGCCGCCCCCGGCCGACGACGCCACCGGCCCCACCGCCCGCAGGCTCGGCCGCACCCGGCAGGCCACCGCCTACCAGGCCGACGAACGCGAGATCCACCTCGTCAACCTGGCCCTGCACCTGCGCCGCCCGCTGCTGATCACCGGCAAGCCCGGCGTCGGCAAGTCCACCCTCGCCTACGCCGTCGCCCACGAACTCGGCCTCGGCCCGGTCCTCCGCTGGTCCGTCAGCAGCCGCTCCACCCTGCGCGACGGCCTCTACACCTACGACGCCATCGGCCGCCTCCACGAGGCCGGGCTGCGCGCCCCCCGGCACGACGGCGACCCGGCCGGCGACCGGCAGCCGCCCGCCATCGGCCAGTTCCTGCGCCTCGGCCCGCTCGGCACCGCGCTGCTGCCCTGGCGCACACCCCGGGTCGTCCTCATCGACGAGATCGACAAGAGCGACATCGACCTGCCCAACGACCTCCTGAACGTCTTCGAGGAGGGCGAGTTCGAGATCCCCGAACTCCAGCGCCTCGGCCCCGGCCCCCAGGAGGTCGCCATCGCCGACCCCGGCCGGCGGGCCACCGTGCGCGGCGGCCACGTGCGCTGCGCCCACTTCCCGCTGGTCGTCCTCACCAGCAACGGCGAGCGGGAGTTCCCCTCGGCGCTGCTGCGCCGCTGCGTCCGCCTGGAGATCCAGCCGCCCACCGAGGAACGGCTGGCCGCGATGGTCGCCGCCCACCTCGGCGCGGACCGGTCGGAGGACGGCCTCCGGCGCGCCGAGCTCATCACCGAGTTCCTGCGCCGCCAGCGCGAGGACGGTGCCGAACTTGCCAACGACCAGCTGCTCAACGCCCTGCTGATGGCCGAACGCGGCCTGTGGGGCAGCGGACCCGGGCGCGACGTCATCCACGACGTCCTGCTGCGCCCGCTCAACGAGAGCTGAGGCGGCGGCCGGTGGGCGCGTTCGGTACGGGCGGAGGGTTCGGGACGGCGGGGGAGTCCCGAGCGGCCGGCGAGTCCGGTACGGGGACGGACGTCGCGGGTACGGACGCCGCGGGGACGGACGCCGCGGCGCGGTCCGTGCTGCGCCGGGTGCTGGCCGCGCTCGTCGCCCCCGAGGGCGGGCAGCCGGACCCGCAGGACCTCGCCGACGTGCTGTGGATCGCCCGGCTGGCCGGCCTCGCGCCCGTGACCGACGGCCCGCCCGAGCCGTCCACCGAACGGCCGCCGGCCCCGCAATCGCCGGTGCCCCCGGAACCCGACCCCGTCCTGCCGCACCAGCGCACCGAGCGCGACGGACCGCCCGCCCCCGGACCGCCCGCCCCCACGCCCCCGCAGCCCGAGCCCACGGTCGAACTCCACCCCCGCTGCGCGCCCTCCGGCACCGAGCGGCCCGAGCCCGTCCCCCGCGGCGCCGAGGTCGTCCAGGTCACCCGGCCCACCGCCCTGCCCGGCGCCCTGGCCATCGCCCGCGCCCTGCGCCCGCTGCGCCGCCCGCTGGCCCAACGCCCGGTCGGCCACCGGCCGTTGCACCTCGACGAGGAGGCCACGGCGGCGGCGACCGCCGAAGCCGGTGTGCTGCTGCCCGTCTGGCACCGGGCCAAGCCCCGGTACGCCGTCGACCTTCTGGTCGACACCGGCGCCACCATGGCCGTCTGGCACGACCTCGCCGGTGAACTCGCCACCCTGCTGGAACGCCACGGCGCCTTCGAGGAGGTGCGCACCTGGTCCCTCGACACCGACCGGGACACCCCGCACCTCACCCCCTTCCGGCGTCGTCGCACCGCCACCCCACCGCCCGCCGACCCGGACCGCAACTGGTCCCGCCCGCTCGCCGACCCGCACGGGCGCCGCATCCTGCTCGTCCTCACCGACGGCGTCGGACCCGCCTGGTACGGCGACGAACTGGTGCCGTTCCTCGCCCGCGCCGCCACCACCGGTCCGGCCGCCGCCCTCCAGGTGCTGCCCCGCCGCCTCTGGCACCGTACCGCCCTGCGGGCCGCCCCGGTCGAGGCCCGGGCCGCCACCCCCGGCCGGCCCGCCCCGGTCCTGCGCACCGACACCGCCCTGCCCGGCATCCCCCGCGGCAGGGCCGGAGCCGCGGCCAGGGCCTCGGTGCGCTGGCTGCCGGTGCTGGAGATCGACGCCGACTGGCTCGCCCCCTGGGCCGACCTCACCGCGGGCCGCACGGCCGGCTGGACGCCCCTGCTCGCCGCACCGCTCAGCGGGGTCCCCCGCCCTCAGCGCCCGCGCGCCCGGGCCTCCGCCCCGCGCACCGCCGCCGACCGGGTCGCCGCCTTCCGGGCCGGCAGCTCCCCGCACGCGTACCGGCTCGCCTGCCACCTGGCGGCGGCGCCGCTGAGCCTGCCGGTGATGCGGCTGGTCCAGCGGGCGACCGTGCCGCGGTCGGGGCAGCGGGAGCTGGCGGAGCTGTTCCTGTCCGGGCTGATCGAGGTACGGGCGAAGGCCGCCGACCCGGACGAGGTGGTGTACGACTTCGTCGACGACGTACGGGAGGAACTGCTCGGGGAACTCACCCGGACGGAATCGGTACGGGTGCTGGACCAGGTGCTCGCCAAGGTCTCGGGGCGGGTCGCGGCGACGTTCGGCGGGACGCTCGACTTCCGCGCGCTGGCGGCCTCGGCGGGGGAGGGGCGGCACCGACTGCCGGACCGCAGCCGGCCCTTCGCGGAGGTCGCGGCGCGGGTGCTGGCGGGGGCGGGCGGTCAACACGCTTCGCTCGCACGGCACTTGGGACGTACGCTGGGCAGCGGCGGCCCGCCGGTCCGGAGGGAGCTGCTCACCCCGGCTCCGCCCGTCGTGAGCCCGCCGGACCCGCCGCGGATGATCGGGCGGCACGACGAACTCCACCGGCTTGAGCAGGCGTGCGCACCGGACGGGCAGGCCCGCGTGGTGGTGATCGATGCCGCTCCGGGGATGGGGAGGCGCCGGCTCGTCCAGGAGTACATCCGGCGCCACGGCGACCGCCATTCCTTCGTCCACTGGATCGACGGGCGGACCCCCGATGCGATGGAGGTCGGCCTCGGGCGGCTACGGGCCGCCCTCGGGGTGGACCGCGGCACCCCGATGAACGAGGTTCTCGGGGACCACCCGAACTGGCTGGTCGTCATGGACGCCCTGCGGCCGGGGATGTTGATCCACCGTGACCTGACCGCCCAACCGGCCGCCTCCGACTCCGGTTGCCTGATCGTCACCGTCAACTCGCGCGAGGGAATGCGCCTGCCCGCCGACGCGACGACCATCACCCTCGGCTTCCTCACCGAGGCCGAGCTGCGCGAGGAGATCCGCCACCGCCTCGGCGAGGACTACCAACGGATCGAGCACACCCAGGAGTTCGAGGCCCTGCTCGACCGGATGCCCCGGCGCCCGGACGAACTGGCGACCTGGCAGCTCGACGCCCAGCTGGCCGCCCTGGTCCTGCCCCCGAAGGCCGATGCGGCGAACGACTCGAAGAGCTTCCGCCTGCCCTGCCGGGCAGTGGCCCTGGCGGCAGTGCCCGGGCCGGACGGGCGCAGCGATCTCGCCGTCTACGGTGTGGACGGCCTGGTCCACTTCATCGACGCGGTGGACGGGCTGAAGTTCCGGAGCTCGCTGCTTCTCGACGTGACCTCCGACGTCGTCGCGATGGCCGCCCTCGGCGACGACCGGTTCGTCCTCTGCACCGCGGACGTCGACGGCGTGCTCCAGTTCTGGGACGCGGAGGACGGCTCCCTCACCGACAGCCAGAGCGGCCTCCCGTTCGAGCCGGTGGCGATGGCCGCCCACACCCATTCGGACGGGAGACAGTACCTCTGGATCTCCGACCTCCAGGGCCGCATGAGCCTCTGGGACGTCCAGAACGCAGTCGAGGTGGAACTGCCGGGCATCGCCGGTGGCTACCGCGCCTGGGCGCTGACCTCCGTGCCCCACCTGGACGGGCAGACCGCCCTGGTCGGTGTCGACCAGACCGGCACGGTGCGGCGCTGGCGGCCCGACACTCCCGACAGTCCCGACTTCGTCAGCAGCGACGGGATCGACCCCGATCTGGCGAGGACGATCGTCGGCATCGCCAGCGACGAGGACCACTGCGTCATCGCCTCGATCGGGGACCACGACGGCCAGGTCCACATCTGGGAGCTGGCGAACGGTCTGCGCGGCGGCGTGCACCAGGAGGCCGAACCCCGCACGGTCGCAGGGCGCTTCCGCCTGGTCGAGCGGATCGCCCAGGGACGGCAGAGCGAGGTGTGGCGGGCCAGGGACGAGCGGGACGGCGTGACCGTCGTCGTCAAGACCGTCGCGAGGGACCGCCTCGCGGTCCCCCTGGACGCGAACGAGTTCCTGGCGCAGGCCGCACGGCTCGCCGAACTCGACCACCCGGGCCTGGTCGCCTGCCACAGTGCCGGTGCCGACGCCGAACACCTCTACCTGGTCCACGAGTTCGTCGACGGACCCGACCTGCGGAGCCTGCTCGACGCGGGACCGCTGCCCCCGCCCGAGGCCGCGGCGATCGCCCACGGCGTGGCCGGGGCGCTGGAGTACCTCCACGGCCAGGGGCTCGCCCACGGCCGGATCGAGCCGGCCAACATCCTCGTCCGCCCGGACGGCAGCCCGGCCCTCTGCGACTTCGGGATCCACCTCGGCGGGCCGGCCGTCCCGGTCGTCCCGGCCGGTGACCTCCACGCCCTGGGCGGCGTGCTCCACGAGATGGGCATGCCCGAGGCCCTGCACGGGCTCGTCCTCGACCTGCTGCACCCGGACCCGCGCCGACGGCCGTCCTCCGCCGCCGAGGTCGCCCGACGGATCGCCGGCTCGGGCGCCCTGCGGCAGCCCGACCGGACTGCGGAACCCCCGGTCAGGTTCACCCTGCTCGGACCGCTGCGGGTCTGGCGGGACGAGCAGCCGCTGTCCGTCCTTTCGGCCGAGGAGCGGGCGGTCCTCGCAGCCCTGCTCCTGCACGCCCCGGAGCCCGTCCCGACGGCGAGCCTGGTCCACGCGGTCTGGGGTGATCAGCCGCCGCCCCAGGCGGAGGGCGCGCTGCGCACCCACGTCCTGCGGCTGCGGTCGGTTCTGGACGATCGCTCACAGCCGAGCGGCGCGGCCGAGACCGTGCACCTGGTGAGGGACGGCTACCGGCTGACGGTCGACCCGGGCTCGGTCGACGTGACCGTCTTCGAGGAGCAGCTCGCCGCTGCCGTACAGGCGGAGAGGGCCGGCGACATGCTGGCGGCCCACACGCTGGTGCGGTCCGCGCTCGACCTCTGGGAGGGCCCCGCGCTGGACGGCGTTCCGGGACCGTACGCCTCCCGGGAGCGCACCCGGCTCAACGAGCGGCGGATGGCGGCCACCGATGACCTGTACGCCACCGGGCTGGCGCTCGGGCGGCACCGGGAGCTCCTGACGGAACTCGAACTGCAGGTCGCCGAGAGCCCTTCGGATGAGCGGTTGTGCGCGCTGCTGATGCTCGCCCTCCACCGCTGCGGGCAGCAGACCGAGGCGCTGGAGGTCTACAGCCGCCTCGGGGCGCGGCTGCGGGAGGAGTTCGGCGTCGAGCCGGGCCGGGTGGTGGCGAGGATCCACCGGATGATCCAGGCGGACGACCTCCAACTCCGCAGGCCCGGCTGGGCCGAGGCGCTCATCGTGCCGCCGGGCGGCTCCGCCGCGCCCGCCGTCGTCGACGCCGACCAGCTCCCGCGCGGCGACGCGCTCCGGGGCGTGGCGATCGGGGTGGACGCGGCCCGACAGGCCCCCGTCTTCGTCGACTTCGACGCCGACCCGCTGTTCGCCGTGTTCGGCGAGGAAGGGTCCGGGAAGACCGCGCTGCTCCGGCTGCTGGTCAAGCAGCTCACCGAGCGGTACACCGCGGACCAAGTGGGCTTCCTGGTCGCCGACTTCCGCCGCACGCTGCTCGACGAGGTGCCGTCCGAGTACCTCATCCACTACGCGTCGAGCACACCGCTTCTGGAGACCATGGCGCGGATCCTGCGCGTCGCCGCCACCAGCCGTACGCCGGAGGCCCAGCAGAGCGCACCGGGCCGGCGGCGCCACAAGGACGTCTTCCTCATCGTGGACGACTACGAACTCCTCGCCGCCGACGGCGAGGACCCGCTGTCATCCCTCGCCGAATTCCTCCCGCAGGCCCGGGAACTGGGCCTGCGCGTCATCGTCGCCCGCCGCGCGGAGGGCACCGGCCGGGCCGGCTCGACCGAGCCGTTCCTCCGCACGGTGTGCATCCTCGGGGCCCACGGCGTGCTGCTCTCCGGCGACGGAGAGGAAGGCCCCCTGCTGGGTCTTGCGGCGCCCCGCTCCTTCCTCCCGGGCCGGGGAATCCGGGTGACCCCGAACGATCCGTCCGGGACACTGATCCAGACCGGCTGGCTCCCCACCCGAATCGGCGGATGACCGGCCGGTGGATCACCCGACGCACCCGCTGTACCTCGAACCCGGAGTGCCGGCAGGGGTGGTACCAGCGGCAGTGCGGGTTCTGCCGGTGCTGGTTCCCGATGGCCGGCAGGCTCGGGCCGGACTACGGGGCCTGCGCGAACGGGGTGTCGGAGTTCGACGGGACGGTGCGGTTCGAGCACGACGGCTGTGAACGGTTCGAGGACTCGGGTCGGTGGTCCATCCCGTCGGACTTCTGACGGCCGGGGCGCAAGGCAGGGTTCAGCGCCTCAGGGGCGGACGGCGAAGACCCAGCGGTTGGCGGCGAGGGCGTCGTCCGGTTCGGGGAGCGGGCCGCGGCCGTAGTGCCGGGTGAACTCGTAGGGCGTGTGGACGGTGGTGGACCAGCCGCGTGCGGTGAGGTCGGCAAGGGTGTCGGGGCGGGGGTCCGCGTCGAGCAGGGCGGGCAGGTCGATGCCCGTCCGGTCGCGGAGCGCGGTGTGGACCGGGTGGTCGCGGACCGCCGTGGACTCGGGGCCGAGCCTGGCCTCGTAGGCCAGGGTGGAGCCGGGGGCGCTCAACCGGTCGACGGCGGCGAAGAGTTCGCGTTCCGCCGGGCCGGGCAGGTGGAGCAGCAGGCCTTCGGCGAGCCAGGCGGTCGGGTGGCCCGGGTGGAACCCGGCGGCGGTCAGGGCCCCGGCCCAGTCGGTGCGGAGGTCGGCCTCGACGGCCGCCCGGTGGGCGGTGGGCAGGTCGGTCGCTGCGGCTTCCAACCCGTCCAGTACGCGCTCCTTGAAGGCGAGCACTTCGGGCCGGTCGACCTCGTAGAGGGTGCAGTCGCCGGGCCAGTCCAGCCGGTACGCCCGAGCGTCGAGTCCGGCCCCGAGCAGGACGACCTGCCGGGCGCCGAGTTGGACGGCCCGCAGCAGCTGGTCGTCGAACGCCCTTGTCCGCAGCGCGAAGTAGCGGCCGAGTCGCCCCCACAGCGGGTCGGCCTCGCCGTCGGGGACGTCGCGGGGGTGGACGGGCCAGTGCGCGGCGGCGGGGGCGGCGCGCACGAAGTGCTCGGCGTACCGGTCCCGGGCGAGGGCGTCGGGGCGGTGGGTCTCGATCGCCCGGGCGGCGGCGACCAACAGGGTGGTGAGCTCCACGCCCCCGGTCACGCCGGGGTTCTCCGTCACGCCGACACTCATGCGCCGCTCCTGCTGCTGGGGGACGGGCGGTCCGTGCCCGATCGGTTCCCCACTATCCGTCACCGGGCGGAGATCGGCGCGCCATGATCGCCGGGGTTCACCCGATGGGGGGAACTCGGGCCGACAGGAGCAAAGTTGGCACGGCCGGTCAGTATGCGGCGGTCGGCTGCCGGGCACCCGGCTGCCAGGGACCCGGCAGCCAGTCGGCCGGCCCGGAGGGTGGGAGGTGTCCGGGCAGTCCCGGCGTCCAGCGCTTGGACCCGTCCGGCAGCACCGCGAGCGCCTCCACCCCCGGCCGGCGGGCCGCCCAGGCCAGCGCGCGATCGGGGCCCATCGCGAAGGCGGCGGTCGCCCAGGCGTCGGTGCGGGCGATGCCGGTGCCCGGGGCGCCGACCAGGGTGAGCGAGGCCAGGCCGTCCGCCGGTCGGCCGGTGCGGGGGTCGAGGATGTGGGCACCGCGCTCGGCGGTGCCGGAGGTGGCGACGGCGAGGTCGCTGCCGGCCAGGACGGCGGCGAGCATGCCCGGTCGTCCGGGATGGGCGACGCCGAGCCGCCACGGACCGCCGCAGGTCTGCACGTCGCCGCCGCCGTTGACACAGAACTGCCGGGCGCCGGAGGTGCGCAGCAGCCGGGCGGCCTCCTTGATCGCCCAGCCCTTGACCCAGCCGCTGGGGTCGAGCCGGCCGCCGGGCCGCTCGGTGAAGTAGCCGTCGGTCTCGGCCGCCACCTCACGGCAGGCGGCGAGCACCGTGCGCACCTCGGGATCGCAGTCCTCCGGGGCGATCTCGCCCCGCCCGAGCCGGCTGATGTCGCTGTCGGGCCGGTAGGTGGAGAACACCGCGTCGATCCGGTGCAGCCGTTCGACGATCCGCCGTACCGCCTCGGGGGTGTCCGGTCCGGGGTCGCGGACGGCGATCGAGAACACGGTGCCCATCACGGGTTCGGCGTGCCGCAGCACCGGGGCCTCAGCCCTTCGCCCGGTCGAGGGCGCTCTGCAGCGAGCGGATGTAGCCGTCACTGGTGTAGGTCGCGCCGCTGACCGCGTCGATCCGGGCGTTCTGCGCGGAGATCGCCTCCTGGTTGAGCACGGGCAGGGCGTCGGCGTTGATCTCGCGGTCCCGGCGGTCCTGGCTCGGGTACTTGACCACGTCGACGGTGGTGATCCGGCTGCCGGCGAGGGTGACCTGCACCTGCACCGGGCCGTACCGGGTGTTCACGGTGTCCCCGCTGACCTTCCGGGTGGCGCCGCCACCGGTGGCGGGTGCGGGGGAGGCGGACGGGCCCGGCGAGGTGTCGGTGGTGCCGGAGCCGGACCCCGACCCCGGCCCCGACCCCGGCCCCGACCCCGAGCTGATCACCGGCGCGGACCCGGTCGCCTCGTGCGGTTTGAGCGAGAGCAGCAGCACCACCCCGGCAGCGGTGGCGGCACTGGTGACGACGGCTCGGCGCATGGACAGGACAACTCCTCCGGAAGCGTGGACGTGTAGGCGTGGGAAGTGGAAAGGGGTCAGAGGACGAAGGACTCGCGGTGGATGCGCCCCGCCCGCACCCCGGCCGCCCGCAGCGCCCGTACGGCCTCCTCGGCGACGGCCTCGGGCCCGCACAGGTACACCTCGTGCTCGGCCAGGTCCGGCACCAGCCGCGCGAGCGCCGCGCCGAGGTCCCCGACCTGTTCCCGCGAGCCGAGCAGCTCGTGCACCACCCCGCCGCGCCGCCGGGCGACCTCGGCCAGCTCGGCCCGGAACAGCACGTCCTCCGCGCGCCGCGCCCGCTGCACCAGCGTGACCTCGCCCGGCAGGGTCTCGAACAGCGCCCGCAGCGGCGTGATCCCCACCCCGACCCCGAGCAGCAGCACCTGGCGCTGCCGCTGCTGCCGCCCGGTGAACGCCCCGTACGGCCCCTCGGCCCGCACCCGTGTGCCCGGCCGCAGCGCGGCGACGGCGGCGCTGTGCCCGCCGAGGTCCTTGACGGTGAAGCGGAGGAAGTCCGGACGCGGCGGCGCGGACAGCGAGTACGGGTTGGCGGCCCAGCGCAGCCCGGGCGCCTGGAACTGCAGCCGGAAGAACTGGCCCGGCTCGGCGCGGAGTTCGTCCAGCCGTCGGCCGGAGAGGAACAGCGACACCACACCGGGGCCCTCCTGCCGCACCTCGGCCACCCGCAGGCCGTGCCGCCGGTCGAGCAGCCACGGCCGCAGCAGCCGGAACCAGCCGATCAGCGCCGCCGTGCCGAAGTAGAGCGCGTACCAGGCGGCCTGGCCGGGGCCGCCGCCCAGGTCGGCGCCGGTGGCCAGCTGGTGGGCGAAGGCGAGCGCGACGGCGAGGTAGGTCGCCAGGTGCAGGTAGTACCAGGTCTCGTAGGAGAGCCGGCGGCGGGCCGCCCGGGCGGAGACCAGGCCGGTGCCGAGCATCAGCAGGGTGCCCAGGGAGGCCTTGATCATCTCGGGGTAGTGGAAGACGATCTCCACGCCCTCACCGACCGGCCCGCGCCCGTCGGTGAGCGCGTAGCCCTGGACGACGGTCAGCACGTGCACCGAGACCAGGGCGACCAGCCAGCGTCCGCCGTACGCGTGCCAGCGGGCCAACCGGTCGGCGCCGACCCCGCGTTCCACCGGCGGCAGCCGGGCCATCAGCAGGAGCAGCACCGGTGCGGCGTACCCGGCGAGCAGGCCGGTGATCCGCCCGGCGCCGGTCAGCCACCCGGCCGCGCCGACCACGGAGGCGGTGTTCACCCACCACAGCCCGAGCACGCCGAGCGCCCCGGCGGCGATCAGCGCGAGCGCCGCGTTCGGGGGCAGGGCGAGCGGCGGACGGGCCGCCGCCCGGTGGCGCGGACGGGCGGGCACGGGCCGGGACTTCGGCGCGGTGGCAGTGGTCATCGGGTCCTCCTCGACTCCCGGCGGCGGCACGGCCCCGCCGAGGCGGTCCACGATCGCACCGCAAGCTCTGAGTCCCCTCTGAGGACAGCCCGCTCCGGTGCCCTCCTGGAGTGCCATCGCCGCAGGTCAGAAGTCATGTCAGGGTTCACGAACCAGATCCGGCGATCTCACGGGTTTCTCATCGCGGCGGGCCAGAATGACCGTCGCCCACCGCCCGACCCAGGGAGCACCATGGACGACACCGACGGCCGCCCGGACCGGCACCCGGACGACCGACCCGACTGGCGCGTCCTGGTCGTCGACGACGAACCGGACCTGGTGGAGGTGGTCTGCGGCGCCGTCCGCTACGAGGGCTGGCAGGCGCGGGGCGCGACCACCGGCCTGGAGGCCGTCCGGGAGGCGGCGCGGTGGCGCCCGCACGCCGTGGTGCTGGACGTGATGCTGCCCGACCTCGACGGCCTGGAGGTGCTGCGCCGGGTGCACGCCGAGCAGCCCGAGGTGCGGGTGCTCTTCCTCACCGCCCGGGACGCCGTCGAGGAGCGGATCGCGGGCATCGCGGCGGGCGGCGACGACTACGTGACCAAGCCGTTCAGCCTGGCCGAAGTGGTGGTCCGGCTGCGCGGACTGCTGCGCCGGGCCGCCCCGCCCGCCGGCCCGGCGCAGCCGCCCGCGCACGCCCTGGTGCTCGGCGACCTCGTCCTCGACGACCGGGCCCGCGAGGTGACCCGCGACGGCGAGACCATCGAGCTCAGCCCGACCGAGTACGCGCTGCTCGCCCACCTGATGCGCCACCCCCGGCAGGTGCTCAGCAAGGCGCAGATCCTGGAGGCGGTCTGGTCGTACGACTTCGGCGGGCAGGCCCACATCGTGGAGCTGTACATCAGCTACCTGCGCAAGAAGCTGGACGCCGGCCGCAGCCCGATGATCCACACCGTGCGCGGCGCGGGCTACCTGATCAAGGCCGCGCCGTGAGCCGTGCCGTGCGCCTCCTGAAGCGGCTCTTCCCCCGGACCCTGCGCGCCCGGCTGATCGCCGGCCTGCTGGTGCTGCTGGTCGTCACCTGCGCCGCCGTCGGCTTCGCCACCGCCGCCGCCCTGCGCCACTTCCTGGTCGACCGGCTCGACCAGCAGCTCGCCGAGACCGGTGGCCGCTACGCCGCCAGCCTGGAGCACACGGGTGCCGGCGCCGGCCCGGACACCCGGGCCCAGACCCCCGGCACCCTGGGCGTGCGGCTGCTGGGCGGCCGGGTGACCGCCGCCGGGGTGGTCGACGGGGACGCCGACGACGTCGGCGACCCCGGTGACGAGGACGACCGGGTCTCCTTCCCGCCCGACCGGCAGCGTGCCCTGGCCGCCCTGCCCGTCGGCGGACCGGCCCGAACCCTCGACCTCGGCGGCACGCTGGGCCACTACCGGGTCCGGGCGGTGGCCGGTCGGGACGGCGACGTGCTGGTCAGCGGGCTGCCGGTGAAACCCGCCGAGGACACCGTGGAGCGGCTGGAGACCCTGGAGCTGACCGTCTTCGCGATCGCGGTCACGGCGGCCGGCGCGGCCGGGGCCCTCTGGGTCGGCTTCTCGCTGCGCCCGCTGCGGCGGGTGGTCGGCATGGCCGAGCGGGTCAGCGCGCTGCCGCTGGCCAGCGGCGAGGTGATGCTCGCCGAGCGGGTGCCGGACGACGATCCCCGCACCGAGGTCGGCCGGGTCGGCGCGGCGCTCAACCGGATGCTGGGCCACGTCGGCGACGCGCTGGCCCGCCGCCACGCGGTGGAGGAGCGGCTGCGCGGCTTCGCCGCCGACGCCAGCCACGAGCTGCGCACCCCGGTGGCGGCCGTCCGCGGCCACGCCGAACTGGCGCTGCGCCACCCCGGGGAGGTGCCCGGCCAGGTGCGGCACTCGCTGGAGCGGATCGACGCCGAGGCGCTGCGGATGGGCGCGATCGTCGAGGACCTGCTGCTGCTCGCCCGGCTGGACGCCGGCCGCCCGCTGGCCGAGGACGAGGTGGACCTCACCCGGATCGTGCTGGGCGCGGTGGCCGACGCCCGGGCGGCCGGGCCGGACCACCGCTGGCGCCTGGTTCTGCCGGAGGAACCGGTGCTGGTGCGCGGGGACGAACACCGGCTGAGCCAGGTGGTGGCCAACCTGCTGGCCAACGCCCGCACCCACACCCCGGCCGGTACGGCGGTCGAGCTGCGCCTCGAACTCGCGCGCGATGGAACGGAGTTGAGCGTCACCGACGAGGGTCCCGGGATCCCGGCGGAGCTGCTGGAGCGGGTCTTCGAGCGGTTCGTCCGGGGGGACCGCGCCCGCTCCCGGGCCACCGGCTCCACCGGCCTGGGCCTGGCCATCGTCCGGGCCGTGGTGCGGGCGCACGGCGGCACGGTCGAGGCGGCCAGCCGGCCCGGGCGTACCTCGTTCACCGTCCGGCTGCCGGCGGTGTGACGCGGTGCTCGTCCACGGTCCGGCCGGCGGGGCCGTGATGCCGTAGGCCGTTCACGGTCCGGCCGACGGCGGCGGGGCCGTGCGGAAGCGCCGCCGGTAGTCCGTGGGCGTGGTGTCCAGGCGGCGGCGGAAGGCGCGCACCAGGGTGTCCGTGGTGCCGAACCCGCAGGTGGTGGCGATGCGTTCGAGGGTGTCGTCGCCGGACTCCAGCCGGTGGCGGGCGAGTTCGACCCGGGCCGACTCGACGTAGGCGCTCGGGGTGGTGCCCAGCTCGGACTTGAAGATCCGCACCAACTGCCGTTCGCTGACGTTGGCGTGGGCCGCGAGGTCCGGCACGGTGAGCCGGCCGGAGAGGTTGCGCAGGATGTGGTGGCGCAGCTCCTCGATCCGCCGGGTGGTGGAGACCGGCTCCAGCGGCACGCTGAACTGGCTCTGGCCGCTGGGGCGTTTGAGGTACATGACCAGCTGCCGGGCGACCCGCAGGGCGAGCTCCTCGCCGAAGTCCTCGGCGACCAGCGCGAGCGAGAGGTCCAGGCAGGCGCTGATGCCCGCGCCCGTCCACACCTCGCCCTCGCGGATGAAGATCGGGTCGGCGTCCACCTCGATCTGCGGGTACTCGGCGGCGAGTTGGCCCGCGGTCGACCAGTGGGTGGTGGCCCGTTTGCCGTCCAGCAGTCCGGCGGCGGCCAGCAGGTGGGCGCCGACGCAGACGGAGGCGACCCGGCGGGCCCGGGCGGCCAGGGTGCGGACGTGGTCGACCACCGCCGGGTCGGTGAGTGCCTGGACCCGTCCGCCGTCCACTTCCACCGCCCCCGGCACCAGCAGGGTGTCGATGCCGCCCTCGGCGGCGGCCCGGTCGAAGGTCAGGTCGGGCAGGATCCGCACCCCGGCGGCGGTGGTGACCGGCTCGGTGGTCGCGGCGGCCAGCACCACCCGGTAGCCGACCGCGTCGGCGGTCTCCCGCCGGACCAGCGAGAACACCTCCGGCGGTCCGGTGACGTCCAGCAGGTCGACGCCCTCGAACAGGACGATGACGATCAGCCGCTTCTCCACGCACTGCCCCCTCGATGTCGGAATCTGCAGGTTAGACGGCATTGCCGCCGTGCCGAGCCCGCCCGTAGCGTTCCAGAGGCAGGCCGCACCCGGTGTGACCTGCGAAGAACCCCCTCCACGCGACGAAGGCGGAACAGCCGTGCCCACCACCACCCTGCGCACCCTCAACGGCCTCGACGACAAGCCCGCCGCGCTCGGCGGGGCGACGCTGCTCCTGATCGACTACCAGAACACCTACACCCGCGGTGTGATGGAACTGACCGGCTGGCGCGAGGCCCTCGACGCGGGCGCCGAACTGCTCGCCCGGGCCCGGGCCGCCGGTGCCACCGTCATCCACGTCGTCAACGACGGCGGCCCGGGCACCCCGTACGACGTCCGCGCCGAGATCGGACGGATCCACCCGGACGTCGCCCCCGCCGAGGGCGAGCGGGTGGTCGTCAAGCAGGCCCCGGACGCCTTCGTCAGCACCGAGCTGGGCGAGCTGGTGGACGCGGCCGGACACCAGGACGTGGTGATCGCCGGATTCATGACCCACCTGTGCGTCGCCTTCACCACCGCCGGGGCCTTCCTGCGCGGCAACCGCCCCACCGTCGTCGCCGACGCCTGCGCCACCCGCCCGCTGCGGTCCGGCGGCGCGGAGCTCACCGCGGATCAGGTCCACCGGGGCGCGCTCGCCACGGTCGGGGACCTCTACGGGGTGGTGGTGGAGTCGGCCGCCGACCTCGGCTGAGGCCGGTCACCACCGGTCGGGCCCGCCCGCCGGCGGCGGGCCCGGTCCGTCATCCGCACCCGCCGCCGGCGGGACGAGTCTCGCCGCGCCCGGCCCGTTCCGCCATGGATTCGGTTCTCGCCGAACGGTCTTGCGGACCGGGCGCCCGCGGGGTGACGATCGCGTCCGTGCTGCGAATCTTCTTCGGTGCGGACGACCTGGAACGGATCCGGGTCGCGGAGCGCCCCGACATGTCGATGGAGCTGTCCCTCAGCGTCCACGCCCTGGTCAGCGGCCGCTGCGACCCGCGCTTCCAGGCCTGGCGCAACCGGCTGCGGGCGTCCTGGAACCCGCGCACCGCGCTGCTCTTCGACCTCTACACCCCTTCGGCGATCCCGGAGTTCCTCACCGTCCGGCGGGACCCGGGCGCCACCGAGAGCGCCACCGCCGGGGCACCCGAGGAACCGCTCCGCGACCACCTGCGATCCGTCGGCGGAGAACGGCAGTTGAGCGCCTTCGCCCGCGGCGTGGCGGCGGGGGACCGGCGGGCCAGGAAGCTGCTCGGCCACGTCACCGCCGAGTACCAGACCCGGGCGATAGACCCCTACCGCCGGCAGATCGAGACCATCGTGACCACCGAGCACGGCCGCCGCCGCCGGAACACCGCACCGGACCAGGTCCTCAACTCGCTGCACCCGTCCGTGTCCTGGCGCCGTCCCGTGCTCAGCTTCCCGCTCGCGAACGGCTGCCGGCACGACGTCCGGCTGGACGGCCGCGGACTCCTGCTCCAGCCCTGCGTGTTCGGCCCCCGCCGTCCCGTCATCGCCCGCTTCGAGGACCCGCGCCAACAGCCCGTCCTCCTCTACCCGGCGAGGATCGGCGGCCCCTTGCAGCCCGAGTCCGAACCCACCCCCAGCCGCACCCTCACGGCCCTGCTCGGCCAGACCCGCGCCGCCGCCCTGGCGGCCATCGCCAGCCACGGCCCCTGCTCCACCAAGGACCTGGCCGCCCTCCTCGACATCTCCACCGCCTCCGCCAGCGAACACGCCACCGTCCTCGCCGACTCCGGCCTCACCGCCAAGGACCGCACCGGCCGCACCGTCACTCACCGCCCCACCCCCCTGGGCCGCGCCCTCCTCGCCGGCCACCTCCCCGCCCCACGCGCGGAGTAGCGCGCCGCGGCGATCGCGAGGCCGGTACCGGTGGGCCTCGTCCGGGATCAGGCGGGTGTCCCCAGCGTGGGCGCCGGGCGGGGTTGGCGGGGGAGGGGGAGGGTGAGGGCTTCCGGAGAGGTGGACGGGAGGGCGAGGGCGGAGGCGGTTTCGGCGGGGAAGGGGTGGAGGCCGAGGAGGGCGGTGGTGAGGCGGGTGGTGGCGCGGTGCCAGTCGGGGATGCGCTGGAGCATGGCGTGGCCGCTGCCGGTGACGGTGTAGCCGCAGACGCGGGCGCCGGCGGCGCGGCTGCGGGCGGCGAAGGCGCGGGTGTCGGCGGGTGGGGTGACGGTGTCGCGGTCGCCGTGGAGGAGGAGGACGTCCCGGCCGGCGAGGTGGTCGCAGGGGTCCTCGGCGGGGCACCAGGGCGCGAGGGCGACCAGGCCGGTGACGGCCGGGTGGCCGCCGGCCCGCAGGGCGGCGCGGCCGCCCATGGAGTGGCCGACCAGGACGGTGGGCACCGGGCCGAGGGTCGAGGCGAGTTCGTCGAGTGCGGCGAGGGCGTCCAGGGCGGCGTCGGCGCGGGCGCCGTTCCAGCCGCGGTGGCGATAGCGGACGGTGCCGAGGGCGATGCCGGTGCCCGCCGTCGCCCTGGTCAGCGCGCGGACGAAGCCGTGCATGCGCAGCAGGGGGAGGTTGAGCGGGCGGGGGCGGGCGAGGTTGTGCTCCTCACCGCCGTGGAGGACGAGGACGGCGGCCCGGGCCGCCGGGGGGCGCACCCGCCAGCGCAGCGCGTCGTGAGTGGCCGCGCCCGTACTGCTTGTCGTCACCTCTGCACCGTCCAGCTCCGTAACCCGTCACCTGCACGGGACCCGTGACCCGCCAACCCCCGGGCCCCGGCCCGGACCGCCACTGTACGCGGGCGTACGGGCGGCGTGTTCACCCGAGGGAACCATCCCGCCGACCGGGCGCGCGCGGGAGCGGCGGGGGGCTGCTATCCACGAAGGGTGGGGGGTCGACCGCGCCGTTCTGGCGCCGTGTCACCGAGTGGAGGACTCCGTGGCTCAGCAGCTCGCACTCTCCGTCGACTTCGGGTCGGGTTTCACCCAGGCCTGGTCCAAGATCGCCAAGGTCATTCCGCAGTTCCTCGCCTTCCTGGTGATCCTGGTCATCGGCTGGTTCGTGGCCAAGGCGATCGCCGGGGTCCTGGACCGGGTGCTGCGCCGGATCGGATCGGAGCGGGTCGCCGAGCGGGCCGGGATGGCCCGTTACCTGAGCGGCTCGAAGTACGACATGACCGGCATCATCTGCAAGATCGTCTACTACGCGATCCTGCTGATGGCCCTGCAGCTGGCGTTCGGCGTCTTCGGCCCGAACCCGATCAGCGTGATGATCCACGGCATCGTCGCCTGGCTGCCCAGGGGCATCGTCGCGGTCGCGATCGTGGTGGTGGCGATGGCCATCGCCAACGCCGTGCGCGACATCGTCGGCAACGCGCTCTCCGGTGCCGCGTACGGCCGCACCGTCTCGACGGTGGCCTGGGGGTTCATCGTGGCGCTCGGCGTGATCGCGGCGCTCGGCCAGGTCGGGATCGCGACCGCGATCACCGGTCCGGTGCTGATCGCCGCGCTCGCCACCATCACGGGTGTGCTGGTGGTCGGCGTCGGCGGTGGTCTGATCATGCCGATGCGCCAGCGCTGGGAGCGGTGGCTGGACAGCGCCGAGCAGGAGACCGCCCGGCTGCGCGGCAGCGCGTACCAGGCCGGCCGCTCCGACGCGCTGACCAACCAGCCGGCGCGGCCGACCACCCAGACCGGCCAGGGCTACCCGCCGGCCCCGGGCATCGACCCCGGTCAGGACCGCTGAGGGCCGGCGGCCGTCACACCCCCAACAGGCCCTGCTCGCGCACCAGCCAGCAGATCGCGGTCAGCCGGGTGACGGCGTAGTCGTAGCCGACCGGCTCCCGCCAGCCGATCTCGGTGAGCGCGTCCAGGAAGCCCAGCGCGTAGTCCGACAGTTCCTCACGGTCCAGGGGCCGGGGCGCCAGCTCCGGCCCCTGCGCGTACAGCAGTTCGCGCAGCATCGCCGCGTGCTGGTCGACCGCCGCGACGAAGCCGGGCTCGAAGGCGAACTCGGCCAGCCGGGGCGTGAAGGCGGCCACGATGCCGGGCAGCGGGCAGCCGGCCGGCCCGTCGGGGGAGGGCCGGTAGGACTCGTCGGGGGTCGCGAACATCCGTCCACGGTAGGCGAGCGGCCGAGCGGGCAGGCCGGGCTGTGACGGTTCCGTGCTGAGACCTTGGCCACCTCCGGAACGTTCCGTGGCATGGCCGGTTCCCTGCGTTTCCGAACCGGCGGTCCGTACCAGAATGGTCCGCATGGATCTTCGTATCTTCACCGAGCCCCAGCAGGGCGCGACCTACGACACCCTCCTCCGGGTGGCCCGCACCGCCGAGGAGCTCGGGGTCTTCAGCGCCTTCTTCCGTTCCGACCACTACCTGAAGATGGGCGGCGTCGACGGCCTGCCCGGCCCCACCGACGCCTGGATCACCCTGGCCGGCCTCGCCCGCGACACCAGCACCATCCGCCTCGGCACCCTGATGACCGCCGCCACCTTCCGGCTGCCGGGCGTCACCGCGATCCAGGTCGCCCAGGTCGACGCGATGAGCGGCGGCCGGGTCGAGTTCGGCCTCGGTGCCGGCTGGTACGAGGCCGAGCACACCGCCTACGGCATCCCCTTCCCGAAGGAGCGGTTCGGGCGGCTGGAGGAGCAGCTGGAGATCATCACCGGGCTGTGGCGGACCGAACTCGGCGACACCTTCGACTTCGCCGGGAAGTACTACACGCTCACCGACTCGCCCGCGCTGCCCAAGCCCGTCCAGGAGCACATCCCGGTGCTGGTCGGCGGTCTGGGCCCGAAGCGCACCCCGGCGCTGGCCGCCCGCTTCGCCGACGAGTTCAACCTGCCGTTCGCCTCGCCGGAGGACACCGCCGCCCAGTTCGGCCGGGTCCGGGACGCCGTCGAGCAGGCGGGCCGTTCGGCCGACGAGCTGGTGTACTCCAACGCCCTGGTGCTCTGCGTCGGCCGGGACGACGCAGAGGTGGCGCGCCGGGCCGCCGCGATCGGCCGCGAGGTGGACGAGCTGAAGGAGAACGGCCTGGCCGGCACCCCGGACGAGGTCGTGGAGAAGATCGGCCGGTACGCGGCGGTGGGCAGCCGGCGGTTCTACCTCCAGGTGCTGGACCTGGGCGACCTCGACCACCTGGAGCTGGTCGCCTCCCGGGTCGCCCCCCAGCTGGGTTAGCGGCCCCGGGGCGGCGGTTCCTCGCACCCGCCCTGACCACTGGCCTTTACTCGTTCTTGGGAATGCGCCATGCTCCAGGGACGGTAACGGCGGGGGAGGACCGGGTGACGGGCGTACGAACACCGCGGGCGGCGGTGCCACGGGTGCCGCCGCCCCGCGGCGCCGACGGCCGTGGTGCCGGCAGTCGGGTGGTCCGCAGCGGCGTGCACGGGCTGCGCGGCCCCGGACCGGCCGTCCTGCGCTACCCCGCCGGTGACCTGCTGATCGTCACCGGCCTGCCCGGCAGCGGCAAGAGCACCCTGATGCGCCGCTGCGTCCGCGCCCCGCTGGTCGACTCCCAGCTGGTCCGCGAGGAGTACGCGGCCCGGCTGCCCGGGCGGCTCCCGTACGCGCTCTACCGCCCGCTGGTCCGGCTCGCCCACTACCGGCGGCTGCGCCGGGCCGTGCTGGACGGCGGTCCGCTCGCGGTGCACGACTGCGGCACGCTGCCGTTCGTCCGGGCCTGGCTCGTCCGGGCCGCCGAACGGCAGGGCCGCCGGGTGCACCTGCTGCTGCTCGACGCCGACCCGGCCGAGGCCCGGGCGGGGCAGCGGCGGCGCGGGCGGCGGGTCTCGCGCTACGCCTTCGCCCGGCACCGGGCCGCGGCCGCCCGGCTGCGGCGGCTGCTGCTCGGGGCGGGGCGGCCGCCGGCCGGCTGTGCGTCGGCCGTGGTACTCGACCGGGGCGCCGCGCGCGCCCTGCGGGAGATCGACTTCTCGGCGTCGTAGTCTCGTGCGCGTCCGCGCCGGGCGCCGGGCGCCGGCGGTTGCCGGTGGGCGGGCCCGATGGGCGGCCGAAGCCCCGTCGACTCCCCCGTCAGGAGCGCTGATGCGCCGTACTGCCCGGGTGCGCTCGCGTGCCCCCCGCCTGTTCCCCTGCGCCGTCGCGCTGGTCGCCGCGGCAGGCCTGAGCCAGTTCGCGGCGCCGGCCCCGCACCGCGCGGTGGCGGCGGCCGTCTGCGAGGGCGGTGACGCCGCGGCCCGCAAGCCGGCCGGCAGCCGGGCCGGCGGGGACCCGAACGCGGTGAGCGCCGACCGGGCCCGGGCGATGCAGGCGGACCTGGCGGACCGGCTCGCCGAGCTCGGCCCCACCCACGTCCCGCTGGCCGCCGCCCCGACCGGCATCCCGGTGTACGTCCACGTGATCCACGCCGGGGACGCCGGCCGGCTCGACGAGGGCGTCGTCGCGGCCCAGATCGACCACCTGAACGCCACCTACGGAGGCCAGGGCGAGGGCAACACGCCGACCCCGTTCCACTTCCGGCTGGTGGGCACCGACTGGACCGACAACGCCGGCTGGTACCACGGGCTGATGCCCGGCTCCGCCGCCGAGCAGGCGATGAAGTCCGCCCTGCGCAAGGGCGACCAGGGCACCCTCAACCTGTACACCGCCCACCTCGGCGACTCCCTGCTCGGCTGGTCGACCTTCCCCGACGCCTACCGCACCCGGCCGGCCGACGACGGCGTGGTCGTCCTGGACGACTCGCTGCCCGGCGGCCCGGCCACCCACTACAACGAGGGCAACACCGCCACCCACGAGATCGGCCACTGGCTCGGCCTCTTCCACACCTTCCAGGGCGGCTGCCTGTTCCCGGGCGACTACGTGGACGACACCCCGCCCGAGCGCACCCCCGGCTACGGCTGCCCCGAGGGCCGCCACAGCTGCCCAGGCGGCGGGCTCGACCCGATCCACAACTTCATGGACTACAGCTACGACTCCTGCATGACCCAGTTCACCCCGGGCCAGGTCCAGTTGATGACCAAGTCCTGGGCCGCCTACCGCAGTTGAGTCGGTGGCAGGGCGGTGGGGGCCCGGCGTGCGAAACGCCGTACCCGGCGCGGCAATTGCCTGCCATTTGTCCGATTTGATCTATGTTTGGCGGGTTGGGACGAGCAGGAGCAACCGAAGGAGACACGGCATGACTGGCAGCCCCCGGATCGTCGTCGGTGTGGACGGCTCGCCCGCCTCGGAGCAGGCGCTGCGCTGGGCGGTCGACTACGCCAAGGCCGTCGGCGGGACGGTCGACGCGGTCGCGGCCTGGGAGTACCCGGCCTTCTACGGCTGGGGCGGCACGAGCGTGCCGGCCGAGGTGTACAACCCGGAGGAGCTCGCCGGAAAGACCCTCTCGGAGAGCGTCCTCAAGGTCATCGGCCAGGACGCCGGCGTGCTGATCAGGGAGAGCGTGGTGCCCGGCAACGCGGCGGGCGCACTGCTGCAGGTCGCCAAGGGCGCGGCGCTGCTGGTCGTCGGCAGCCGCGGCCTCGGCGGCTTCTCCGGCGTGCTGCTGGGCTCGGTCAGCCGCCACCTCACCGAGCACGCACCGTGCCCGGTGGTCGTGGTGCGCGAGGGCTACGTCGAGGGCGGCGCCCACTCCCTGTAGCCGCCACCGGGGGCGGCGCCGCGCCGGGCCGCCACGCGGACCAGAATGGAGTCATGCCAGAAGGTGACTCCATCTACCGCGTGGCGGCCCGGCTGCACGACACCCTCGCCGGACAGCTGCTGACCAGCGCCGAACTGCGGGTGCCCGCGCACGCGACCGCCGCGCTCGCCGGGCGCCGGGTGCTGGAGGTCCGCCCGCGCGGGAAGCACCTGCTCACCCGCCTCGAAGGCGGCCTCACCCTGCACACCCACCTGCGGATGGACGGCCGCTGGGAGGTCTACCGGCCCGGCGAGCGCTGGAGCGGCGGCCCCGCCTGGCAGATCCGCGCCCTCCTCGGCACCGAGCACGGCACCGCCGTCGGCTACCGGCTCCCGGTCGTCGAACTGCTGCGCACCACCGACGAGGGGCGGGCCGTCGGCCACCTCGGCCCCGACCTGCTCGGGCCCGACTGGGACCCGGTCGAGGCCGTCCGCCGCCTCCTCTCCCGCCCCGCCCGGCCCCTCGCCGAGGCCCTGCTCGACCAGCGCAACCTGGCCGGCATCGGCAACGTCTACGCCAACGAACTCTGCTTCGTGGCCGGGGTGACCCCGTGGACCGAGGTCGGCGAAGTCCCGCATCCCGACCGGCTGGTGGCGCGCGCCCGGCAGATGCTGGAGGCCAACAAGCTGCGCCCCGGCCACATCACCACCGGCGACACCCGGCCCGGCTACCGGCACTGGGTCTACGGCCGGGCCGGGCGGCCCTGCCCGCGCTGCGTCACGCCCGTCCTGACCGGGCGCCAGGGCGACGCCCCGCGCGACCGGGCGGTGTTCTGGTGCCCGTACTGCCAGCGGGGACCGGCCCCGGTGGGCAGGGGCTGACCGGAACCGTCCCCGCCGGGCTCGGAACTCCGGCCTGACCGGCCCTACGCGCGCTCCACCAGCGCGGGGTGGCGCGGGTCGTCCACCCGGACGACGACGTCGGCGGCCCCGGCCGGCCCGGTCTCCGCCTCGTAGCGGGCGAAGGCGGGCAGCGTCCACTGCCGGTCGGCCGGGGTGCGGCGCGCCAGTGCGGCCGGGGTGAGCGCCAGATGGACGGTCAGCTCCAGCGGCAGCCAGCGGCCGAGCAGCAGCGCGCCGTCCAGCAACAGCACGCCCCCCGGCGGGAGTTGGACGTACGGTGCCCGGGTCGAGCGGTCGGTCGCCGGGTCGCGCAGCGAGGGCAGCACCCGGCCGCTGCCACCCGGCTCCAACGGGTCCAGCACCTCGCGCAGCAGGGCGCCGTCGTCCAGCCAGAGGTCGTGGAAGGCGTCGGAGTCCTGGTGGCCGTACTCCAGCCGAATCGAGGCCGGACGCAGGAAGTCCTCCGCGGACACCCGCAACGCGGGGCGGCCGCGCAGCCGCAGCGGCTCCACCAGGGCGTCGGCGAGCAGCCCGGGCCGGGCGGCCGCGGCGCCGTCCACGGCGATCCGCAGCCACCGCTCGCCGGCGCCGGGCAGCGCGGTGATCCGGTCGGCGAGCAGCTCGGCCAGCTTGTCGGGGGAGATCGGGCGTACCTGCACCAGGCCATCCTGCCGTCCGTCGGGCCGTCCGGGTCAACGGGGGCGGGGCGTCAGGCCGTCGGGATCGCGTGCAGGACGTCGTCGTGGCCGGCGTAGAGGCGGGTCCCGTCGGTGGCGACGGTCCACACGTCGCGGCCCGGGCCGGAGTCGTGGAAGGTCCAGCGCGGGCGGCCCGTCGCGGCGTCGATCGCGCAGACCCCGACGGCCGCCGGTCCCGGGACGTACAGCGTGCCGCCGACGACCAGCGGGCGGCTACGGCTGTCCAGCGGGAACGGCAGCTTGCGGGACCACAGCACGGCACCGGTGGCCAGGTCGTTGCAGGTGACGACGCCGCTGTCACGCGGGACGAACACCCGGGCGCCGTCCGGGACGGGCGGCAGCGCCCGCCAGGACTCGCCCCGGGCGGGGAAGTGCGTCCAGCGGGGCTCTCCGCCGGGGCCCAGCATGCGCACCCCGCCCGTGCCGTCGGGGACGAGGAAGCCGTCGCCACCGGCGACGCACCAGCGCAGGCCCTCCGGGCCGGGGGCGGTCCACAGTTGCCGCCCGGTGGCGGCGTCCCGGACGGCCAGCTCGGAGCCGTCGCCGAGCGAGCGGGCGCAGGCCAGCAGGCCCGCGCCGCCCCCGGTGGCGGGGGCGACCGGCTGCTCCTGGTGCGGGGCGGCGACGGACCAGAGCACGGTGCGCTCGTCCAGCCCGAGGGCGAAGAGCCTGGTGCCGGGGAAGAGCTCCTCCTGGCGGAACGGGGCCCAGGCGAAGCCGTAGAGGACGCCGGTCGCCGTGCAGGTGAGCTGGAGCCGGGTGGACAGCTCGTCGGGCAGCGGCAGGCTCCAGTCGCCGGCCGGATCGCTGAGGTGACGGGCGTCCAGGTGGCCCTTCGACTCGACGCTGAACAGGTGGTCCGGCCCGATCGCGACCTTCCCGCCGGACGGCTCGGCGTCACTCGGCCAGTTCGGGGGCGGCGGCGGGTCGAACACCAGCAGCCGGCCGGGGCCGCCGCCGACCGGGTCGAGGACCTGCAGGCCGGCCTTCGACAGGAACACCGGGCGCCGCGGCGCGGCGACCAGCCGCTCGGGGGTCATCGCCTGCTCGCCCCGGTACGTCCACAGCGGCGTCGGCCCGGACACCGCGGTCGGTACCGGGAGGGGCGGCCGCGGCACCGGCCCGCCGTCCGAGCGGCCCAGCGCCCACACCGCTCCGCCGACCGCCAGCAGCCCGGCCCCGGCCAGCAGCCCCCGCCGGCTCAACCGCGGCCTGCCCCCGCCCCCGCTCCCGCTCCCGCCGAGCACGTCCGCGGGCGCCTCGGCCCCGCCGGCCGCCTCGTCCCACTGCCACGAACCCTCCCGCGCGGCCCCCTCGGACGACGGCGACTGCATACCGCTCCCACCTCCACCCCTGGCGGCCTCGGCGCCACCGCTCGCCGGGAGGATATCGAACGGTCCCCGAACCATCCGAGGACATCGCCGTGCCGCACTAGGCTGTGGCGCAGCACAGGCCCGCGCAGGAGACCGGGGAGGTCCGCCGTGACGGCCGAGATGATCGCACCCGAGTGGATGCACCGGCAGATCACCAGTGAGGAGTACGACTCCTGGACTGAGGAACAGTGTGCGGGGATCGAGATCGTCGACGGCATGGTCGTTGTGAGCCCCAGCGCCTCAAGGCGTCACAACCGGATCGGACGCCTTCTGGCGAACGCCCTTGACAGGGCGGGCGGTGAGGAGTGGATCGCGGACACCGACTTCGACGTGCGGCTCCAGGACGTGCCGCTCAACAACCGTCGGCCCGACGTGGTGGTCTACCGTGTTGACGCTTTCGACGCGCCGCTTGTCAGACCGGAGCACGTGCTGCTGCTGGTGGAGGTTGTCTCGCCGGGCTCGGAGACAACCGACCGGCTGGTCAAGCTCGACCAGTAGTGCGAAGGCGGGTATCCCCTTCTACTGGCGGGTCGAGCAGGCGGCGGGCCGGGTGCCGGTCGTCCACACCCATCTGCTGGACGCGGAGAGCAGGACCTATCGGGTCGGTGAGGTGTTCACCGGACTGGTGAAGGCCGCCGTGCCGTACCCGGTGGAGGTCGACCTCACCGAGCTGCCGTAGGCCCGTCACCTGCTCGGGGGAGTACGTCCATCGGGTGTTCGCGGCGTTCGGGCTGGTGCGGGTGGGGTCCGTGGGCCGACCGGGGCGGTGGCGGCTCGCCTTGACAGGGGTGCGGGCCGGACGTAGCAAGGGAGCATGCGCCATCCGCAGGCGGCCGGCGGGGCCGCCGAGCCGGCCCGCGGGGCGGGCCCGGAGACGGCTTCGGAACCGGTCCTGGAAACGGCTCCGGAACCGGTGTCGGTGGCGCCCCCGGAAGGCGACGCACTCCCCGACGCACTCCCCGACGCACTCGCCGACGCCGACGCCGTGCACGAGCGTGACGCGTTGCTGGCGAAGGCCGTGCGGCGGGTGCTGGGGTCCACCGGGGCGTACGCGGCGATGGTGTACCTGCGGTCGCGGGACCGGCGGTCGCTGGTGCTGCGCACCGTCGCCGGGGTGCCGCTGTCGATCATGAGTCCGTTCCGGCGGATCGCGGCCGCCGGGCCGTTGCCGGTGGCGGTGTGCTTCCGGACCGGCCGGAGCGTCACGCTGTCCGACCCCGAGGACACCATGCGGCGCTTCCCGCAGCTCGCGGTCGGGCTGCCCTACGACTTCGCCTCGGCCTTCGTGCCGGTGGAGCACGGCGGGGAGCGGTTCGGGGTGCTGAGCGTCCTGTGGCCGGCCTCGGACGACGGCGTGCCGGCCCACGAGGGCGAGCAGCTGGCGCCGATCGCCTCCCGGCTGGGCGCCGGGCTCTCCGAGCTGGCGGCGGCCGGGCAGTCGGTGGAGCCGGGGAGCGACGCCGCGGTGGTGGAACTGCCGCCGCCGTCCGCGCCCATCACCCGGGTCGGGCTGTTCGACTGGGACGTGGTCACCGGGGCGCTGGCCGCGGACACGCAGTTCCGCGCGATCTTCGGCCTGGCGCCCGGTGAGTTCGACGGCACGGTGGGCTGTCTGACCGGGCGGATCGCTCCCGGGGACGTACCCGAGTTCCGGGCCGCCGCCCGGACCGCCCTGGTCAGCGGTGAGGTGCTGGCCGCCCGGGTGCGGGTGCTCGGGCCGGGAGGGCACCCGTACCCGGTGGAGCTGTGGGCCCGGGTGCCCGGCGCGATCGCCGGGGGCGGGACCCACCTGGTCGGCGCGGTCCTGGACGTGCGCACCCTGACCGCCGCCGCGGCCGCCGTGGAGCGGCTGCGCGAGGGCGTCTTCTCGCTCGACCCGGACGGCCTGGTCGGTTACGTCAACCGGGCCGCCGAGCCGCTGCTGCGGGCGACCCGGGAGGAACTGGTCGGCCGCCGCCCCTGGGAGGTGCTGCCCTGGCTCGCCGACCCCTTCTACGAGAACCGCTACCGCGCGGCCCTGCTCTCCCAGCAGCCGACCACCTTCCTGGCCGCCCGCCCGCCGGACGCCTGGCTGGCCTTCTCGCTCTTCCCCGACGGGCACGGCATGACCGGCCGGGTGGTCGCCGCCGAGTCCCCACCGGACGCGGCCGAAGCGCCGGCCGGGCCCGGCCCGGGCGCCGGCCGGGGAGGCGTGGGCAGCACCCACCACCTGCTCCAGCTGGCCAGCGCGCTCACCGAGGCGGTCACCGTACGCGACGTGTGCCGGGCGGTGGCCGAGGAGATCCTCCCGGCGTTCGGCGGCCAGGAACTCGCCATCTACGGGGTGCACGGGCAGCGGCTGCACCTGGTCTCGCAGGCCGGTTACCCGGACGGCTTCCTGGACGGCTTCGAGGGCACCCCGATCGACGCCCGCGTTCCCGGCGCCGAGGCGCTCAGCACCGGCAGCCCGATCTTCTTCGAGTCGGTCCGCGAACTCGCCGCCGCCTACCCGGGCCTCGCCCTGGACGAGATGGGCGCCTGGGCGTTCCTGCCGCTGATCGCCTCCGGCCGTCCGGTCGGCAGCTGCATCCTCGGCTTCGACCGCGCGCGCTCCTTCACGCTGGAGGAGCGCGGGCTGCTCACCGGTCTGGGCGGCTTCATCGCCCAGGCGCTGGAGCGCGCCCGGCTCTACGACGCGGAGTTCGCCGTGGCCCGCGGCCTCCAGCAGGCCCTGCTGCCGCACCGGCTGCCGCGGGTGCCCGGCATCCGGACCGCCGCCCGCTACCTGCCCGGCACCCAGGGCATGGAGATCGGCGGCGACTGGTACGACGCGATCGTCACCGGTGCGGACCTCACCCTGGTGATCGGCGATGTCGAGGGCCACAGCGTGGCCGCCGCCGCCGCGATGGGCCAGCTGCGCAGCGCCGTCCGCGCCTTCGCCAGCAGCGGCGAGCCGCCCGACCAGGTGCTCGCCCGTACCAACCGGCTGCTGCTGGACCTCGATCCCGGCCTGCTCGCCAGCTGCTGCCTGGTCCGCCTGACCCCGGCGGACGGCACGGCGCGGATCGGCCGGGCCGGGCACCTGCCGCCGGTCCTGCGCCACCCGGACGGGCGGGCCGAGGCGCTGTACGTCTCCGGCGGGCCGCTGCTGGGCGTGGACGAGCGGGCCGCGTACCCGGTGAGCGAGCTGCGGCTGCGGCCCGGTTCGCTGCTTGTCCTCTACACCGACGGCCTGGTGGAGGACCCGGAGGTGGCGATCGACCAGGGAGTGGACCGGTTGCGGGCCGCGCTGGCGCACGGCCGGGCGGGGGAGGAGCTGGAGGAACTGGCCGAGCGGCTGCTGCGCGAGGTCGGCTCCACCGGGCGGGTGGACGACGTGGCGCTGCTGCTCACGGCCTTCGAAGGCACCGGGCGGGCCGGCGGACCGGCGACTTTCGTCGGCGCGGACGGCGACGAAGGGTGACCGCGGCCGCGTCGGCCGGCCGGTTAGCCTCGACGGGTGGAAGCAATGGCACGGGCCTGGTCGAAGGCGGTACGGACGGCGCTGCCGGGGCCCTGGCGGCCGCGGCGGGTGGTGGGCGAGGCTCTGCTGGCCGTGTTCATGGGCGTGGTCGCCGCTCTGCTGGAGGTGCTCTCCCGGACCGACCTGGCGGTACCGTTCGGGCTCGCGGTCGCCGCGCTGTGGGTGCTGCGGAAGGGTTTCCCGGCCACCGTGCTGGTGTTGACCGGGGTGATCGCAGGCTGGTCGCTCGGGCCGATCGTGCTGCTGGTGTGCGCGGGTTGGGCGGCCGGGGCGCGGATCAGCCGGGTGTGGCGGCTGGTCGGCGCCTTCGTCCTGAGCTATCTGATGTTCTCCACGTTCGGGATGCTCAAGGACGGTGCCTCGGGTGCCTCCAAGCTGATCATCGGACTGTCGCTGGGCTTCTTCCTGGTCTTCGCCGTCCTGCCCGCGCTCTACAGCCGCTACCGGGCGCAGCGCCGCGCCCTGCTGGACGCGCTGCGGGAGCGCAACGACCAGCTGGTGCGCGAGCGGGCGATGGTGGTCCACCAGGCGCGGCTGCGCGAGCGGCACCGGATCGCCCAGGACATGCACGACAGCCTCGGCCACCAGCTCGCGCTGATCTCCGTGCACTCGGGCGCGCTGGAGGTGGACCGCACCCTCAGTGACCGGCAGCGCGAGGCCGTCGGAGTGCTGCGTCAGGCGGCGGTCGCGGCGATGCGCGAGCTGCGCGAGGTGGTCGGGGTGCTGCACGACGAGTCGACGGCGCTGCCGCCGGCCGTCGGCGCACCGGGCGCACCGGGCGCGCCGACGGCCCGCGGCGGGGTGGACGGGGTCGAGGGGCTGGTGGACTCCTCCCGGGCGGCCGGGGCCGAGGTGGCGTTCTCCACCGAGGGCGAGCGGTGCGCGCTGGCGGCCGCGGTCGACCACGCGGCCTACCGGATCGTGCAGGAGGCGCTCACCAACGCGCACAAGCACGCCCCCGGCGCGCCGATAGCGGTCGCGCTCCGCTACGAGCCGGACGCGCTGGTGGTGGAGGTGACCAACCCGGGCGCGCCGGTGCTGGTCGGCGCGCACGCCGGCGCGGGCCCGGTGGTGAGCGGCGGGCAGGGGCTGACCGGCTTGCGGGAGCGAGCCCGGTTGGTCGGCGGCATGGTGCACGCCGGGCCCACGCCGGAGCAGGGCTTCCGGCTGGCGGCCGTCCTCCCGTACCAGGGGGCGGAGGCCGAGGGCGGCGCCGCCCCGGCGGGCGAGGAGGACTGGGAGTTCGGCGGCCTGCCGCCGCAGGACGGGACGGACGGCCGGCGGCGCCGCCCGGCGCTCGGCTGCGCGGCCGGGGTGGGCGCGGTCACCCTGGTGCTGGCGGGCCTGACGGCCTGGGGCGTGACGGCCTTCGTCCGGGGCGCCGGCGACTCGACGGTGTCGCAGTCGGTCTACGACGGGATCCAGCCGGGCCAGTCGCGGGCCGAGGTGCTGCGCCGGCTGCCGCCCGGCAACGACTTCTTCACCGCCGACTACCAGGGCGCCGGGCCGCCCCGGCCGGAGGGTTCGCACTGCCGCTGGTACTCGCTGGCCAAGGACGAGCCCGGTGACTCCTGGCTGGACAACCACGTGGCGCGGTTCTGCTTCAGGGACGGGACGCTGGCGGAGAAGGTGGAGTACGTCGCCAAGGACTGACCCCCGCCCGCACCGGCCCGCATCCCGGCCGCCCCGTCCTCCGCCCCCGCCGCCGCCCCGGCCCGGGAGGGAGGCGGGGCGGCCGGGATGTGAGGATGGTGCCCCAGTCGCATCACCGTTCGAGGGGAATGACCAGCGTGATCCGAGTCCTCGTCGCCGACGACGAGCCGCTCATCCGGGCCGGGATCAGGATGATCCTCGGATCGGCCGACGACATCGAGGTGGTCGCGGAGGCCGCCGACGGCCGGGAGGCGCTGGACCTGGCCCGGGCGCACCGGGTGGACGTCGTCCTGCTGGACATTCAGATGCCGGTGATGGACGGACTGACCGCGCTCCGGGAGCTCGGGAGGGTCGCACCCGGCGCACGGGCGATCATCCTCACCACCTTCGGGGAGCGCGAGAACGTCCTGCGCGCCGTGAGCGAGGGCGGTGCCGGGTTCCTCCTCAAGGACACCGCGCCGAACGAGCTGATCCAGGCCGTCCGGGCGGCGGCCGGCGGGAACGCCTTCCTCTCCCCGGCCGCGACCCGGTACATCGTCGACTCGCTGGCCTCCGGGCGCAGCGCCTCGGCGGCCGCCCGCGGCGCGGAGGCGCGGCGCCGGCTGGAGGTGCTCACCGCGCGCGAGCTGGAGGTGCTGGGGCTGCTCGGGGAGGGCCTGTCCAACGCGGACGCGGGGGCCCGGATCCACATGAGCGAGGCCACGGTGAAGACGTACGTCAGCCGGATCCTGGCGAAGCTGGGCTGTGAGAACCGGGTCCAGGCGGCGCTCCTGGCGCGGGACGCCGAGCTCGACGGCCGTCACTGAGGGAGTTCGTACCGTCACCGAGCGCGCCGGCAGTGGCGGATGCCACTCAACTGCCGCCCCGAAGCGGGAACTCCGGATACCGCGGTGACGGTCCGTCAGCGGCCGGTCGCGGACGGTCGATGGTGTGCGGGACTTTACGGATGGACAGATGTGAGCGTTGGCACGGAAATTGATCGTTAGGCCCTGAGAATGCGGTCAAACCCGGTCAAACCGGGCGCGATTTCTTGATCGATACCGCCGGTAACAGTCAACTGACCTGCGAAGACCAAGAACTGCTTGCTGCGCCCCGGACATGCCCCTAGCTTTCTTGGCGGCGCAACGAGCGCCACCCGGGTTCACCCCGACGCACCGTCCGCCGACTGACCACCGGCGCGAGGGCGGTGCCCGCCGACGAGACCGGCTCGAACAGGCCGTCGGCGAGCGGAGGTGACCGGGGCGGCACGGCACGTCCGACACGTGTCCGGCCGCCCGACGAGTGAGGTGAGCGTGACCGACCGGCCCATGTCCCGGGCCTGGTTCCGCCTGCCCGCCCGGGGCTTGTCGAGAGGACATTCATGACTTCCCGTCACGAGACCGCCGCTGCCACCGACACCACCGCCACCGGCAAGCGCAACCGCCTGCGGATGGCGGTCGTCGCAGGTGCCGCAGTCGCGGCCCTGCCGGTGGCCGGCCTCGTCACGGCCACCTCGGCCTCCGCCGCACCCTCCTCCACCTGGGACGCCGTCGCCCAGTGCGAGAGCGGCGGGAACTGGAGCATCAGCACCGGCAACGGCTTCCACGGCGGACTGCAGTTCACCCCCTCCACCTGGGCCGCGTACGGCGGGACCGCGTACGCCTCCCAGGCCAACCAGGCGACCAGGGCGCAGCAGATCGCCGTCGCCGAGAAGGTGCTCGCCTCGCAGGGGCCGGGCGCCTGGCCCGTCTGCTCCAAGAAGGCGGGCCTGAGCAAGGGCGGCGCCCCGGCGGCCGCCGACACCTCCTCCGACCAGGGCTCGGCCGACGCCCAGCCGGCCGCCAAGCACGCCGCGAAGGCGGCGCCCAAGGCCCCGCAGCAGGCCGCCCCGAAGGCGAAGCCGCAGGCTCCGAAGGCCGCGCAGGGCCGTCCGTCGGCCAAGCCGGCGGAGTCGGCGCCCGCGGCGGAGAAGAACACCTCCGGTGGCAGCTACACCGTCAGGAGCGGTGACACGCTGAGCGGGATCGCCGCCAAGTTCGGCGTCGACACCGAAAGCCTGTACGGGAAGAACGTCCGCACCATCGGCGCCGACCCGGACCTGATCTTCCCGGGTCAGACCCTCACCGTCTGACGCCCCGCCGCGCCGCGCCCCGCCGCGCCCCGCCGCGCTCCGGCGCGGTCCGGCGTGGTTCGGCGCGGCCGAGTGGCCACCCCAGCTCAGGGGTGGCCACTCGGCGCGTTCGGGCGAACTCCCCGTCAGTAGGGTTGGCTGATGGTCCGACTGGTCAGTGACAGTGAGCTCACCGCCTCCTCGGTGGTGGCCAACAGCACGATGAACCGCGAGCGCGGGCTCGGCGGAGTGAACAGCTACGCCCGCGAGCTCGGTTTCGACCCCGCCGCCTGGTTGCGGGAGCACGGTGGGGCCGCGCCAGGCTGGCTGGACCTGTGCAGCGGGGAGGGCCGGGCGCTCGCGGAGGCCGCCCGAGTGCTGCCCGCGGCGGCCGAGCTGACCGGGGTCGACCTGGTCGGTCCGGTGGGGCGCGCCTTCCGGATCCCGCAGCCCGGCCCGCGGCTGCGGCTGGTGACGGCGGCGCTCGCGGACTGGGCCCCCGAGCGGTCGTACCACCTGATCACCTGTGTGCACGGCCTGCACTACCTCGGCGACCAGCTCGGCGCGATCGCCCGCGCCGCCTGCTGGCTCACCCCGGACGGCCGGTTCGCCGCCCACTTCGACCCCGAGTCGGTGCGCCGGCCCGACGGTTCCAGTGCGGCCCGCCCGGTGGTGGCAGCGTTGCGGGCCGCCGGGTTCGACTACCGGGCGCGCCGTCACCTGCTGCTCCTGGACGGCGGGCGGCCGGTCCGGCTGCCGTTCGAGTACGCGGGCGCCGACCCGGCGGCCGGCCCGAACTGGACCGGGCAGCCGGCGGTCGGTTCGTACTACCGCTACGCGCCCCCGGAGCGCCCGGAGTCGTAGTTGAACGTTGAACGCAACGTCCGAATGCCGCCGGAGATGTCAAGGAATCCGGAACAGGATCGACTCACACGCCGAGAGCGGGACACCGGCCGGAACACCGGCCGGGGCCGCGATCGGACCACGTGATCGAGGAGACCTGGAGAGATGACGATGAACGGTGCGGCGGCGCTCGACGGCAAGGTGGCCCTGGTGACCGGCGGCAGCCGGGGGATCGGGGCGGCGGTCGCGCTGCGGCTGGCCGAGGACGGTGCCGACGTGGCGCTGACCTACCAGGGCTCGGCCGAGCGGGCCGAGGAGGTGGTTGCGAAGATCACCGCGATGGGACGCAACGGCTGGGCCGTGCGCGCCGACAGCGCCGACCCGGAGGCGGTGCACGCCGCGGTCGCCGCCGTCGCCGAACGGTTCGGACGGCTGGACATCCTGGTGAACAACGCGGGGGTCGGCGCCGGCGGGGCGATCGAGGAGGTCGCGACCGAGGAGCTCGACCGGGTGCTGGAGGTCAACGTCCGCGCGCCGTACCTCTACGCCCAGGCGGCGGTGAAGCACCTGACCGAGGGCGGGCGGATCGTCGGCATCGGCAGCTGCATCGCCCAGCGGGTCGTCTTCCCCGGCGCCGCGCTCTACGCGACCAGCAAGGCCGCGCTGATCGGCCTCACCAAGGCGCTGGCCAGGGAGCTCGGCCCGCGCGGGATCACCGTCAACCTGGTCCACCCGGGCCCGATCGACACCGACATGAACCCGGCCGACGGCCCGTCCGCCGAGTTCCAGCGCGGCTTCGTCGCCCTCGGGCGGTACGGCACGGTGGAGGAGGTGGCGGGCGCCGTCTCCTACCTGGTGGGGGAGGACGGCCGGTACGTCACCGGTGCGGAGTTGTCGGTGGACGGCGGTTTCGCCGCTTGACCGTGCCGCTTGACCCTCCCGCCCGGCTCTTCCACCCGGCCCGCCCGCCCGGCTTCCCATCGGACCGGGAGCGGCGGCGGCGTCGGGCCGGGCGGTCGGGTGTCGTGCCCGGCGGTCGTCGGTGCCCGTGCTTACGATCGCCCGGCACGACCCGTGCGCCCCCGACCGAGAGGTGTGCCATGACCGCGGTGGACGACCCGATCGAGCTGCTCGCCCGGGCCCTCGCCCAGACGGCGGGCCTGATCGACGGCACCGGCGTCGAGCTGGCCGGCCACCCGACCCCCTGCCGCTCCTGGGACGTCGGCGACCTGGTCAGCCACCTCCTGTTCGACCTGCGGCAGTTCACCGTGCGGGCCGAGGGCGGGCAGCCGGACCGGTCGCAGTCCTTCGAGCGGGTGGAGGAGGACTGGCTGCACGCCTTCGAGGCCGGCGCGGAACGGCTGGTCACGGCCTGGCGCGCCGCCGGGGACCTCACCGGCACGACGCCGGCCCCCGGCGGCGCCATCCTGCCGGCGCGTTTCCCGGTCGACCAGCAGATCGCCGAATTCGCCGTCCACGCCTGGGACTTGGCACGCGCGACCGGCCAGTCGACCGAGGGGCTGGACCGCGAGGTCGCGCGCGCGGCGCTCGACTGGGCCCGTGGCGCCCTCAGGCCCGAGTACCGCGGTGACGAAGCGGAGCACCGCGCCTTCGGCCCCGAGGTCCCCGCCCCGGCGGGCGCCCCGGTGTACGACCGGCTGGCCGCGTTCTTCGGCCGCGACCCGTCGGCTGCCGTCGAGGACTGACTCCTCGAACTCCCTTTCCTGGTAGCCTTCTTGGTCATGGGGGAGAACGAGAACACGGTGAACGAGAACACGGTGTTGGAGGCGGCGCGCGCGTTTGCCGCGCTGCTGCGGGCCGAGGACTTCGCCGGGGCCGTCGAACTGTTCGCGCCACCGCTGCGGGCCGCCGTCCCGGCCGGTGCGCTGCGGCTCGCCTGGACGACCGAGACCGGCGGACGGGGCGGGGTGACCGCGATCGGGGAACCGGTCGTCCGGCCCGGGGACGAGCCGGTCCGGGTGCACCTTCCGGTGAGCTGCGGGGACGGCGGGTTCACCGTGGTCACCTCGGTCGGTGCGGACGGGCTGCTGCACGGCCTGCGGCTCGATCCCGGCGAGGCCGCCGCCTGGCAGCCGCCGCCGTACGCGGACCCGGCGCGCTTCACCGAGACCGAGGTCCGGCTCGGCGGCGGACCGCTCGCCGTCCCCGGCACGCTCAGCCTGCCGGTCGGCCCGGGGCCCTGGCCCGCCGTGGTGCTGCTCAGCGGCGGCGGCGCCTTCGACCGGGACGGGAGCAGCGGCCCCAACAAGCCGCTCAAGGACCTCGCCTGGGGTCTCGCCAGCCGGCAGGTGGCCGTTCTGCGCTTCGACAAGCCGACCTTCGCCCACCCGGACCGGCTGCCCGCGGACTTCACCGTGGTCGAGGAGTACCTGCCGCCCGCGCTGGCCGCCGTCGAACTGCTCCGCGCCCGGCCGGAGGTCGACCCGCACCGGGTCCACCTGGTCGGCCACAGCATGGGCGGCAAGGTGGCGCCCCGGATCGCCGCCGCCGCGGAACCACCCCTCGCGGGACTGGTGCTGCTGGCGGCGGACGCCCAGCCGATGCACGAGGCGGCCGTCCGGGTCGCCCGCCACCTCGCGGCGCTGACGCCCGGGCCCGGGGCGACGGAGATGGTGGCGGCGCTGGTCCGCCAGGCCGCGGTGGTGGCCGGCCCCGACCTGACCCCGGACACCCCGGCGGAGTCGCTGCCCTTCGGGCTCTCCGCCGCCTACTGGCTGGACCTGCGCGGCTACGACCAGCTGGCCACGGCGGCCGGGCTCGGTCTCCCGATGCTGATCCTCCAGGGCGGGCGGGACTACCAGGTGACCGTCGAGGACGACCTGACGCGCTGGCAGCAGGCGCTCGCGGGCCGGCCCGGGGTGAGCATCCGGATCCACCCGGACCTCAACCACCTCCTCATGCCGGGCACCGGCCCCGCCACCCCGGCCGAGTACGCCCGACCGGGGCACGTGGCGGCCGCGGTGGTGGAGGAGATCGCGGACCGGCTGCTCGGGCGCTGAAGGACTGTGCGCCGATCTGGTCACCCGAGGGCAGGCATGATCGGCGTCGACGGACACCTGGCCGTGCTGGGCGTGGCCAGGCCGTCCGCCCCGTTGTCGGTATGACGGTGAGCCAGGTGTCGTCGTCGCCGCTGCGGGGAACGGCGACTCCGCGTCAGTGCACCTGTCCGCCCGCCGCGGCGCGCTTGATCGCCTCGCGGATGCGCGGGTAGCTGCCGCAGCGGCAGATGTTCTGGATCTGGTCGATGTCCGCGTCCGTCGGGTTCGGGGTGCGGCGCAGCAGGGCGACGGCCGTCATGATCTGACCCGGCTGGCAGAAGCCGCACTGGGCGACGTCGCAGTCGATCCAGGCCTCCTGGACGGGGTGGAGGGTGTCGCCGTCCGCGAGGCCCTCGATGGTGGTGACGGTGCGGCCCTCGCAGTCCTTGACGGGGTGGGTGCAGGGCTGGAACTCCTGGCCGTCGAGGTGGCTGGTGCAGGCCCGGCAGACCCCCACCCCGCAGCCGTACTTGGGGCCGGTGACGCCGAGCTTGTCGCGAAGCACCCAGAGCAGCGGCATGTCGTCCGGGGCGTCGACGGTCACGGGCTGCCCGTTGAGGACGAAGGTGTGGGTGGGCATGGGGAGGCGATGTCCTTGGTTCCGGGCGGTCAGGTGGGTGGCGCTGGGTCAGAAGTTGATCGGGAAGGAGCGCGGGCTGGTGCCGGTCGCCCGGGCGTAGGCGTTGGCGACCGCGGCGGAGGCGGCCGGCACGCCCAGCTCGCCGGCCCCGCCCGGGGCCCCGCTCGGGGGCATCAGGTGGATCTCGACCGTGGGCGGGGTGTTGCGCTGCCGGGCGTAGTGGAAGTCGGCGTAACTTCCTTCCCGGAAGGCGCCGTTGTCGAGGTGGTTGCCGGCCTGGAGGATCACCGAGATGCCGTCGCTCAGGGCGCCGGTCAGCTGGGCCTCCAGGCCGCGGGGGTTGATGACCTGGCCGACGTCGGCGGCGACGACGGCCTTGGTGACCCGGGGGTCGGCCCGGTCGGTGGCGTCGAGTTCGACCAGGTAGGCGGCCCGGCCGCCGTTCTCTTCGTGGTAGCCGACGCCTTGGGCCTGGCCGGCCGGCATCGGACGGCCCCAGCCGCCGGCCTTGGCGACGGTGTCCAGCACGGCCCGTCCGGCGGCGTCGCGCAGCCGGGCACGGCGGAAGGCGACCTCGTCCTGGCCCATCCTGCGGGCGAGTTCGTCCATCATGATCTCGTCGGCGACCCGGACCGTCCCCGAGTAGACCGAGCGCCAGCTGCCGGTGTGCATCTGCAGCGGCAGCTCGGCGAGCAGCTGGGTGGGGGTGCCGACGTCGTACGGGTTCTTCTCGGTGAGCAGGAAGAAGGCCTGGGCCAGGCTGATCCCGGCGACCGAGAGGTTGAACCCGGCACCGGTGAGCGCCTCGCCGAGCCCGTGCGAGAGATCGGTCCGGACGGTGGCGGCGCGGTGCTCCCAGGTGAGCACCTGGCCGAGGCCGTAGGTGGCGCGGATCCGGTGGTGGCTGGCGGGGCGCATCCGGCCGTGGCGCATGTCGTCGTTGCGGGTCCACATCAGCTTGACCGGACGCCCGGCGGCCTTGGAGACCTGGGCGGCCTCCAGGGCGGCGTCGAAGAACAGCCGACGCCCGAAGGAGCCGCCGCCGCGCACCACGTGGACGGTCACGGCGCTCTGCGGCAGGCCGAGTTCGGCGGCGACGGCCTGCTGGGCGATGATCGGGCTCTGCGAGGCGAACCACAGCTCGGCGCGGCCCGGCCGGACGTCGGCGACGGCGGTCAGCACCTCCATCGGGGCGTGGTTGACGAAGGCGAAGTCGAACTCACCGTCCAGGTAGGGGGTGAGCAGCGGCGGCAGCAGGAACGGCGCGTGGGCGGCGCGCAGTTTCGCCCGGACGTCGGCGTCGGACAGGTCGGCGACCGGGCCGGGGTTCCAGGTGGTGCGCAGCGCGTCGCGGGCCTTGAGCGCCTGGTCGAAGGTCTCGGCGAGGACGGCGACGCCGGTGGGGATCTGCACCACGGCGAGCACGCCGGGCATGGCACGGGCGACGGAGGCGTCCAGGGACTTGAGGGTGCCGTTGACAGTGGTCGGACGGGCGACCACGGTGGGCGCGGCGCCCGGGATCCGCAGGTCCCCGGCGTACTCGGCGCGACCGGTGACGATGTCGCGGGCGTCGATGCGGCCGGTCGGCCGGCCCGCCAGGCGGCGCTGGTCGGCGGACTTGGGGGTGGCGGGCACGGCCGGCACGACCACCGAGGCGGCGTCGGCGGCGAGTTCGCCGAAGCCGAGGCGGCGGCCGTCGGGGGCCAGGACGGCGGAGTCGGCGGTGCGCAGTCCGTCCGCCGGAACGTTCCAGCGCCGGGCGGCGGCGGTGACCAGCCGGGCGCGGGCGGCGGCGGCCGCGGCGCGCACCGGGTCGTGGAGCGAGCGCACCGAGTTGGAGCCGCCGGTGAGCTGGTTGAAGAGCAGTTCGGGGCGGCCGTCGGAGAGCGGCACGTCCACGTCGGTGAGCCTGGCGTCGAGCTCGTCGGCGACCAGCACGGCGATCGCGGTGGTCAGGCCCTGGCCGACCTCCAGCCGGGGCAGGTGGAGCGCGGCACGCCCGGTGGGGGTGATTTCGAGCACCAGCAGGTGGGCGGTGGGCAGCCCAGCCAGGATCATCGCGTCGCCGAGGTCGAGGACGTCCGGGATGCCCGGCAGGCCGAGCAACTGCGGGGGCGCGGCGGCGTCCTGGGCGGCCGCGGCGGCGCGGACGGCGGCCTGCGCGGAGGCGGGCGCGGCGGCGTCGAGGCCGAGCCGGGCGGCGACGGTGAGGGTCGGGGCGGCCAGCAGGTAGGTGAGGAAGCGGCGGCGGCCGGTGGCCTCGGCGGGGCCCGCGGTGCCGTCGGGGGCTGCGGCGCCGGCCGCTCCTCCGCCGTCGCCCGGGTGGCCGGCGGAGTCCGAGGGGGCGGTGGAGGTGCTGATGGGAGGAAACCCTTCGAGCGGGAGACGGCGCCGGATCGGGCGGGCACGGACGGCCCCGGCCCCGGTGCCGGATCGCGAACGCCGTTGAGCATAGGAGGGCACTACTGAGGGGTCAACATGGCCAATCTTGGCCCTCCGGCCGGGTGGTGGAGTGCTTCCGTCCGCTTCCGGCGGCGGCGTCGGAGCGGGTACGGACGGCGCTTCGGACGGGCGGGGGAGACCGGTCCGGGGCGGCGCTCCCGGGGCAACGGGTGCTCCTCGTAAGGGAGTTCACGGCTCGCCCGGCGGTGCGGCGGAGGCCGGCCGACGGTGGGCGAGTGGCCCAGGAAAATTCAAGATCATTGGATCTGTCGGCCGGTCCATTCCGCCCCTAGGCTGGGCGGTGCCCCGCTGAGAGCCGCCCCGGACGGTTGTGAACCTCCGGCCCGCGCGCCGCCCGTCCGACAGGAGAGAAGTGCCGAACCAGAGCGCCGCAGGCTTCGCCCTGCTGCCCCCCGCCGGTCCCCAGCGCACCCTCGCCGCAGCCCAGTTGGCGAGCTCGGTGGGCGACGGCGCCTACTACACCTGCTCCGCGCTCTACTTCACCCGGGTCGTCGGGATGTCGCCGACCGCCCTCGGCCTCGGCCTCGCGATCGCCTGGGCGCTCGGCTCGGTGGCGGGCGTGCCGCTCGGCCACCTCGCCGACCGGCGCGGCCCCCGCCGCACCGCCGTGGCCCTCGCCCTCGGCACGGCGGCCGTGGTCGCCGCCCTCCTGGTGGTGCGCTCCTACGGGCTGTTCCTGCTCGCTGTCTGCCTCTACGCCACCGCGCAGTCCGGCCTCACCGCCGCCCGGCAGGCGCTGGTCGCGGGCCTGGTGCCGCGCGCCGAACGGACCGGACTGCTCGCCCACCTGCAGTCAACCCTCAACGGCGGACTCGCCGTTGGAGCCGCCATCGGCGGCATCGCGCTGACCGTCGGCACCCGGAGCGCCTACCTCGCCGCCTTCGCCGTCACCGCGGTCGGCTTCCTGGCCGGGGCGCTGGTGCTCCGGCGGCTGCCCGAAGTCCCGCCCGCGCCACAGGAGTCGGGTACCGGCCCGCGCCTGGCCGTGCTGCGCGACCGCCGCTACGCCGCCGTCACCCTGGTCAACACCGTGCTGCTGCTGCGGATGCCGCTGCTCAGCCTGATCCTGCCGCTGTGGATCGCCCAGCGCGCCTCCGGCCTCGGCTGGCTCGGCTCGGTGCTCTTCGTGCTCAACACCCTGGCCGTGCTGGCCTTCCAGGTCCGGGCGGCCCGCGACGTCAGCGGACTGGACTCGGCGGTCCGGGCGGTGCGCGCCTCCGGGGTGCTGCTGCTCGCCTCCTGCGTGGTCTGCGGACTCTCGGCCCTGACCATGCCGGTCTGGGCGTTCGGCGCGCTGCTGGTCGTCGCGGCCGTGCTCCAGGTGGCCGGCGAGATGCGGCAGTCGGCCGGCTCCTGGCAGCTCGGCTTCGACCTCGCGCCGCCCGAGCGGATCGGCCAGTACCAGGGCTTCTTCGGCACCGGCGTCGCCGTCGCCCGCACCCTCGGGCCGCTGCTGCTCACCGCGCTGCTGCTGGAGGGCGGGCTCGTGGGCTGGCTGGTGCTGGGCGGGGTGTTCCTGGCCGCCGGGTACGCGATGGGACCGGTCGCCCGCTGGGCGGCGCGCGACCGGCAGCCGGCGCCCGTGCCGGTCGTCCCGGCCGCCTAGGGTCCTTCCGACGCCCGGGCGGGCGGCGCGGCCCGGAAGCCTCGCCGGCGGCGGGGCACGGAAAACGGTGGCCCCGGCCCGCCCCCCGCTGGCATGCTGGCCGCGTGGACCGACCCCAGATCTGGCTCGACTTCGCCCCCGAGCTGCACCTCTTCGTCTCCGCGCCCCGACGGGCCGGCCGCACCGCGCTGCGCACCGACGGCACCTCCACCCTCGGTCACGTGGTCGAGTCCCTGGGCGTGCCGCTCACCGAGGTCGGCACCCTGCTGGTGAACGGCAAGCCCGTGCCCGACTCCCACGTTCCGGCCGACACCGAGCACGTCAGCGTCGGGGCGGTGGCCCGGCCCCAGCCCTCGCCCGCCCCGCCGCGCTTCCTGCTGGACGTCCACCTCGGCACCCTCGCCCGCCGACTGCGCCTGCTCGGCATCGACGCCGCGTACGAGAACCCGGACATCGGCGACGCGGCCCTGGCCGCCCGCTCCGCCGCCGAGCAGCGGGTGATGCTCTCCCGCGACCGCGGCCTGCTGCGCCGCCGCGAACTGTGGGCCGGCGCCTACGTCTACAGCCACCGCCCCGCCGAGCAACTGCGCGACGTGCTCTCCCGCTTCGCCCCGCCGCTCGCGCCCTGGAGCCGCTGCACCACCTGCAACGGCGCGCTGCGCACGGTGAGCAAGACCACCGTGCGCGAGCAGCTCCACGACGGCACCGAGCGCTCCTACGACGCCTTCGCCCAGTGCGCCGACTGCGGCCAGGCGTACTGGCGCGGCGCCCACCACGCCCGGCTGGAGTCCATCGTCACCGAGGCCGTGCGTGACTTCGGGGGCGTCCCGGGGTAGTCCGGGACGCTCCGGGGTAGTGGCAGCCCCGGGGCAGCGGCAGCCCGGGATCGGCAGCCCGGGGAGCGGCAGCCCCGAGGAGTGAGGTACTCCGTCACACGAGAGGCCGGGTCGTCGGATGAACGAACAACCCGTACCGCCTGTCCACCAGCCCTTCGAGAGCGCCGGGACCGCTGACGCCCCCGCGGTGACCGCCCCGGACGGCGCCGTGGTCCGCCCGTTGCTGGTGCTGGACGGTCTCGGCAGCCTCGCGGTCTTCGAGCTCGCCCCCGGGCAGGTCACCCACGCGGTGTCGCACGCCACCGTGCAGGAGCTGTGGCAGGTCACCGCGGGCAGCGGCGAACTGTGGCGCCGCCAGGGCGGCCGGGAGGAGACGCTCCGGCTCGCGCCCGGAACCGCGGCGTCGATCCCGCTGGGCACGGCCTTCCAGTTCCGGGCTGACCCGGACGCCGACGGGCCGCTGCGGATCACCGCCGTCACCATGCCGCCCTGGCCGGGCACCGACACCGAGGCGCGCCCCGAGCAGGGCCCCTGGAGGGCGACCGTCCGCTGAGCGGGTGGTCAGAGTCCGACCAGGCCGAGCACCCAGCGGTGGGTGGTGTAGCTGCCCATCCGGGTCGGGTGGCGCTCGACGAGCGTCGCGCTCAGGCCCTCGGCCGTCCGGCTCAGCCCACCGGTGAAACGGTGCTGCTCCTCCGGGGCCAGCGGGAGCAGTTCGGCGAGCACGGCGTCGTCCAGCTCCCGCCCGACCGCGCGCAGCACCCCCGCGTCCAGCACCAGCAGGGTGCCGTCGGGCAGCGCCAGCGGCTCCGGGGCCTGGGGGTCGGTCAGCAGCGGGCCGCGCTCGACCGCTCCGCCGGGCAGCAGCCGCACCACCCGGCTGCCGGTGGGGCGGCGGCGGTCCGTCTCGACCACGCGCAGGCCGTCGCCGACCACGTAGTGGCCGTAGCTGCGCCAGGAGTCGACCACCGCGCCGTCCCGGTCGTGGGCCCGGGTGTCGAAGGCGCCGTAGCCCTCCAGGCCGAGGACGAACCGCCCACCGCCGATCGCCGCCCCGCGCTCGCCGGCCAGCTCGGCGACCGGTGCGCCGTCCGCGAGGTCCAGCAGCAGGGCCGGGCCGAGGTGGCCCCGGGCCGTGTACTCGAAGGAGTCGGTGGTCACCAGCACCCGGTCGGCGGAGAGGTGCGCCGCGTTCGGCCGCCCCGGGCAGGGCCGCCGCCAGCGGACCAGACCGGTCGGGTCGACGCAGCTGAGCTCGCCGTGCCTGCCGTGCACCTCCCACCCGTCCCGCCGGGCCAGCGGCCCCTCCGGGCGGCCCTGCGGACGTCCGCCCGGCGTGCGATGGTGGTGCATGACCGTGACCCGCCAACTCCCCATGGTCCGGATGCTAGCGGCTGACCGTGAACCGCGGGGGCCGTTCCGATGGTGCCCGGGGAGTCCGGACGGCGGACAATCTCCCCACGAGCCGAGGAGGAGGCCACCGGTGGAACCCGCCGAGTTCGACGTGATGATCGAGATCCCGCAGGGGTCGCGGAACAAGTACGTGATGGACTTCGACGCGGGCCGGATCCGCCTCGACCGCACGCTCTTCACCGCCACCCGCTACCCCGCGGACTACGGCTACGTCGAGGGCACCCTCGGCGGCGACGGCGAGCCGCTGGACGCCCTCGTGCTCGGCGGCGAGCCCGCCGTCCCGGGCTGCGTGCTCACCTGCCGGGCGGTCGGCATGTGGGTGATGCGCGACGAGCGCGGCCCCGACCAGAAGATCCTCTGTGTCCCGGCCCACGACCCGCGCTACGCCGCTCTGCAGGACATCGGCGACCTGCGCGAGTACGACCTGCTGGAGATCACCCACTTCTTCCAGGTGTACAAGGACCTCGAACGCGGCAAGTCCGTCCGGGGCTCGCACTGGGCCGGCCGCGAGGCGGCCGGCACCGAGATCGCCGCATCCCGCGCCCGCGCCGAGGGCACCCGCTACTCCCGGGCGGCAGGCACCCGCTTCGCCCATCCGGCCTGACTCCTCCCCCCCCGCCGCCCGGCTGCCCGGCTGCCGGGCGGCCGGGCGGCCGGGCTGCCGGGCGGTCGGGCTGCCGGGTGGTCGGGCTGTCGGGGAGAGGAACCGGGCCCGCGCCGCCGGTGCTCAGAGCCGGGCGCTGCCCAGGATGGCGCGGACCTCGTCGGAGATCGCGGCCTCGTTGTGCTCGAACTCCGGTGAGGTGACCTGGTCCTGCTGGTCCGGCAGACCGGTGAGGACGGGGGTGTGGAGGTGACCGCCGGGCAGGTCGGGGTCGAGGGTGAGGCGGAGGCGGTTGGAGCGGTAGGCGACCTCGTTGGAGAGGTAGCCCCCGCCGCCCCCGGCGACGGCCCGGGAGCCGGGGGTGGGGCCGTCGGTGCGCCGGACCGGGGCGGTGGCGCCGGCGGGGATCTCGACGACCGGGGTGTTGAGCAGGACGGGGTACGGCTGCTGGACGGCCGTCATGGCGTCGGTGGGCAGGGTGGTGCGGATGAACTGCGGGCCGGCGGCCAGGCCCGGGGCGTCCACCGGGTGGGTCGTGGTGCCGCCGGAGAGCGCGCCGACGTTGTCGGTGGCCGGGTCGGCGGAGCGGGCGCGCCCGGCCCAGGCCTCCAGGGTGAACATGCCGGGGTAACCCTGGCTGATGCTGGTGATCAGGTCGGCGGACTGCGGGCCGCCGGGCCGCAGGTGGGGGCCGAAGGCGCGCTCCACGATGCCGTCGTCGAAGTCCCCGTAGCGCACCGGCAGGACGACCGCCCGCACCTCGGCGGTGCTGCCGTCGGCCAGGGTGATCCGCCGGCCGTCCAGTTGGAGGACGGCCGCGCCGGAGGGATTGGCCCGGCGCGGCTCGGTGTCCAGGCCGTACGGGTCGAAGCCGCTGACGAAGATCCGCCGGATGCCGGAGCCGGAGTCGGGGCCGGACTCGTCGCCGAAGCCGTCGTCCAGGCCGCGGGAGGCGTCCTCGAAGCGGGCCCGGAGCTCGGCGTGGTCGACGTCGAACCCGGGCTGCCAGCGGGCGAGTTGGACGGTCATGGCGAGCCGGGCCCAGTACAGCGGACGGTCGTCGAGGGCGGGCAGCTCGCCGGCGGGCCGGCGGCCCTGGGCGCGGTCGAGGCCGGCCTGCCAGAGCCTGCGGCCCCAGGCGTCCACCACCCGCTGGGCGCGGTGGGCGGTGCGGGCGGAGCAGAGCGCGGTGGGGAAGCCGTGGAGCAGCTCGTCGAGGCCGGAGCGCTCGGTGAAGACGGCGGTCCGGGGGTCCTGGAGCCTGGCCTGTTCGGCGTCCAGCGGCGCGGTGGTGACGGTCCGGCAGCCCGCCGGTGCGGCCTGGGCGGCGGCCGGGGCGATCAGGGCGGCGAGGGTCCCGGCGAGGGCGGTGGCCGTGGCGGCGGCCCGGCCGAAGGCGCGTCCGGTGGCACGTCCGGCAGCACGTGCGGTGCGGTCGGCGGCGTGGCGAGTGTTTGTCATGAACGCCGACAATAGGTGCGGCACTGACGCCCCGCCAGAGTGCCTTCCCCCGCCCCGTAGGCTGACCGCGTGACACCCCTCGACCCGACCGTGAAGTCCCTGCTCACCGACCCCTACCGCGCCTACGCCGAACTGCGCGCCGAGGCGCCCGTCCGGCGGATCGCCGGCCCGGACGGACTGCCCGTCTGGCTGGTGACCCGCTACCCGGACGTCCGCCAGGCCCTCACCGACCCCCGCCTCGCCCTCGACCGGGCGCACGCCGCGCCCGGCAACTACCGGGGCTTCGCGCTGCCGCCCGCGCTGGACGCCAACCTGCTCAACATGGACCCGCCGGACCACACCCGGATCCGCCGCCTGGTCGCCCAGGCCTTCACCCCGCGCCGGGTGGCCGCCCTGCACGCGCCGATCGAGCGCGTCGCCGAGCAACTCCTCGACGCCGTCGAGGACACCGCCGGGCCGAGCCGCCGCGCCGACCTGCTCGCGAGCTACGCCGCGCCGCTGCCGATCACCGTCATCTGCGACCTGCTCGGCGTCCCCGAGGACGACCGGCACGACTTCCGGGCCTGGACCGACACCCTGATCACCCCGGACCCGGACCGCCCCGAGCAGGCCCGCGACGCCGTAGGGGCAATGCTCGCCTTCTTCACCGGCCTGATCGAGCGCAAGCGCGCCGAGCCGGCCGACGACCTGCTCTCCGACCTGATCGCCGTCCGGGACGAGCAGGACCGGTTGAGCGAGGAGGAACTGACCTCGCTCGCCTTCGTCATCCTCTTCGGCGGCTACGAGAACACCGTCCACCTCATCGCCAACGCCGTCCTCGCCCTGCTCACCCACCCCGAGCAGCTCGCCGCCCTGCGCGCCGAACCGGAGCTGATCACCGGCGCCGTCGAGGAGTTCGCCCGCTTCGACGGACCGGCCCCGCTGGCCATCCGCCGATTCCCGCGCGAGGACGTCACCATCGGAGGCGTCAGCATCCCGGCGGGGGAGACGGTGCTGCTCTCGCTCGCCTCCGCCACCGCGACCCCGAGCAGTTCGGCGACCCCGACCGGCTCGACCTGCGCCGCCGGGAGAACGGCCACCTCGCGCTCGGCCACGGCATCCACTACTGCCTGGGCGCCCCGCTGGCCCGGATGGAGACCGCGCTCGCGCTCACCGCCCTGCTGCGCCGCTTCCCCGCGCTGGCCCTGGACGTCCCGGCCGAGCGGCTGCGCCACCGGCCCACCATGAGGGCCCGTGGCCTGCTGGAACTCCCCGTCCGGTTCTGATCGGGACACCGGGAACCGGCGTGGCATCTACAGCGTTGTCGTGGTCGAACAGCGTGATTCGGACGGTGGTGGAGGAAACCCCATGAGTGTGGCCCTGACGAAGGGCGGCAACGTCTCCCTGAACCGGCAGGCGCCCGGCGTGCGGTCCGTCAGGGTCTGCCTCGGCTGGACGGCCGGCCCCGGGTACGACCTGGACGCCAGCGCCCTGCTCTGCGGGGCGTCCGGGAAGGTCCTCACGGACCAGCACTTCGTCTTCTTCAACAACCTGCAGAGCCCGGACGGCGCGGTGCGCCACCTCGGCGCGGACGGCGGGGGCGAGGACCGGGAGCGGATCGAGGTCCGGCTCGCGGACGTCTCGGCCGACGTCCAGAAGGTCGTCTTCGCGGTGGCGATCTACGACGCGGCGCAGCGCCGGCAGACCTTCGGGCAGGTGCGCGGCGCGTACGTCCGGCTCACCGACGCGGACGGCGGCGCCGAGGTGGCCCGTTACGACGTGACGCCGGAGGCGGGCAGCGAGACGGCGATGGTGTTCGGCGAGCTCTACCGGAACGGCGCGGACTGGAAGTTCCGCGCCGTCGGCCAGGGCTACGCCTCGGGGCTCGCGGGCATCGCCACCGACTTCGGTGTCGACGTCCTCCAGCCGGCCCCGGCCGCCCCCTCGGCCCCGGCGTCGGCCCAGGCGCCTCCGCCCCCGATGCCGGCGGCCGCGCCCGCCGCCGTCGTTCCCACGGTTCCGAAGACCCAGCCAGTACCAGGGAGTTCCCCCGTGACGTGTTTCTTCGACCCCACCCACGGCGTCGGCTCGGCCGTGGTGCTGTGGCAGCCGCAGTGGGGCGTGCCGCGCCAGGTCGAGGCCTGCGCCGCCTGCGCCCAGCGGGTGCAGACCACCGTCCCGCCGTTCTACACCCCGCCGCAGGCGGGCTACCCGCAGCAGCAGGTCCAGCCGCAGGTGCCCGCCCAGCAGCACCAGGACCAGGGCGGCCGCCGCTTCGGCACCGGTGCCGTGCTCGGCGCCGGTGCGGCGGGCCTGGTCGGCGGCATGCTGCTCAACGAGGCGCTGAGCGACGACGAGCCCCAGGTGGTCGTCAACAACTACTACGAGGACGACGACTCGTTCTTCTAGGCCGTCGCCGCTCTTCCTCCCGCCGTCCTCCTCCCGCCGTCCTCCTCCCGCCGTCCGCCACCGGCCGGAACCGCTGTCCGGGTTCCGGCCGGTCCGGTCAGCCGACGACGACCGCCATCTGCCCGTAGGTGGCGTAACCGTCGGCGAAGTCCTGCTCGGAGACCGTCGTGCGGCCGCGCGCCGGGTCGTTGACCGACACCCGGCCGTCGCTGAACCCGGTGACGACGACGGTGTGTTCGGCGGGCCCCGCGTACGGGATGATCCGGCCGTCGTACGCCGTGTACGGGGTGGTCGCGAGGTGCCGCCAGAGGTAGTCCACCCAGACGATCGCCGGGTGGCCGGCGGCCAGTTCGTCCTTCAGCTGCTGGACGGAGACGCCTGCGCCGTCCTGGCGCACGGTGAGCCCGTAGGAGCGGGCGGCCCCGGCGACCGGCGGGGAGTACACGCCGTACCCGGTGCCGTCCGTCTCGGAGCCGTTCGGGTCGCCGACGAACGCCCGGTAGGGATCGCCGGACCGCGGGCCGGAGTGGCCGAACTCGGGGTGCTCCCGGTCGACGCCGATCCGGTCCAGGATCTGCTGGTCGTCCGCCTGCACCCCCCGCGAGGCGAGGACCATCCGCAGGGCGGCGGCCTCGCAGTCGTTGTCGAGCTGCTGGTGGTAGTAGGGGACGCTGGCGGTCCTGGGGGCGGCCTGTACGGGGCCGGCGCCCGCGGCCAGGGCCGCGGCGGTCAGGACGGCGAGCCAGGGCGCTCGCGCTCGTGCGGTGGTCGTCATGGCCACTGACGCTACGAAGGCCGGTTGCGCTCCGCAGCCGGTGGGCGGCGAACAGGTGACGGAACGTGCGCGGCGGCGTCCCGGTGGAGCTGACCCGGTGTCGGCCGCTGTCGGCGCGGTGCGCCGGGGCGACGTCATCGCACCGCTCTGACCGGGGAAGACGCACCCGATGACGAGAACGACGAGGACGGACCCTCACGCCGTCCCTCAAGAGCCCGAACGGCCGCACCGCGCACCCGCGTTGTGCGGCCGTTCGGGCTCTTGAGGGCCGTGCGACCGCGTCCGCTCAGGCCTCCTGCCGCCGGTACGCCCCCGCGCGGGCGGCGGCCTCGGCGGCGGCCGCCGCACGGTCGGCGGCCGGCTCGTCGAGCGGCTCGGCGGTGGTGAGCATCCGGTAGTAGAGCGGTGCCGAGACGGCCCGGATCACCTCGAACGGGTCGGTGTCGGACGGGAGTTCGCCGCGTTCGACGGCCTCGGTGACGCACGGCGCCCACTCCTCGACCCGGCGCCGGTAGAAGTGGCGCAGGGCCTCGGCCGTCCCCGGATCGCCGTTGGCCGCCACGATGACGGCACGGAACAGCGCGCCCTGCCGGGGGTCGGCCAGGGTGCGCTGGACCAGTCGGGCGTTGGCCCGCAGGTCCTCGGCGAGCGACCCGCTGCGCGAACGCGGCAGTGACTGCTCGGCCATGTCGGCGAGCAGGTCGGCGACCAGGGCGGTGGTACTGCCCCAGCGGCGGTAGACGGTGGTCCGGCCGACCTCGGCCCGCTGGGCGAGGTCGCCGAGGTCGAGGCCACCGAAGCCGTGCTCGACCAGGGCGTCCTCGGCGGCCCGCAGGACGGCGGCGCGGATCCGGGCGGTACGGCCGCCGGGGCGGACGCTCCCGGGCGCACCGGTTGCCCCGGGCGCGGCGGGGTCGGCGGGCTCGACGGGTTCAACCGGCTCGACAGCCATTAACGGGATTCCTGTTCCATTAGTCGGACGGAGTCTGCTAGCTTCGAGACATTCTAACGGAACGGGAGTCCCATTAGTGGCTCCGAGGGGAGAACGGTCATGGCAGCCACCATGGAATCGAACGGCATGGAGTACCGCCGGCTCGGCGCATCCGGACTCAAGGTCCCCGCGCTCAGCCTCGGCACCGGCACCTTCGGCGGCCGCGGCCCGCTGTTCGGCGCCTGGGGCACCACCGGCGTCCAGGAGGCCCGCCGCCTGCTCGACATCGCCATCGACGCCGGGGTCACCCTCTTCGACACCGCCGACGTCTACTCCGACGGCGCCTCCGAGGAGGTGCTCGGCCAGGCCGTCCGCGGCCGCCGCGACCAGGTGCTGATCTCCACCAAGGCCGGACTGCCGGTCGGCGACGGCCCGCAGGACGCCGGTACGTCCCGCGCCCGGCTCGTCCGGTCGGTGGACGACGCGCTGCGCCGCCTCGGCACCGACTACCTCGACCTGTTCCAGCTGCACGCCTACGACGCCGCCACCCCGATCGAGGAGGTGCTGGCCACCCTGGAGGACCTGGTCCGCGCGGGCAAGATCCGCTACACCGGCGTCTCCAACTTCTCCGGCTGGCAGCTGATGAAGTCCCTGGCCCTCGCCGACCGCCACGGCCGCCCCCGCTACGCCGCCCACCAGGTCTACTACTCGCTGGTCGGCCGCGACTACGAGTGGGAGTTGATGCCGCTCGCCCGGCAGGAGGGTGTCGGCGCCCTGGTGTGGAGCCCGCTCGGCTGGGGCCGTCTCACCGGGCGGATCCGGCGCGGCCAGGCCCTCCCGGCCGGCAGCCGGCTGCACGACACCGCCGACTACGGGCCGCCGGTCGAGGACGAGCTGCTGTACCGGGTGGTCGACGCCCTGGACGAGGTCGCGGCGGAGACCGGCCGCACCGTCCCCCAGGTGGCCATCAACTGGCTGCTGCGCCGCCCGACCGTCTCTTCGGTCATCCTCGGCGCCCGCAACGAGGAGCAGCTCCGGCAGAACCTCGGCGCCGTCGGCTGGTCGCTGACGGAGGACCAGGTCGCCCGGCTGGACGCGGCCGGCGCCCGCACCGCGCCGTACCCGTACTTCCCGTACCGCCGCCAGGCCGCCTTCGCCCGGCTCGACCCGCCGCTGGCCGGTTGACCTGCCGCTGGCCGGTTGACCTGCCGCCGGCCCGTTGACCTGCCCGGGGTTCCGGCGCCCGCTCAGGCGGTGACCTTGGCGACGAAGGCGGCGAGGTTGTCGACGGTGCGCCGGATCTTCTCCTCCAGGGTGAGCGACTCGTGGAGCCGGGTGCCGACCTCCCGCTTGCCGCGCACGTAGAGCGAGCAGGCGAGGTCGGAGCACATGTAGGCGCCGACGGAGTTGCCCTGCTTCCCGGCCTTCCCGGCCAGCGGCGCGACCATCAGCGAGACGCCACCCGTGTGGGTGGTCACGCAGAGCGAGCACATGCTGCGCCGGGCCTGCCAGGAGGTGGCACCGGAGGACCGCAGGGCGACGGCGACGGGACGGCCCTCCAGCTCGGCCGCGAGGTAGGCGCGATCGGGGGCCTGGGGGTCGCGCCAGCCGAGGAAGTCCAGGTCGTCCCACGGGAGTTCGGTCAGGTCGCGGGGCACGTGCAGCCGTTTCGCCTCGCCCTTGCTGCAGTTCACGAAGGCGGAGCGGATCTCTTGTTCGGTCATCGGCTTCATAGGAAGCAACGTAAATTACCTAGGAGGATTAGGCAAACGTATAATGGCTTCAGGCGATCGAAGGGAAGCCCATGGCACGCGTAGGACTGAACGCGGAACGACTCACCCGGGCGGGAGCCGAACTGGCCGACGAGGTCGGCTTCGACAAGGTCACGGTCTCCGCGCTCGCGCGGCACTTCGGGGTCAAGGACGCGAGCCTGTACTCGCACGTCCGCAACTCCCAGGACCTCAAGACCCGGATCGCCCTGCTCGCCCTGGAGGAACTCGCCGACCGGGTCTCCGCCGCCCTGGCCGGACGCGCGGGCAAGGACGCCCTGGCCGCCTTCGCCAACGCCTACCGCGACTACGCCCGCGAGCACCCCGGCCGTTACGCCGCCGCGCAGCTGGAGCTCGACCACGAGACGGCGCTCAACAGCGCCGCCGTCCGGCACTCCCGGATGACCCGCGCGATCCTGCGCGGCTACGACCTCGCGGAGCCGGACGAGACCGACGCGGTCCGCCTGCTCGGCAGCACCTTCCACGGCTACGTGGCCCTGGAGCGGGCGGGAAGCTTCCAGCACACCCCGCGCACCACCGAGGAGACCTGGGCGCGCGTCCTCGACGCCCTCGACGCCCTGCTGCGCAACTGGCCGAAGGCCTGACACGGGTGCCGGGCGGCGGGGCCGCCGCCGGTGGCCCCGCCGTGCGTCAGCGCACCGTCCCGCCCGCAGGGCCGTCGTCGCAGCCGGCGCAGGCCTCCGCCTCCGCCAGGTACCGCGCCACCGGGCCCAGGGTCAGCATCCCGCTGGCACCGCCCGCGTCCTCCGCGGCGGCGCCGCGCAGGGCGGCCGCGGCCCGGGCGGCGGCCGCGCGTTCGCCGAGGCGGGCGGCGGCACGGGCCGTCAGGCACCACAGGGCCTCCTGGAGGTGGTCGTGCGGCGGTTCGGGCGCTGCGGCGAGGGCGGCCCGGGCCTCCTCGGTGCGGTCCTCGGCCAGCAGCACCAGGGGCCGTGCCCAGGGCCGGTACGGTCCCCAGTCGAGCCGCGGGTCCGTGGGCGCCGGACGGCCGTGCAGCAGGCGCAGCCCCAGCAGGGCGAGCGGGAAGAGGCCGCGGTGCAGCCCCGGCATCCCGGCCGTACGGAGGGCCTCCTCGGCGGCACGGTACTCCGCGGCGGCCGCGGCGGCGGTCGGGCCGCCGGGTTCGGCGCTGCGGGCGGCCGTCACCCGGGCCCGGAACCACCCGGTGAGCACGGGGACGAGCGACGCCTCGGTGCGGAGGGCGATCCGTTCGGCCGCCTCGGCGTGGCCGGTCGCGGCGCCCAGGTCGCCGAGGGCGGAGGCGGATTGCAGACGCACGAGCCGGCCCAGCACGGCGAAGTTCGCCAGTCCGTGCCGACCGGCCAGGTCCAGGAGTTCGATGCCGATCCGGTCCCGGACCTCGGCCAGCCCGGGACGCCCGAAGGACTGCAGGTACACCCCGTTGAGGGCGAAGGCCAGCAGCCCGGGATCGGCCAGGCCCCGGGCCAGCGCCTCGGCCTGCCGGGCCGCCCGGTCGGCGCGCCGCAGTTCGGCCCCGGTCAGGTCGGCGCCGCGGCTCTCGACGGCGACGGTCGCCAGGAGGCGGGCGGAGAGGTCGGCGGGTCCGTCGGGGCCGAGCGCGCCGAGGGTGCGCTCGGCGGCCGCCACGACGGCGCGCGACTGTTCGGGGTCGTCGGCCCGGCTCCAGAGGGCCGGCACGTCGTAGGCGCCGATGATCCGGGCGGTCAGCAGCAGGTCCCCGGTGCGTTCCGCCGCCCGGATCGCGGCGAGCCGGTCGCGCCGGGAGTGGACCAGGGCGTCCCCGCCCGCCAGGGCGAGGGTGCGGGCCAGTTCCACGGTGGTGCGCGGGCCGAGCCGGACGCCCGGGCCGAGCCGGACGCCCGGGCCGGGCCAGGCGGTGCGGGCGGCCCTGACGGGTGCGGGGCCGTTGAGGATCTCCGTCTCCAGGTGCCGCAGTTCGGCGCCGGGGTCGAGCCCGAGCTGGTCGACGAGCATGGCGCGGGCGCGCCGGAGGGCGGCGAGCGCGTCGGCCTGACGGCCCGCGCGGTGCAGTGCGCGGGCGAGCAGACCCCAGGCCGGTTCGCGCCACGGGTGTTCGGCGACGTGGGCGCCCAGCTCGGCGACGAGCTCGGCGCCCTCCCCGGAGTCGAGCAGGATCCGGGCGCGCAGTTCCACCGCCTCCAGCCGCAGCTCCTCCAGGCGGGCGCGCTCGCGCCGCGCCCAGGCGGAGTCGGGCACGTCGGCGTAGGCGGGCCCGCGCCAGGCGGCGAGCGCCGCGCTGAGCTCGGCCGCCGCGCCGGGGTCGCGCCGGGCCCGGGCCAGGGTGTCCTGGAACCGATGGGCGTCCACGTCCTCACGGGGCAGGCGCAGCGCGTAGCCGGGGCCCTCGGTGACGAGGAGGCGCGGGGCGTCGCGGGGCGGCCGGTCGGGTTCGAGGGCGCGGCGCAGCGCGGCGACGAAGGTCCGCAGGGCGCCCACGGCGCGCACCGGCGGGTCGGTCCACAGGTCGTCGACGAGGGTGTCGGTGGTGACCATCCGGCCCTCGGCGGCGACCAGCCGGGCCAGCACCTCGCGGTGGCGGGGGCCGCCCAGCTCGACCGGGCTGCCGTCGTCGCGGAGGGCCCGTACGGCTCCGAGCACGTCGATTCGCATGCCCCCATCCTCGGTGCCGGGGGTGGGCCGCGCCGCGCCGCACTGATCGGTTGCTGATCGGGGTGGACCACGCTGATCAGGTCGGTTCCCCCGGCACCCGGTTCCCGGCACCCCGGTTCCCAACAACCCGGTCCCGCACCCGAGAGGACACCCTCCATGGCCCCCACCATTCCCGGCTTCGACCACCTCCGCCTGCCCGGCACGGACGGGGTGGAGCTGGCCGTCGCCGTCGGCGGCAGCGGCAGCCCGGTCGTGCTGCTGCACGGCTTCCCCCAGACCCACCTGATGTGGCGGCACGTCGCCGAGCGGCTCGCCGACGGGCACACGGTGATCTGTCCCGACCTGCGGGGCTACGGCGCCAGCGGCAAGCCGGCCGAGACCGGCCCCGAGGTGTACGCCAAGCGCACCATGGCCGCCGACGTGGTGGCTCTGGCGGCGGCGCTGGGCCACGACCGCTTCGCCCTGGCCGGCCACGACCGGGGCGCCCTGGTCGCCTTCCGGGCCGGGCTCGACCACCCGGAGACCGTCACCCACCTGGGCATCCTGGACGTCGTGCCGACGCTCGACATGTGGAAGGTCCTGCACGGGGTGTCGGCGGCGGTCGGCTACCACCTGTACCTGATGGCGCAGCCGCCGGGCCTGCCGGAGACGATGATCACCAACAGCGCGGACGCGTTCTTCGGCTCCTTCCTCGACGCCTGGGCGAACGACCCGGCCGCCCTGCCGCCGGAGGTGCGGGCCGAGTACCTGCGGGCGAGCGCCGCCGCGGTCCCGTCGATCGTCGCGGACTACCGGGCCTCGGCGGGCGTCGACGTCCGGCACGACCAGGCGGACCTGGACGCCGGGTCGCAGCTGGCGATGCCCGTGACGGTGGTCCAGCAGGACTGGGGAGCGCAGCTGGGCTACGACGCCGCCGCGGTGTGGCGGGCGTGGGCGCCGGACCTCGACCACCGGCTGACCGGCGCCGGGCACTTCATGGCGGAGGAGGCGCCCGAGGAGATCACGGCGGCGCTCCGGGACCTGCTGGCCCGCTGAAGGGCCCGCTGAACGGCCGGTCCCGGGCGGCCCCGCCGGCCGACCCGGGGGCCGACCCGGGGGCCGGAGCCCGCCGTGCCTCCCTCGCCCTGACCGCCCTCACCCTCGGCACCGGCGCGGCACCGGCGAGACAGCGGCGCGGCACCCGCGCAGCTCCGACACGGGGACGGACGGGCCGCGCGGCGCGGTGGGCGAGGGTGGCGGCGGACCCGGGTGGCGGCGGGCTGGGGGGCGGGCGAGGATGAGCCGGAGCAGAGCCCGGACCACCCGGGACGAGTGCCCGGACCCCGGGAAGAGGCCCCCATGACCTCCCAACCCCCCTCCCGAGACGCGGAGAAACCGCAGTCGCCCGGTTCCACCGCCGCCGGTGGGCGGGCCGAGGCGCGGCGCTGGCGGGCGCTGACGATCTGCCTGGTCGCCGGTTTCATGACCTTGCTGGACGTCAGCATCGTCAACGTCGCGCTGCCCACCGTCCGGGCCGGGCTGCACATGTCGGACAGCGGACTCCAGTGGGTGCTCAGCGGCTACGCGCTCGCCTTCGGCCTGGTGCTCGTTCCCGCCGGGCGGCTCGGGGACGCCCGCAGCCGACGGGCCGTCTTCCTCGCCGGACTCGCCCTGTTCACCGCCGCCAGCGCACTGGCCGGGGCCGCCCAGGACCAGGAGTGGCTGGTACTGGCCCGGCTGTTCCAGGGCGCGGCCGGCGGCGTGCTGGTGCCCCAGGTGTCCGGCTTCATCCAGACCCTCTTCCAGGGCGCCGAACGCGGCCGGGCCTTCGGCGCGCTCGGCGCCACCATCGGACTGTCCACCGCCGTCGGACCGCTGCTCGGCGGCCTGCTGATCCACCTGTTCGGCCCGCAGGACGGCTGGCGCTGGGTGTTCCTGGTCAACCTGCCGATCGGCGTGGCCGCCCTGCCGATCGCCTACCGGCTGCTGCCGCCGCCCCGCCCGGCCGCCGAACGGGCCGGGCACCGCGACTTCGACCCGGTCGGGGTGCTGCTGCTCGGCGCCGGCACCGTCGCCCTGCTCCTGCCCTTCGTCCAGCAGCAGCAGTGGCACAGCGCGGCCCGCTGGCTGCTGCTGCCGCTGGCGGCCGTACTGCTGACCGCGTTCGTCGGCTGGGAGCTGCACTACGCGCGGCGGCGAGAACCGCTGGTCAGCATGGCCCTGTTCGCGGTGCGGCCGTACGCGGCGGGGGTGCTGCTGTCGCTGGTGTACTTCGCCGGGTTCACCGCGATCTTCTTCATCTACACGCTCTACCTCCAGGCGGGCCTGCACTACTCGGCGCTGACGGCGGGCCTGGCGATCACCCCGTTCGCGGTCGGCTCGGGCGTGGCAGCCGCGGTGGGCGGGCGGCTGGTCAGCCGGCTGGGGCGGCGACTGGTGGTGCTCGGGCTGCTGCTGGTGCTGCTCGGCCTGCTGGCCTCCGCCCTGGCCGTCCAGTTGTGGTCCGGGCCCTCCGTGGGCTGGACCACCCTCGGCCCGCTGCTGGTCGCCGGGGTGGGCAGCGGCCTGGTGATCGCCCCCAACCAGACGCTCACCCTCCAGCACGTCCCGCTCGCCCGGGCCGGCAGCGCCGGCGGCGTCCTGCAGACCGCCCAGCGGGTCGGCTCGGCCGTCGGCATCGCCGTCGTCGGCTCGGTCTTCTTCGCCCACGCCGCCGGGCCCCACCCCGACTGGGCCCTCGCCTTCCAGCTCGGCGACACGGTCGCCTCGGGCCTGGTCCTGGCGGCCCTGCTGGTGGCCCTGGCCGACGAATGGGCGAACCAGCGGGAGAACGCCGGTCGGTCCCGGATGCCCTGACGCCCGTGAGCCCGGACCGCGAGGGGGTAGGAGGTGTGGCATGACGGATACCCGAGCGGACTTCCTGGCGGCGGCCGGCGCGGCGGAGGCGCTGCTGCGCCGGTCGGAGGTGGCCGACGGATGGGCGCGGCCGAGTGCGCTGGAGCAGTGGAGCGTGGGCGGTCTGGCCGGGCACCTGGCGTACCAGGTGCTGTGCGTGCCCGAGGCGCTGGCCGCGCCGGTGCCGGGCGAGGAGACGGTGGGGCTGCTGGAGCACTACCGCCGGTCGCAGTGGGTCGGGGCCGGGGTCGACGCCGAGATCAACGTGCGGATCCGGCAGGGCAGTGAGCTGGTCGCGGCCTCCGGGGCGGCGGCGCTGAGCGGTCGGCTGGCCTGGACGCTCGCCGGGCTCGCGGACGTCCTCGCGGGCGAGGACGGCGCCCGACCGGTCCGGTTGCCGTTCTGGGGGCCGTGGTCGCTGGCGCTGGACGACCTGCTGGCCACCCGGACGATGGAACTGGCCGTCCACGCGGACGACCTGGCGGTCAGCGTCGGGGTCCCGACCCCCGAACTTCCTCCGGAGACGGCCCAGTCGGTGCTCGGCCTGCTGACCCGGCTTGCGGTGCGCAGGCACGGCCAGGCGGGCGTGCTGCGGGCGCTCAGCCGGGCCGAGCGGGCGCCGGGCAGCATCGCGGCGTTCTGAACCGCGGCCCGATCGTCAGTGGTCGCGGCGCTGGATCACCACCGTCGCGACGGCCACCGAGCCGAGCGCCCACATCGCGTAGGTGGTCCAGGCGCCCGCGACCGTGGCCGGGTAGTCGGTCGGCCGCATGCCCTCCAGGGTGATCCGGGCCAGGCGCTGCCAGGCGGAGTAGGGCAGGGCGTGCAGCAGGTCGGCGGTCCAGCGGTAGCGTTCGGTGACCAGGGACGGCAGGAAGAACAGCACCACCACGGTGCCCAGCACCGCGCCCGCGCTGTGCCGGACCAGGGTGCCGAGGCAGAGCCCGACCAGTCCGCACACCGGGGCGAACAGCGCGGCGGCGGCCACGTACCGCAGCGCCGCCGGATCGCCGAGGGACTGCCCGATGCCCCGGTCGGCCAGGATCGCCTGGGTGAGGCCGAAGGAGACGCCCGCGGTGACCGTCCCGAAGCCGAGCAGCACCCCCGTCAGCACGGCCGCCTTGGCGAGCAGCACCGCGCGGCGGTCGGGGACGGCGGCCAGGGTGGTGCGGATCAGCCCGGTCGCGTACTCGCCCGCGATGACGATCGCGCCCAGGCCGCCGCCGACCAGCATCAGGATGTCGGCGGAGGCCGTGATGAAGGAGTCGAACAGCGCGACCTGCGCCATCAGCGCCGGATCGCCGTCGCCGGGCGTGTAGTGGTCGTGGGTGTACTGGGCGGACTTGAGGTTGGCGGCGACGACGAGCAGCGTGGCGAGGCCGAGCACCCAGGGGATCGAGCGCAGCGACCAGAACTTGAGCCACTCGGCGGCCAGCAGGTCGCCGAAGCGGTGGCGGCGGACGGGGGTCGGGAGGGTGGCGGTGCTCATCGGGGCTCTCCGGCGAGGTATTCGACGCTGTCGGCGGTCAGTTCCATGAAGGCCTCCTCCAGGGAGGCGCCGCGCTCGGTCAGGGCGTACAGCAACAAGCGCTGCTCCAGGGCGAGTTCGCCGATCCGGCCGGCGTCCAGGCCCGTGACGTCGAGGCTGCCGTCCGGGAAGGGGCGTACCTCGGCGCCGGCGGCGCGCAGCACGGCGGTCAGCCGCCCGGGTTCGGCGGCGCGCACGACGACGGCGGCCCGGCCGGCCCGGGCGGCGAACTCGGTGAGGCTCTCGTCGGCGATCAGCCGGCCGCGGCCGATCACCACCAGCCGGTCGGCGGTGTGCTCCATCTCGGCCATCATGTGGCTGGAGACGAAGACCGTCCGGCCCTCCGCGGCGAGTCGGCGGAACAGCCCGCGCACCCAGAGCACGCCCTCCGGGTCCAGTCCGTTGAGCGGCTCGTCGAAGAGCAGCACGGGCGGGTCGCCGAGCAGGGCGCCGGCGATGCCCAGGCGCTGCTTCATGCCCAGCGAGTAGCCGCCGATCCGCCGCCCGGCGGCGTCGGTGAGTCCGACCTCGGCCAGCACCTCCTCCACGCGAGCACGGGGGATCGCGTTGCTGCGGGCCAGGGCCCGCAGGTGGGCCGCGCCGGTGCGTCCGCCGTGCACGTCGCCCGCGTCGAGCAGCGCGCCGACCTCCCGCAGGCCGCGCGGCAGCCCGCGGAAGGACCGGCCGTCGACGGTGACGGTGCCCGAGGTGGGGTCGTTGAGGCCGAGGACCATCCGCAGGGTGGTGGACTTGCCCGCGCCGTTGGGGCCGAGGAAGCCGGTGACGTGGCCGGGGCGGACGGTGAAGGTCAGCCGGTCGACGGCCGTCCGGCGGCCGTAGCGCTTGGTCAGTTCGATGACTTCGATCATGGGCACCACGGTGCCGGGGAAGCCCCGGCCGCCGCATCGGACCGGTGTCGACACCGCGGGTCGGCCCCGGTCGTACAACCACGGTTGGATGTCCGGGCACACCTCCGTCGTTACGATCTTGAACCATGTCCGCGACCCCTACGCCCCCGCTGATCCGGCGCGTTCCGCCCGAGGCCTGGACCGCCCTCGCCTGGTGCGTGGCCGTCGCCTATCCCGCCCTGGCGCTCCGCGACACCGGATGGCGGCAGTACGGCGGCGCCGCCGCGCACGGCGGCCTGCCGTTCACCCTGGCCGATACGGCAGTGGCCTTCGCCGGCGCAGCACTGGTGCGCCGGATGCCGGTGCTCTCGGTCGCCGTGCTGCTGATCGCCACCTGGACCGAGACCGACGGCTGGTCCGCGAGGCATTCGCAGGTGCCCCCCACCGCGCTGCTCGCCGTGGACGTCGCGCTCTTCGTGATCACCGCCGGAGCGGCGCGCCGCAGTTCCCGCGCAGCCTTCGCGCTGGTGATGACCTTCCTGGTGCTGCACATCGGACTGGTCCCCGGCAACACCGTCGGCATCTTCACCGGGACCCGCATCGGCTCGGCCGACGGCGCCGCGCTGCTCGCCCTGGTCGCCTGGCTGGCCGGGCGCTCGGTGCGGCAGAACCGGGAGCACGCCGAGGCGTTGAGCAGCCGGGCCGCCGTCGAGGCGGTGACCGCCGAACGGCTGCGGATCGCCCGGGAGATGCACGACACCGTCGCCCACAGCCTCGGCATCGTCGCCCTGCAGGCCGGCGCCGCCCGCCGGGTGATCCACCGCCGGCCCGAGCGGGCCGAGCAGGCGTTGGGCGAGATCGAGGCCGCCGGCCGGGAGACCCTGGCCGCGCTGCGCCGGATGCTGGTCGCATTGCGGCAGGCCGACGGCGAGGTGTCGGACACCGTCCCGCAGGGCCTGGCCGACCTCGACCGGCTGGCCGGGACCACCACCGCGGCGGGTGTGCGGGTCGAGGTGCGGCGCTCGGGCGAACCGGGGCCGCTGCCACCGGAGATCGACCTCTCGGCGTTCCGGATCATCCAGGAGTCGGTCACCAACGTGGTGCGCCACGCGGCGGTTCGCGACTGCCTGGTGTCCGTCGACCGCACGGCGGGGGAACTCCGGGTCGAGGTCACCGACCGCGGCCGGGGCCACGGCGCCGCGCCCGGCGGCGGGTTCGGCCTGGCCGGACTGCGCGAGCGGGTCGCCCTGCTGCACGGCGAGTTCGAGGCCGGACCGCGCCCGGAGGGCGGCTTCCGGGTCGCCGCCCGGCTGCCGGTCCCCGGGGAGGAGACCGCATGATCCGCGTCGTACTGGCCGACGACCAGCCGCTGGTACGGGCCGCCCTGGAGATGGTGATCACCGAGACCACGGACGTCGAGGTGGTCGGCGAGGCGGGCGACGGCGCCGAGGCCGTCCGGCTGGCCGCCGAACTGCGGCCGGACGTCGTGGTGATGGACATCCGGATGCCCGGCACCGACGGCATCGAGGCCACCCGGCAGGTGACCGCCGCCGGCGGGCCGACCAGGGTGGTGGTGCTCACCACCTTCGACGAGGACGAGCACGTGTACGCGGCGCTGCGCGCCGGGGCGTCCGGGTTCCTGGTCAAGGACATGGCGCTGGACGACATCCTCGCCGCGGTGCGGGTGGTCGCCGCGGGGGACGCGCTGATCGCGCCGAGCGTCACCCGGCGGCTGATCGGAGCCTTCGCCGGGCAGCACCCGAAGCCGAACCCGGTCGCGGTCCCGGCGTCGCGCCGGCTGGACGCGATCACCGACCGGGAGCGGGAGATCCTCACCCTGGTCGGCCGGGGCCTGTCCAACACCGAGATCGCCGCCGAACTGGTCCTCAGCATCGCCACCGTGAAGACCTACATGACCCGGCTGCTGGCCAAGCTGGACGCCCGCGACCGGGTCCAACTGGTGATCCTGGCCTACGAGACGGGCCTGGTCTCCGTCCCCGGCTGACCGGGCCCGCGGCGTCGCCCTACCGCTTGACGGCCACGCCCGCGTACATCGCGATGTCCCGGTCGCGGATCGCCGGGGCGTCGGCGTCCGGCCGCCAGTGGTGGACCAGGGTGACGCCCGGGTCGAGCAGTTGGTAACCGTCGAAGAAGGCCTCGGTCTCGGCCCGGTCGCGGATCTGCAGCGGGATGCCGCGGGCGTTGTACTCCCGGCCGACGCCGCCCACCCCGACCGGGTCGGTGTCACCGGTGAAGACGGTGAGGGCGAGGAAGCTGCCGGGCGCCAGCGCGTCCATGAAGCGGCGCACGATGCCCTGCGGGTCGTCCTCGTCCAGCACGAAGTGGACGATGGCGATCAGCGACAGGGCCACCGGCCGCGAGAGGTCGAGCACCTCGCGCAGCCGGGGGTCGCCCATGATCGACTCCGGGTCGCGGAAGTCGGCGTCCACGTAACAGGTGCGGCCCTGGGGCGTGCTGGACATCAGGGCCCGGGCGTGGGTCAGCACGATCGGGTCGTTGTCCACGTACGCGACCCGGGACTCGGGGGCGATCGCCTGGGCGATCTCGTGCACGTTGGGCGAGGTGGGGATGCCGGTGCCGATGTCCAGGAACTGCCGCACCCCGTACTGCTCGGTGAGGTGGCGCACCGAACGCTGCATGAAGTCCCGGGTGGTGCGCATCGAGATCGGCAGCGCCGGCCAGGCCCGCACCGAGGCATGCGCGGCGGCCCGGTCCGCCTCGAAGTTGGTCTTGCCGCCGATGAGGTAGTCGTAGACCCGGGCGGAGTGCGGCACGTCCATCCGCAGGTCGACCGACGGGTGGTCCTCGTTCGTCACGCTCGCGCTCCCCGTTGATGGGCATCCGTCACCGGCCGCCGTCGGCGGGCGGCCCTGGTGCGGATGGTAACGGTTCGCCGGTGCGACAAGGTGACGAACGTTCAGGTCTGGGGCGCCTCCGGAGCCCCCATCTCCAGCCCCACCGCCTGGCGGGGGAGCGCCCCGGAACCGGCGCGCCCGCCGCGCCCGGCCGCCAGCTCCACCGCCGCACCGATCCAGGCCGCACCGAACGCCCAGGTCGCCGCCCACTCGCACAGGTACATCGGCCGGACCGTCCAGTCCGCCCCGAACCCGGACAGCCCCGTGACCGCCGCCGCCACCAGCGCGACCAGGATCAGCACCCCCGCCGCCAGGTACGCGGCACCGACCCGGGCCGGCTGCGTCGAGCGCGGATTGCGGAAGGAGTACAGGCAGAACAGCGCCAGCATGACGAACAGCAGCGCGGCGAAGACCAGGTGGAACACCCCGACCGTGCGCTGCAGCCCGGTCGGATTGCCCGGCGCCGTGGGGCACAGCGCCACCCCCAGCGCGAACAGCCCGGCCGCCGTGCTCCACCGGTCGTCCCGCCGGTCGAAGCGGTAGCAGACCAGGAACACCCCGAGCGCGCACAGCGCCCCGACGAAGACGTCGCGCGTCCCCGTGTAGTACGCGGCGCTCATCGACGCGGGCCAGAACCCGCCCGTCGAGCGGCCTGTGATCTCGTCCGCCAGCCAGTTGCCCAGCGGCAGGGCCGGCGGCAGCAGCACGCCGATCGCCCCGACGCCGAAGCGCAGGAAGGTGACGGTTCGTTCGTCCTGGACGGTCTGTGGTGAGTCGGTCGTTCTCCGGATGCTCCGCTCGTCACTCACGGACGCCTCCTCGCTGGTCCGCGCGATGATTGGCCGCCAACTGGTGTACCCAGCCCAGGAGATCACTCCACCACCGCATCGGGTGGTTTGGCGGCGTTGCCCAGCGGGGGAATGCGAAGGTCGTGTTCCGGGCCATCGACGGGGAGAGGGCGACGACCGCCGGGCGCGAGCCTCTCCGCAGACCGACCGGCCCGCCACCGGAGGGCTGCTCACGGGAGGCGGGCCGGTCGGGGCTCGGCGGAGGTACGGGCGATCAGCGCGTCGAGGTGCCTGCGGTGCGGGCGATCAGCGCGTCGAGGTGCCTGCGGTGCGGGCGATCAGCGCGTTGAGCAGGGCGGCGCCGCGCTCGGCGTCGTCGACGCTGACCGTGAAGTCCCGCCCGCGCGCGGTGCGGACCACCAGGCACTCGCCCCGGCGCAGGAACACGATGCTGCCCCCGCGGTGGACCCGGTAGCCCCAGCCGCCGGCCTGGCGGGCGGTCAGCCGCTCGACCCGGGCCGAGACCAGTTCGGCGGGGGCCAGGCGCCGGGCGGGCCAGCCGAACGGGCCGAAGCCGACGTGCAGGCCCGCCTCGGTCACCCGGACCCGCACCGAGGAGCAGAGCAGGGCGACCACGGCGCCGAGGCCGAAGAACGTGACCGCCCGCCAGTCGACGGAGCCGGTGCGCCCGCTCGCGGCCAGCATCACTCCGGGCACCGAGAGCAGCCCCAGGACCGAGGAGAGTGTCTGCATCCAGTGGTTGGAGGCCTGCGAGAGCCAGACCAGCCGCTCACCGGCCCTCGGCTCCAGCACCGGCGCTCCGGGCCGGGCGGCCGGGGCCGTGGTGCCGGTGCCGATGTCGGTGGTGGCGGGCCGTCGGGTCGCCAGCCAGGCCAGGGCACCCGCCAGACCGGCCGCCACGATGATCAGGACCACCTCGAAGCCCATCGGCGCGGCGTCCTGCCAGCGGGCGCGGTCCAGGTTGGCGCGCACGATGGAGGCCTGCGCCCCGCTCAGCAGCACCCCGGTGCCGGCCAGTACCGGCCCGGCGAGGCCGCGGGTCTGCCCGGTTCGGAACCGGAGCGCGACGGCGAGCGCGACCGCGACCAGCAGCCAGATCGCGGCCGGGAACAGCGCCGCCGTCGTCAGCGGCATGGAACCGTCCGGTCGGCTCCCGCTCCAGTGGGTCGCCACCCGGTCCGGCAGCCGGTCGCGCGCGCTCATCGGCATCGCGACCAGCAGCGCGGCCACCCCGAGCGTCCAGACCACCGCTCCCCACAGCGCGCCCCGCCGGACCGGCTCGACTGGGGCGGGCTCTCCCGCAGGCTCTTCGTCCCTCACGACATCCCCCTGATCAGATCCACGAGATCGTTCCTGCTGTAGCCGGCCCTGGCCGCGTCCGCGATCAACTGCCGTACGCGGTCGACCAGTTCGGCTCGGGTGCCGGCGTCCGCCGCGACCGTGATGCCACGGCCCCGGCGGAACTCCAGCACCCCCTCGTCGCGCAGGGCGCGCAGCCCGCGCAACACGGTGTTGGTGTTCACCCCGAGGGCCCGGGAGAGCTCCCGGGCGGGCGGCAGCTTGTCGCCGGGGGCGCACTCGCCCTCCGCGACGGCCCGTCGGATCGCGCCCGCCACCTGCTCGTGCAGGGGGCGGGCGTCGCCAAGGTCCAGCTTCAGCAACATGGTGCCAGTGACGATAGCACCATGAGTCGGTTCGGGTCAGGGGATGGAGAGGCTCTGCGCCCCGGTGACGCGACTGTCGTCGCCGGCCTGGATCACTTCGAGGACGTCCCCGGTGCAGTCCGCGCCGGAATGGATCTCCGCCGGCTCGTCCGTGAGGTTGTCGACGATGCTGGCGGTCCCGTCCAGTGCGTAGCACCCGGACGGATCGGTGTGGGTGGTGCCGTTGACGGCCAGGTCTCCGGTGGCCGCGGCGGCCGGGCCGGCGCCCGGACCCAGGGCGGCGGCGATCATCAGGGGGACGCCGAGGACGGCGTTGAGGGTGATCTTCATGCCGGATGCATAACCGTTTCGGGCCGGCCCCTCGCCGGAAGCGGGCTGGGGTCACCTCCGGAGGGCGGCGAGGTGGGCCGAATGACCGTGAGCGGTTGATGACGCCCGCTCCGCTCTCCGTCGGCGGTCCCGGCGGATCTCCTTCGACCGCCGACGGACCCCGGGGCAGGTCCGGGGTCGGTGGGCGCACGGCCCGCGTACGGAGTGCGTAGGGAACGCCGCCCGGCGCGTCAGGAAGCCGTCAACAACGGCCGACCGACCGGCCCCGCAGCGCTTGGGTGGAGATCGACGGAACACCGAACCAGACGAGGACGGACCATGCACGGCAACGGGCGGCAGCACGACGGCGCGGCACCCAGGGTGGTGGTCGGGATCAGCGGGTCACTGGGGAGCCTGGTGGCGCTGCACCGCGGCGTGGCCGAGGCCCGGAACCGGGGCGCGGAGCTGTGGCCGGTGCTCGCCTGGGAGCCGCCGGGCGGTGAGCACGGCTACCGGCGCTCGCCCTGCCCGCCGCTGCTTGCCGCCGCCCGGGAGGCCGCCGAGCAGCGTCTGGACGAGGCGCTGGAGGCCGCCTTCGGCGGCGCCGACCCGGGCGTGCCGGTGCGGCCGGTGGTGATCCGCGGCGAGACCGGGCCCGCCCTGCTGCACGTCGCCGACCGGGCCGACGACCTGCTGGTGCTCGGACGCAGCGGCGGCCCGCTGCGCCGCCGGCTGCGGCGCCCGGTGTCCGCGTACTGCGCCCGCCGGGCCGGCTGCCCGGTGCTGACCGTCCCGGCGCCCGAGCTGCTGCACGACCTGGAGGCGCTGCACCGCCGCGCCCGCTGGCACCTGCCGGTGGGCCCGGCGCCGGAACTGCTTCCGGTGAAGGGGTAGCCGGACTCGCTGCCGCGGTTCGACCGGACCGGTCCGAACCGCCCCATGGACGGCCCCCGGGCCCCGGCCGGCACTCCGGAGCCCGCGCGGGCCGGAGGCGTCCCCGACGCCTCTCGGTGGAGTGGCCGCCGTTCGGACAGCGGGTCGTCGCCCGCAGCGGCCACTCCACCTCCTGCTCACCGTCGGAGAGTTGACGGTCGGACAGTCGCCCCCGCCCGGGCGCGGTGGCATAAGGAGGCGCAGAATGTCCGTATGCGGATGACGAACACCAATGCGAACGCCAATGCGGACACCAACGCGGACACGAGCACGCCGAGGGCGGCGACGGACGAGGACGTCGGGGAGATATCCCGGGTGCTGGCCCGGGCCTTCGAGGACGATCCGATGATGTGCTGGTTCTTCCCGGAGGAGGCCACGCGCCCGGCCGCGCTGGGGAGTTACTTCACAACGCTGCTCACCCGGCAGTACCTGCCGTACGGGCTGTGCGAGCGCACCGAGCACGCGGCCGCGTTCTGGGTGGCGCCGGAGGCGCAGGAGAAGGCCGTCCCGGACGAGGAGACGATCCGGGAACTGGCGGGCTTCCTCGGCGACCGGGCCCACTGGTTCCGCCAGTGCGTCGAGGCGGCCGCCGCGAGCGCGCCGCAGGAGGCGCACTGGTACCTGGCGGTGATCGGTGCGGACCCGCTCGCGCAGGGCCGGGGGCAGGGCGCCGCCCTGCTGCGCTCGGGGCTCGCCCGGGCGGACGCGGCGGGGCTGCCGGTCCACCTGGAGTCCTCGAAGGCGGAGAACCTCGCCGTCTACCGGCACTTCGGCTTCGAGGTGCTGGAGGAGGTGCCGCTGCCGGGCGACGGGCCGACCCTGTGGACGATGCGGCGTGCGCCGCGCGCCTAGGGCCTGGACAACCCTCAGTCGTCGGTGGCGAGTTCGGTCGGCACGGCGAGCACGTCGACCAGTGCCTCGCCGCGCAGGACGGTCAGCGGGAGGGGGCGCCCGATGGCGTCCGCGAGCATCAGACGCTGGAGGGCCTGGGCGCTGTCCATCGGTTCGTCGGCGGCGGTGAGCAGCAGGTCGCCTGCGCGAAGGCCGGCCCGGGCGGCCGGGGCGGCGGGGACCACCTCGACGATCCGCAGGCCGGTGCGCTGACCGGTGCGGTCCCGCAGGGTGGGCGGCAGCGGCGCCGGGACGCCGGCCAGGCCCAGGTAGGCGCGGCGGATCCGGCCGTCGCTGAGCAGGGCGGCGATGATCCGGCGGCCGGTGGTGTTGATCGGTACGGCCAGGCCCAGCCCGTTCCCGGCCACGGCGGTGGTGATGCCGACCACCTCGCCGTTCGCGGTGGTGAGCGCGCCACCGGAGTTGCCGGGGTTGAGCGCGGCGTCGGTCTGGATCACGTCGTCGATGATCCGCACCGCGCTGCCGGCCGGGCGGGCAGCGAGCGGCCGAGCGCGCTGACCACGCCCGCCGTGACCGTCCCGGCCAGACCGAGCGGGTTGCCGACGGCCACGACCAGCTGTCCGACCCGCAGGGCGGTGGCCTCGCCGAGCGTCACCGGCGAGGGGGTGCGGCCGTCGGCGCGCAGCACGGCCAGGTCGGAGAGCGGGTCGGCGCCGATGGTGTGGAAGGGAGAGGTGGTGCCGTCGGCGAAGGCCAGCTTCCCGGCGTCGGCGTGGTCGACCACGTGGGCGTTGGTGAGCAGGAAGCCGTCCTCGGTGAAGACCACCGCCGAGCCGAGCGCGGTGCTGAACCAGCCGTCCCGGCCGCGCCGGGGGACCTGCAGGGCCGCGACCCGCGGCGTCACGGCCGCGGCGACGGACGTGACGATCCGCGAGTAGGCGTCCAGCGGCGCCTCCGCCTCGGGGGCCCGCTCGGGACCGGGGATCGTGTCGGCCATGGTGCTCACCCCTTCCGGTCGCGGGTCCACCCGGTAGCAACAACGGAGGGCGCTCGGGGCTTCCGCGCCGGTCAGTGCGCGAAGGGCGGCTCGAAGCAGCCGGACTCGGGGTACGGCCCGCTGGTCCTCACCTGGTAGTTGCTCCGCTGCACGAACGCGATGACGCAGGCGTCGGGGTGGACGCGGAGGCTGACCACGGCGCCCTCGGGGGTGACGTAGTGGTCGGTCTCGAAGCGCGAGTCCATGCTCCGCACGATCAGCGGTCCGTCGACGTTCCCGCGGTTCGGCCCCTTCGGCTCCTCCGGCCCCTTCGACTCCTCCGGGTACCCGAGCCCGAGCAGCGCGGTACGGACGGTCTTCGGGTCCCAGGTGCCGGCCTGCCAGAGCCCCTTGAGGATCGGCTCGATGCGGTCGGCCTCCTTCTTCGCGTCCTTCTCGCTCGCGGGGGACATCTCGCCCGCTGTGCGGGACCCGTTGTTCTCCCGGTAGTGCGGTGCGCCGTCGCCGGCTCCGGGCTCCACGTAGGGCGTGGCGTTCGGGACGTCCGTGCCGGACGGCGTGGCCGCGCCGCCCGCAGTCGAGTGCTCGGGACGCTGTCCGCCGCACGCGGTCAGGAGGAGTGCGGCGGCGCCCAGGAGGGCAACTGCGGCGACGCGCCTGGGCCGTTGGCGTAGGAAGATCATGGAAATGACTCTCTCATGACGTGGAGGCCGCCGTTCTCGGTTCGCGCCGGGGCCCGGGAACAGCAGCGCGCCCCGGAGGGAACGGTCCCTCCGGGGCGCCGTCATACCGGCCGACCGTCCGTCGGCCCGCGCGGCCGCCCGGCCGGTCAGCCTCCCTGCTGGTCGGCCTCCTGGGCGCGGGCGCGGTGGGCGGCGGACTTGACGCGGTTCTGGCAGGCGGTGGAGCAGAAGCGCCGGGTGCCGTTGCGCGAGACGTCGACGTAGACCCGGTCGCAGGCGGGGGCCGAGCACAGCCCCAGCCGGGAGACGAAGCGGCTGCCCAGGGCGGTGGCGAGGCCCAGGGCGAGGCGGGCGGCCCAGTCGGAGGCCTCGTCGCCGGGGGTGCTGCGGAAGTAGAGGTGCCAGGGTTCGTCGCGGTGGCGTTCCAGGACGGGGAACGGGCGCAGGTCCGCCAGCAGCGCGTTGGCGGCCCCGGCCGCGCGGTCCTGGTCGCCGGCCGCGAGGTGTTCGAAGACCGCCCGCAGCCGCGGGGCCAGGGCCGCCAGCCGTACCGCCTGGGCCTCGTCGAGCGCGTGGGCGTGGCGGTCGGCCGTACGCAGCACGGTGTTGGTCCGCTCGGCCAGTTCGCCGTCGGGCGGGGGCTGGTAGGGGCGGGTGCGGGACAGGCCCGGCGTGGCGAGGTTCACCAGGTCCGCCGCGCCCTGCACCATCGCGGTGTTGTGACTGTCGAAGTCCACTTGACCAGTCACGCATCCCTTCGTCATAGTCATGACCGTCAAAACAGGAAACGACAGTAACGGGGTTCCGTGTCCACCGCCACCTCACCCGAGACCCGCCCGCGCCCCTCCACCTGGTCCCGCACCTCCGCCACTGGACGGGCCCTGCTCACCACGGTCCTGGCCACCGGCGTCACCACCTTCATGTTCCTGCCGCTGCTCGCCCTGCACCTGAGCGCCACCGGCACCCCCGTGGGACGCGTCGGACTGCTCATCGCACTGCTCTCGCTGTGCGGACAGGGCTTCTCGCCGATATCCGGCCTCCTCGTGGACCGCGTCGGCGCCCGCGCCACCACCACCGCCGGCTTCGCCCTGCGCATCGCCGGCTACCTGCTGATCGCCACCGGGGGACCGGCCCTGATACCCGGCATCGCGGCCGTCGGCATCGGCGGCTCCCTGCTGGTGCTCTCCGTCAAGGCCCGGCTCGTCACCGAGGCCGCCGCACACGACGACACCCGCGGCATGCTCGCCCTGCGCTCCACCTTCGGCAACGTCGGCGTGGTCCTCGGCCCCGCCCTCGGCGCACTCGCCTACCCCCTCGGCTTCGACACCATCCTCGCCGCCGCCGTCCTCTCCCACCTCCTCCTCGGCTTCCACCTGACCTTCCTCGCCAAGGACGAACCCACCGCGTCCCAGCCCCCGCACACCACCCACCCCGCCCCCGCACCCACCCCGGCCCCCAGCCGCCGCGGACCGGTCCTGCTCTTCACCGCCGCCATCGCCTACTGGGCCATCTACAGCCAGCTCAACACGGTCATCCCGCTCACCGCCAAAGCCCTCACCGGCACCAGTACGGCCATCTCCGTCGTCTTCACCCTCAACGGCGCCCTCGTCCTGCTTTGCCAGTACGCCCTGCTGCGCCGCCACCTCGCCCACCTGCCGCCGCGCACCCTGCTCGCCGCCGGCTTCGCCGCCTTCGCCCTCGCCTACCTCGCCCTCCTCCCACAGGCCGGATGGCTGTCCCTGCTGCTGTTCACCGTCCCGGCCACCCTCGCCGAAATGCTGATCGGCCCCAGCCTGGACGAACTGGCCGTCACCACCGCCCCCCAGCGCCGCACCGGCCGCGCCCTGGGCCTGCTCGGCCTCGCCGGAGCCATCGGCTCCCCCCTGGGCGCAGCCGCAGGCACCCACCTCCTCCAGACCCTGAACGGCGGCCCCGCCCTCTGGCTCACCATCACCACCGCCGCCGCCCTCGCCGCCGCCACCTGCCTCCTCCTCCCGCGCCCACCGCGCTAGGTCTGTCCGGCGACCGGTGTATCTCCCGATCAAGGAAGAGCACTTGGCCGGCTCGCCCTTGGTGCGAACAAGCCATTCGGGTCACCTTGTGGCGACAACGGGGCGATGCAGGTGGTGAGTTCACCCGCGCCGAAGTTCCAGGTGGCGAGCAGCTCACCCCGATCGGGGGCGACGCTGTAACGGGTCATGAAGCCGATACCTCCACGGTTTTCTGGACGCGCCGCGCACCTGCCTGCCATCGAGTCCGCCCGCCGCGTCTTCGACGACCGGGAGGAGAGCGGCCTCCGCCTCGGCTGAGCACCCCTACCGCCCTGCGGTGCGTGGTCAGCCGCCCAGTCCGGCGCTGGTCAGCCAGATGTGCTCACAGGTCGCCGATGCCACCCGCAGTTCCTGAGGGGACTGCTGCGAGGCGTGGTAGAAGGTCCGCTCGATCATCCAGCACAGGGCGCGCGCCATCGCCGGGGCGTCCTGCGGCCCGGTGCCGGTCCGGACGCCGGCGCGTTCCAGGACGGCGGTGATGGCCGCCGTGAACAGGTCGGCCGTGCGGCTCCACAGCTCCCCGATCGCGGGGACGGTCAGCGACAGGTCGATCGCCGTGCGCATCACCAGGCCGTGCTCGTTCCACAGCTCCACCGTGCGCCGCATGGCCGCCGCGACGGCCAGGCGCGGGTCCTCGGCCTGCGCGGTGGCCCGGGACCGCTCCCACAGGTGTTCCACCGTCCGGGCCACCAGGGCCGTCACCACCTCCTGCTTGGAGCCGAAGTAGAAGTACAGCGCGCCCCGGGTGATGCCGGCGCCCTCGGCGATGTCGCCGACGGTCATGGCCTCGTAGCCCTTCTCGGCCAGCAGGGCCTCGCAGGTGTCGAGAATGGCCCGCTCCCGCGCGTCGCCCTTGCGTTCCCCAGCCCTCCGGCTCCTGGCCGGGACGTGGTCGGGCGTCACAGCTGCGCCCCGTCGGGGAAGTCGGTGGTGAGGGAGAGCGCCTCCCAGGTCCGGATGTCCGCGTCCACGGCGCGGCGTGCGGCGCCGACCAGCCGCAGCGCGTCCGAGCCGAGCAGGAGGTGGGCCGGCGGCTGCTCGACGGTCGTGATGTGCACGACGGCCTCGGCGGCCTTGACCGGATCGCCCAGCTGGTTCCCGCTGGCCTGCTGCCGTGCCTCGCGGATGGGGGCGAACAGCTCGTCGTAGTCCTCGATGCTGCGTTCGGCGCGGGTCATGGACCGTCCGGCCCAGTCGGTGCGGAAGGAGCCGGGCTCGATCGCCGTGACGTGGATCCCGAACTGGGCGACCTCCTTGCCCAGTGCCTCCAGGGCGCCCTCCAGGGCGAACTTGCTGGCGCAGTAGGCCGACATGCCGGGCACGGCCATCAGGCCGCCCATCGAGGTGACGGCCATCAGGTGGCCGCGGCGGCGCCGGCGCAGGTGGGGAAGTGCGGCCTGCAGCGTGGCCATCGCCCCGAACACGTTGACCTCGAACTGCCGTCGTACCTCGGCCAGCGGGGTCTCCTCGAAGGTGCCCTCCAGCCCGTAGCCGGCGTTGGCGACGACGACATCCAGCGGGCCGACGTTCCGCTCCACCTCCGCGACCGTGTCGACCACCGCGCGGTCGTCGGTCACGTCGAGGATGCGGCCGTGGGCGCGCCCCGGCTCCGACTCCTCGAAAGCCCGCAGGTCGCCCGTCGAGCGGACCGTGCCGACCACGGTGTGCCCGGCGTCCAGGGCGGCCCGGGCGAATGCTCGTCCCAGGCCCGTGCTGACGCCGGTGATGAGCCAGTTGCGCTTCTCCATCGTTTCCTCCAGGAGGGGTTTCCGAAGAGGCGGCACCGCCTCTTCGCTCGAAAATCTACACTACGTCGATTTTTACTGTCGGAGCGTAGATTTTTGGAAGTGGGGCCGGGCCGCGTCGCCGCGGTTGGAGCGGGACCTCCGCGGCGGGAGAACCGATCGCCTTGGGAACCGCCGGCCGACGGAACATCGGTGGTGCCCGGCGACCTGGCCGGGCAGACCGCCGGGTATCGCACGACCGCCGTCGACCTGCCCGGTACCGGGCAGGTCGACGGCGACAGGCTCCCCGCGGGGGGGGCGGGTGGCCCCCCGGGGGGGCCCGTGTTGGAAGGGGGGGCCCGGTGGCTTGGGCCGCCGGCGGC